>NZ_SCOB01000007.1:0-142814 GCF_005503465.1 Microbacterium sp. 4NA327F11 | reverse complement strand
GGGGCTGCCTGACCGAGCGGATGCCGCGGGCCCGCGTCATCTACAACCGGTTGCCCGCTCTGCACGATCGTCCAGATTCATTCGCAAGGATGGATGAGCCCGGAGCTCCGGGCGGCCCCCGGAACCGACGCAGGAGGACCTTCATGATCCGCACCACCGCCGTACCCCGCACCGTCCGCACCTCCGCAGCCCTTCTCGGCATCGCCGGCATCGCCGTGCTCGCCGGCTGCTCCACGACCTCGACCACCTCGACCACGGGCTCCGGCTCGCAGTCCGGCACCAGCGGCTCGTCGACCTCGTCGGGATCCACGTCCTCGGGCTCCTACAAGGACGGCACGTTCAGCGCGACGGGCTCCTACCAGACCCCCGAGTCGGTCGAGACCATCGACGTCACCGTCACGCTCAAAACCGGCGTGATCGAGAGCGTCGAGGTCACCGGCAACCCGCAGGCCCGCGAGTCGCAGCAGTACCAGTCGCAGTTCATCGGCGGGATCTCCGCCGAGGTCGTCGGCAAGAGCATCGACAGCATCTCGGTGAGCCGTGTCGCAGGCTCCTCGCTGACCAGTGGCGGCTTCAACAAGGCGATCGCCGAGATCAAGACCGAAGCGGCGGCGTGACCTTCTCCGCCCGTTGGGAGTTCGACGCGATCGGCACCCGGTGGGCGGTCGAGACGGAGGCTCCGGTCTCCGGGCGGGTGCGCACGAGGGTCGCGGCGCTCGTCGCGCAGTTCGACGAGCAGTGGTCCCGGTTCCGGTCGGACTCGCTCGTCGCGCGCCTGTCGGCGGGGGGTTCGGCGCCGCTCCCTGCGGACGGCGCCTCGATGCTCGACCTGTACGCCCGGCTCTCGGACGAGACCGGGGGAGCGGTGAACCCGCTCGTGGGCCGTTCTCTCGACGCCCTCGGCTACGACCCCGCCTATTCGTTCGTCGCGGGCGGGGCGATTCCCGCTCCGGCGGCGTGGCGCGACATCCTGCACTGGCACTCCGGGACGCTCTCGCTCGACGCGCCTGCCGTGATCGATGTGGGCGCCATCGGCAAGGGTCGTCTCGTCGACCGGGTGTCGGCCGTGCTCGCCGAGACCCATGACACGCACGTCGTCGACGCCAGCGGCGACATCTCCGTGTACGGCGTGACCGAGCGCATCGGCCTCGAGCACCCCTACGACCCGTCCCGCGCGATCGGGGTGGCGACGGTCGCGTCCGGGGCGCTGTGCGCCTCTGCGGTGAACCGTCGGGCGTGGGGTGACGGCCTGCACCACGTACTCGATGCACGCACCGGCGAACCGGTGCGCACGGTCGCGGCGACGTGGGCGATCGCCTCCGATGCGATGACGGCGGATGCTGCCGCCACCGCGCTGTTCTTCGACGAGGGGCCGCGGGCCACGGCATCCCTCGATGCGCACTGGGTGCGCATGACGACCGACGGTCAGGTCGAGTGGTCGCCCGATGCGCCCGTCGACCTGTTCTTCTGAAAGGGGCTCCGATGAACGCTCAGCTCTCCGCGCTCTGGAACCGCGTGTTCGCGGTGCTGGGGCGCGTGTCGATGTACCGACTCGTGCTGCTCTCCCTCGCCGCGCTCGCGGTGATCTCGCTGGCGCTGTCGTTCGCCGGGCTCGTCGGCCCGACCCCGGGCGAGCTCGCCGCGACGGCAGCGGTGCTGGTGGTCGTGTGCGTCGCGACGGATGCCGCGGCCCAGCGCCTGCTGCGCCTCGGTGGTCGCATCGAGTCGTCGCTCATCACGGCCGGCATTCTGCTGTTCGTGCTCTGGCCGACACTCGACCCGGCGGGACTCGGCGGCATCGCGATCGCGGGTGCGGTGGCCGCGGCATCCAAGTACGTGCTCGTGTGGCGGGGACGTCACGTGCTCAACCCGGCCGCAGCCGGGGCGACAGCGCTGACGATGCTCGGCATCGCCGTGCCGGCGCTCGGCGCCTCCGGCTGGTGGGTGGGAGCGCCCGCGCTCGCGCTGCCGGTGGCGCTGTTCGGCCTTGCCGTCGTGTGGCGCACCGAGAAGGTTCGGGTCGTGCTGCTTTTCCTGGTGCTCGCCGTCGGGGTCTCGGTCGTGCGCCAGGCCGTGCAGTATGCCGCCGCCGGCTTCGCCTTCGACCTCGGTACAGCGCTGCAGTTCGCGCTGCTGCAGAGCCCGTTCCTCTTCCTCGGCGCGTTCATGCTGTCCGAGCCCCTGACCCTTCCGCCACGTCGGTGGCAGCAGTTCGCGGTCGCCGCGGTCGCGGGTGTGCTGGCCGGCTGGCCGATCCCGCTCGGTGAGATCACCCTCGGCCAGGAGCGGGCGCTCGTCATCGCCAACCTCGTCGCCTTCGCGTTCGCGCTGCGTCAGGCGGTGCGGCTCACCCTGGTCTCCCGCGAGCAGCTCGCCCCGACCCTCGCCGCGCTCACCTTCCGCGCGAAGCGGCGCTTCCGGTTCGAGGCGGGGCAGTACCTCGAGCTCGACGTGCCGCATCGGCGACCGGACGCCCGTGGCACCCGCCGCGAGTTCAGCATCGTGTCCGCTCCCGAGGACCTTCCCGAGGTGCGCATCGCGTTCCGCGACGGTCGGGGAGCGCAGAGTTCCTACAAGCGCGCTCTCGCCGAGGTCGAGCCGGGAGACGTGCTCGCCGCCACCGGCGTCTGGGGCGACTTCGTGCTGCCACGCACGCCGGCCCCCGTCCTCCTGGTCGCGGCGGGGATCGGGGTGACGCCGTTCGTGTCGCAGCTGCGCCACGACCACCTCGCAGGCATCGCGCGCGACACGGTGCTCGTCTACGTCGCCGCGGGCGCCGCCGACGTCGTGTTCCGCGACGAGCTCGCGCGCACCGGCGTCCCGGTCGTGGTGTTCACCCGAGAGGACCCGGGCGCGCTTCCGGCGGGCTGGCGCTGGGCTGGCGGATCCCGATTGGATGCCGCGGCTCTCCGCAGCGCCGTTCCCGATCTGTCCGTGCGCCACGCGTACATCTCCGGCCCGGCGGCGCTGATCGCCGACCTCGCGCCGGCGCTCGCGAGCGCGAAGTCGGTCGCGACCGACGCCTTCAGCGGCTACTGAGCGGGCGGGCGCGGAGCCCACCCGTCCGGCTCACGCGGCGTCGGCGCGGGCGATCTGCTCGGGACGAGCGGGGAGACGCACGGTGAACGTGGTGTCGCCCGGTTTCGACGACACCACGATGGAGCCGTGATGCGCGTGCACGATGGCGCGGGCGATCGAGAGGCCGAGCCCGGTGCCGCCGGTGCGGCGGGCGCGTGAGGAATCGGCGCGCGCGAAACGCTCGAACAGCTCGTCGGCGATCTCCGGGGCGATGCCCGGACCGTCGTCGTGCACGGACAGCACCGCCTCGCCACCCTGCTGCTGGAGGGTCAAGGTCACCGTGGTGCCCGCCGGGGTGTGGGTGCGCGCGTTGGCGAGCAGGTTGACGATCACCTGGCTGAGCCGCGCGGCGTCGCCGGCGACAACGATGGGCTCCGCCGCGACATCCATCACCCAGGTGTGATCGGGTCCGGTGTGCTGTACGTCGCCGAGCGCCTCGACGGTGACCCGGGTGAGGTCGACGCCGCTGTAGACGAGTTCCTGGCCCTCTTCCAGGCGCGCCAGGAGCAGCAGGTCCTCGACGAGGGCCGACATGCGTAGCGACTGCGCCTGGATGCGCTCCAGCGCCTGCTCGGTGTTCTCGATCGCCATCGCCGGTGCCTGACGCATCGCGCGCAGCGACAGCTCCGAATAGCCGCGGATGGAGGCGAGGGGTGTGCGCAGCTCGTGGCTCGCGTCGGCGACGAACTGCCGCATCCGCTCCTCGTTGCGATGGCGCGCGGCCAGGGACTCGTCGACGTGATCGAGCAGCGTGTTCAGGGCGAGTCCCACGCGCCCGATCTCGGTCGTGTCGTCGGTCTGCCCGTTCGGCACGCGTTCAGAGATCGACACGTCACCCTCGGAGAGCGGGAGCGCGGCGACGCGCGTGGCGGTGTCGGCGACGGCACGCAGCGGAGCGAAGCTGCGCCGGATCACGAAGGTCAGGATGATGGCGAGCAGCAGGAGGCCGCCCACCGTCACCCCGGCCACCGTCGTGAGGATGGGGGTGACGGTCTGGGTGAGCGTCGATGTCGGGATGCCGATGATGACGTAGGTGCCTCCGGGCGCCGTCGCCGCCATCAGGCGGTACTTGCCCAGCGTTCCCGCGGTCGCCTCGGTCACCGCGCCGTTGTCGGGATCGCCCGGTGTGCGCAGGTCCGCGATGAGCGCGGACTGGTCGGCCGAGGTCATCGTGTGCACGGTGAGGTCGCTGCCGACGTAGGCGCCGGTCACGGTCTGGGGTGACGTCGGCCCGTTCGAGAAGTTCTGCACCACCAGGAGGAAGCCGGCCTCCTGGCGTCCACCGGTGAGGATCTCGGCCGCGGTCGAGGTCTGATCGACCCGCAGCAGCTGCATCTCGTTCGTGAGGCGCGCCGTGAGGTTGTCCTGGAGGATGTGGTTCAGGATCGCACCGGTCGCGAAGCCGATCGCCACCAGCAGAACCGAGACGAAGCCGATCACTGTGACCATGAGGCGCGTCTGCAGAGACCAGCGGCGTCGCAGCCACTGCCGGGGGGAACGGGCCATCACTGCGAGGCTTTGATCATGTAGCCCACGCCGCGCACCGTGTGGATGAGGGCCTGGGTCTCGCCCGCGTCGATCTTCTTGCGAAGGTACGAGATGTACAGCTCGACGACGCTGGAGCGTCCGCCGAAGTCGTAGTTCCAGACGCGGTCGAGGATCTGCGCCTTCGACACGACGCGACGCTGGTTGCGCATGAGATAGCGCAGCAGCTCGAACTCGGTCGCGGTCAGCTCGATCTCGCGTCCCGCGCGTTCGACCTCGTGGCTGTCCTCGTTGAGGGACAGGTCGCCAACTCGCAGGATGGGTTCGGCGTCGCTCGCCTGGGCGGTTCCGGCGCGACGCATGAGACCACGAAGGCGCGCGACGACCTCCTCGAGGCTGAACGGCTTCGTGACGTAGTCGTCGCCGCCGGCGGTGAGTCCGGCGACCCGGTCGCTGACCGAATCCTTCGCCGTGAGGAACAGCACCGGCACATCGCTGCCGGCCTGACGCAGGCGGTGCAGCACCGACATCCCGTCGAGGTCGGGCATCATGATGTCGAGCACCATGGCGTCGGGCTCGAAGTCGCGGGCCGCCTGCAGCGCCTGGAAGCCGGATGCCGCGGACTTCACGTCCCAGCCCTCCATGCGCAGAGCCATCGACAGCAGATCGGTGAGCATCTGCTCGTCGTCGACGACGAGCACACGCGGGGGAGTCCCGTCGGCGCGGGTGAGGGCGGGTGCAACGGTGGGCGTGGTCATACCTCCGATTCTGCGCGCCTGTCTATGAGTCGACTATGGCAGATCCTATGTCCCTGCTGTGAGTTTCGGAAGGCTCTCCCTTCATCGGCGGCACATAGGCGACAGATGTCGCGCACATCATCCCGGTGCCTACCGTCCCAGGCGGGACACAGACCCCGAGAGGAGACCTTCCACATGTATCTGAGATACCTGCGCCGCGAGCTCGGTGGGCGCAAGAAGCAGACGGCGATCGTCGCGGCCGGACTCGCGATCGCCATCGCGCTCGTCGTCATCGTGAACTCGCTCGCCGCAGGCGTCAAGGACGCGCAGAGCCAAGCGCTCGCGTCCGTTTACGGCGTCGGCACCGACCTGACCGTCACCGGAGCAGTGAGTCAACCCGGATCATCCACCGATTCGAGCAACGGCCGCTTCCAGTTCGGCAGCGGCGACGGCTCGACCTCCGACGGCACGACGACCCTCAGCCAATCGCGCCTGGTCACCGACATGCGCCGCGGCACGCTCGACGCCACCGCGCTGTCGACGGTCACCTCGACGACCGGGGTGGCCGCGGCATCCGGCGCGCTCAGCCTCACCAACATGACCTTCTCGGGGCAGATCCCGTCGCAGAGCTCGTCGAGCGGGTCGACCGGCACCCAGGGTCAGCCGCCGTCGGGCGGCGAGAGCGGGGGTGCGGGCGGCCCCAGCTCGTTCGACGTGAACTCATTCACGGTGCTCGGCATCGACCCGTCGAACGCCACTGTCGGCCCCCTCTCGGCGGTCACCGTCAGCTCCGGCCGTCTGCTCACCGCGAGCGACAAGGGCACCGACGTCGCGGTCGTCGACTCGACGTACGCCACGAGCAAGAGCCTCGCCGTCGGCAGCACGATCTCGGTCGGCGGCACCGACATGACCATCGTCGGGATCGTCGCCTCGAGCACCTCGGACTCGTCATCGGCCGACACGGCCAGCGACGTCTACATCCCCTTGGATGTCGCGCAGAAGCTCGCGGGCGTCGGCGACGTGGTGTCGACGATCTATGTGCAGGCGACCTCCGCCGATGCGATCTCGAGCATCAAGACGGACCTCAGCGCCGCGATCTCGGGTGCGACCGTGAGCTCGCAGAGCGACCTCGCCTCGACCGTGTCGGGCTCGCTGTCCAGCGCCACCTCGCTCATCACCAACCTCGGCACCTGGCTCTCGGTCATCGTGCTGGTCGTCGCCCTCGCGCTCGCCGTGCTCTTCACCATCTCGGGCGTCTCACGACGCACGCGGGAGTTCGGCACCCTCAAGGCGATCGGCTGGTCGAACGGCCGAGTCGTGGGGCAGGTCGCGGGGGAGACCCTCGTGCAGGGCCTCATCGGCGGCGTCGTCGGACTCGTGATCGGCCTCGCCGGGATCATCATCATCAACATCGTCTCCCCGACGATCTCCTCCGCCCCGTCGACCTCGACCGGCGGTCAGGGCGGTCCCGGCGGCGGTGGCGGCGCACCGGGCGGCTTCGGTCAGACGACCCAGGCGGTCAGCAACATCGTCCTCCACGCGCCCGTCACCGTCTGGGTGATCGTGGCGGCCATCGGCCTGGCCGTGCTCGGCGGTGTCGTCGCAGGCGCATTCGGCGGCTGGCGCGCGGCGCGGCTGAGCCCTGCCGAAGCCCTCCGTTCGGTCGCGTGAGCCGCGGCATCCCTTCGACACAGGTCAGGACAGGACACATGGACACCACCATCGACACCACACCGGAATCGGTCGAGGCGCCCGTCGCCGCGGCCGGCTACCGACTCAGCGCCGTCGTGAAGACGTACGCGCAGAAGAAGCGCACCGTCACCCCTCTCAAGGGGGTCGATCTGGAGATCGGCGCGGGCGAGTTCGCGACCATCCAGGGCCCGACGGGCGGCGGCAAGTCGACCCTGCTGCAGCTGCTCGGGGCGCTCGACCGCCCCACGAGCGGCAGCGTGAAACTCGGCGACATCGACATCGCGACGGCGTCGAACGCACAACTGGGACGCCTTCGCGCCACGCAGATCGGGTTCGTCTTCCAGGGCTTCAACCTCATCCCGACGCTCACCGCCCAGGAGAACGTCGAGATGGGCCTCGCCCCGCTGGGCCTTCCCGCGGCCGAACGGCACGCGCGGGCGGTCGAGGCGCTCACGCACGTGGGCCTCGCCGACCGGCTCGACCACAAGCCGGGCGAGCTGTCGGGAGGTCAGCAGCAGCGTGTCGCCATCGCCCGCGCCACGGCGAAGCGCCCCGCTGTGCTGCTGGCGGACGAGCCCACCGGCAACCTCGACGAGAGCATGCGCGACGAGATCCTCGTGCTGCTGGAGTCGCTGAACGCGGAGGGGCTCACCCTCCTCGTGGTGACCCACGACTCGGCCGTCGCGAAGCGCGCGCATCGGCGTCTCCGCCTCGAGAAGGGCGAGGTGCGCGACATCACGCGCTGACCCCGTACACGCGAACGGCGCGCGGTCCCGGATGCCCCGGGGCCGCGCGCCGTTCGTTGTGCGGGGTCAGTGCGTGTCGACGGCCTCGATCTCGGTGCGGTCGCCCGACCACTGCGTGTGGAAGGTGCCGTCGCGGTCGACGCGCTTGTAGGTGTGGGCGCCGAAGAAGTCGCGCTGTCCCTGGATGAGGGCCGCCGGCAGCCGGTCGGCGCGCAGGCCGTCGTAGTACGACAGCGACGACGAGAACGCCGGGCTGGGGATCCCGGATGTCGCGGCCACGCGCACGATCTCACGCCACGCGCTCTGCGCGCGCTCGAGGGCGTCGACGAAGTACGGGGCCGTGAGCAGGACGGGGAGCGTCGGCTGCTCGTCGTAGGCCTCGGTGATGCGGTTGAGGAACTGGGCGCGGATGATGCACCCGCCGCGCCAGATCGAGGCGACCTTGCCGAGGTCGATCGACCAGTCGTACTGCGCGGCGCCGGCGCGGATCTCGTCGAACCCCTGCGAGTACGCCACGATCTTCGACGCGTAGAGCGCGAGTCGCACCTGCTCGACGAACGCGTCGGCGTCGTCGACCGCGATCTCGCCGCGCGGACCCGGCAGGTTCTGCGACACGGCGCGCTGCTCGGGGTGGCTCGACAGCGAGCGGGCGAACACGGCCTCCGCGATACCTGACACGGGCACCCCGAGGTCGATCGCCGTCTGCACCGTCCAGCCGCCGGTGCCCTTCGCCCCGGCCTGGTCGAGGATGACGTCGACGAGCGGGCGGCCGGTGGGGGCATCCGTCTGTCGCAGCACCTCCGCCGTGATCTCGATCAGGTAGGACTGCAGCTCGCCCTCGTTCCACGCCGCGAAGATGTCGGCGATCTCGGCCGGCGACTTGCCGGTGCCGCGACGGATGAGGTCGTAGGCCTCGGCGATCAGCTGCATGTCGGCGTACTCGATGCCGTTGTGCACCATCTTCACGAAGTGGCCGGCACCGTCGTGTCCGACGTGCGTCACGCACGGCTCGCCCTCGGCGATCGCGGCGATCGAGCGCAGGATCGGCCCGAGCGTGGTCCAGGACTCGTCGGAGCCGCCGGGCATGAGCGAGGGGCCGTTGAGCGCGCCCTCCTCGCCGCCGGAGACGCCCATGCCGACGAAGTTGATGCCCGTCTCGCGCACGCGCTTCTCGCGGCGGATCGTGTCGGTGAAGAGGGCGTTGCCGCCGTCGACGATGATGTCGCCCGGCTCGAACACCGAGATGAGGTCCTCGATGACCGCGTCGGTCGGGCCGCCGGCCTTGACCATGATGATCGCGGTGCGCGGCTTCTGCAGCGACGCGGCGAACTCGGCGTAGTCGCGCGCGGGCACGAATCCGGCCTCGGGGTGCTCGGTGAGCAGCTCCTCGGTCTTGGCGTAGGTGCGGTTGAAGATCGCCACGGTGTTGCCCTCGCGGCTGGCGAGGTTGCGGGCGAGGTTCGACCCCATGACGGCGAGTCCGACGACTCCGATGTTGGCTGCTGCCTCGGTCACTGATGCTCCTTGGATGCGCGGCGAACGCCGCAGAAACGTGCGGTTCCAGCCTAGAGGGCGCGGGGCCGCCCGGCGGGGCGCCAGACTGGGGCGATGGGGATCGTCGTGGCCGGGCCGAGCGGTGTCGGCAAGACCGTCGTCGGCGAGGCGCTCGCCGCTCGCCTGGGCGCGCCGTTCGTCGACGGCGATGCGCTGCATCCGCCCGAGAACATCGCGAAGATGTCGGCCGGGGTGCCGCTGACCGATGCCGACCGCTGGCCGTGGCTCGACCGCGTCGCTGCGGCCGCTCGGGAGGGCGCGGTGGTCGCCTGCTCCGCCCTCGCGCGCCGCTACCGCGACCGGCTGCGGGCGGGCGACCCGGCGGTGCGATTCATCGTGCTGAGCGCCGATGCGGCGGTGCTGGAGGAGCGGATGCGGGCGCGCACCCACTTCATGCCCCCGTCGCTGCTGGCCTCCCAGCTCGCGCTCGTCGAGCCGCTCGATGCCGACGAACCCGGGGTCACACTCGTCTCCGACCTGTCGCCGCAGGCGACCGCCGAGCGCGCGCTCGACGCGCTCGGCGGCACCGCTCAGACCGAGCCGAAGAACTGACGCAGCGCCGGCACACGCCGGATCACGAGCAGGTCGACCGCGAGGATCACGAGAAGCGACAGCCCGAACAGCGGGAGGAAGAGCCCGAGTGCCACGACGGCGGCGAGCAGCACGATGTTCGTGAAGAGGGGGAGTCGCCCGCGTGGGGCCGCCATGCCCGTCGCGCCGGCGCGACGCTTCCACCACAGGACGGGGCCTGTCACGCACAGGAAGATCACGCCCAGGCAGAACGCGGTCGTGATGACGGTGTTGAGCGGGCCGAAGCGGCGCCCCTCGTGCCCGGCGATGCCCTGCGACACGATCTTCGCGAGCGTGCTGTAGTCGGCGTAGCCGTACTGTCCGACGACCGCGCCGGAGTACTGGTCGACGTGCACGGTCGTCTCGAGCGAGACATCCGATTCGGCCGGGTTCCCGTTGTTGTGCCACTGATCGCCGAAGACGCTGTAGACGCCCGTCTCACCTTCGGGGTAGGCGACGAAGTAGGGCTCGGGGGCGCCCTGCGCGCGCGCGGTGGCCACGGCGGTGTCGATCGAGATCACCGAGCCCGCCCCCGTCGACGTGCCGGTCCGTCCCTCGGAGATCGCCCACCCGGCCGGTCCCGACGATCCGTCGGTGCGCTCGATGAGGTCTCCGACGGTCGAGGATGCCCCGGGGTCGTCGCCCCAGAGCCCGGTGCCGTTCTGCGCGGCGACCTGCTGTGCCTGTGCGCCCCAGAATCCGGTCCACGGCAGGCCCGAGACGACGAGGAACAGGATGCCGACGCCGACCCCGAGACCGACCCAGGCGTGCGTGGAGCGCACGCCCGACATCGGCAGGCGCTTGCGCCGGGCGCCGACGCGCGGCTTGCGTCCGAGGAAGAAGATGATGCCTCCGGTGATCGACAGCACGATCGCCCAGCAGGCGCCGAGCTCGATGACGCGGTCGCCGAGGTCGCCGGCGAGCAGCGTGCCATGGATGCGCAGAGCCCAGTCCGAGACGAGGTCGTCGGTCGACAGGTCGCCGGTGACGCTCGCGCGGAACGGGTCGACGTAGACATTGCGGGTGGTGTCGCCGACGGCGGTGACGAACATCGTCGACCGGTCGCCCGAGTTGTCGGTGACCGAGAGGATGTCGCGGTCGGGGTAGGCCGCGCGCACGGCGGCCTCCTGCGCCGACAGTGGGGCGCGCTCCGCGCCCGCGGGTGCGCTCGCGGTGAGCACGCCCGGGTGGGTGAGGGCGTCGACCTGGGCGCGGTAGAGATAGGTGAGCCCGGTGATCGCGAGGACGAGCAGCACGGGGATGACGATCGCCGAGCCGTAGAAGTGCCACCGCCAGAACGCCGCGAACCAGTTGATGCGCCGGCGGCGCGGAGCCGGTGCGGGGGTGGCGGCCTCGAGCGGAGGCGCGTCGGCGGTGGTCATGGCGGTGCTCCCGGGGTTGTCAGCAGATATGTCTACAAATCGTAGAGTAATCTCAGGGATCGTCCCACCCGACCCCCGACCCCCGACCGCTGGAGTGCCATGTTCTCGCCGCTGTGGAGCGCCGTCTTCACGATCCTGTTCTCGGTGACGGGTCTCGTCTCTCTCGTCTCGCTCGTGCGCACCCGTCGTGCGGCGCCGGCAGGCACGCTTTTCGGCACCACCGAAGTCGTCGAGATCGCACACCTGCTGATGAGCATCGCCATGGTCGCGATGGTGTGGTGGGCTGCGGGCGCCGAACTCACGTGGGCGCAGCTCGCCGTGTTCGCGGTCGTCGCGATCGCGCTGCTGGTGTCGCTTCCGCAGTCCCCCTCACGCGCGGGGCGGGTCGACCTCGCCGGACACGCCGTCGTGACCGGCGCGATGGTCTGGATGCTGGTCGCCATGCCGGCGCTCATGGGCTCCGGTGGGGACGGGACATCCGGTCATCATCACGGCGGCGGAGCGACGGATGCCGCGGCCCCGGCCGCGACCCCGGAGTGGATCGTCGTGCTCAACGGCGTCGTCATCGCGGTCGTCGCCGCGTTCGCGGTGTGGTGGATCGTGGGTCTCGTGCGCTCGTCCCACCATCGGGCGCGGCACGTGTGCCATGCGCTGATGGCGGGTGGGATGGCCGTGATGCTCGCGGTGATGGCGGTGTGACCGCCGCGGCGACGAAGCCCCCAGGAGCGTCGACGGGCGGCGCGACTACTTGCGGTAGGACGAGCGGCCGACGGCCCAGAACGCGCCGACCACGGTGATGAGTCCGCCCAGGCTGATGAGGCCGATGACCCAGAGAAGGATGTCCGAGGCGAGGGTCGGCTGCATGGCGGTCCTTTCGGAGATGACGGGCGATTCCCATGCTACCGGCGTCGCTGGTAGGCTTGTGGACTGAACTTCGGCGAGGGATGCCGCCGTGCCGCTTCGGCGGCGAGGCATCCGTGATCGACGCAGTGATCAAGGCTCACGGCTTTCCTCACGCGCTCGCGTTCGAGTCGAAAACGCTCACCCGCTCATCGGGCCCGTGCGCCCGCATAAAGGAGAACATCATGTCCGACGACTTCAAGGTCGCCGCCGAGCTGCGCGAGCAGTTCGGCAAGGGCTTCGCCCGCCGTCTGCGCGCCGCAGGCAAGATCCCCGCCGTGCTCTACGGCCACGGCACCGCTCCGGTGCACATCGCCCTGCCGGGCCACCAGGTGGGTCTGCTCATCCGCCGCGCCAACGCGGTGCTCGAGCTCGACATCGCCGGCACCGAGCAGCTCGCGCTCGTCAAGGACGTGCAGAAGGACCCGGTGCTGCAGATCATCGAGCACATCGACCTCCTCGTCGTGAAGAAGGGCGAGAAGGTCCAGGTCGAGGTCCCCGTGGTGCTCGTGGGCGAGTCCGCCGCCGGCACCCTGGCCAACCTCGACGCCACGACGATCTCGCTCGAGGTCGAGGCCACCCACATCCCCGAGAACGTCGAGGTCGACATCGAAGGCCTCGAGGACGGCACGCACATCACCGCGGCCGACCTGACGCTCCCGCGCGGCGCGTCGTTGGTCGCCGACGGTGAGACCCTCATCGTCGCCATCTCGATCCCGGTCGACACCCTCGCCGCCGAGGAGGAGATCGCCGAGGCCGACGCCGAGGCCGCCGCCGAGCAGGCCGAGGAGGCCGCCGAGTAATCGGACACCGCCACACGCGAGGGGATGCGGTTCGCCGCATCCCCTCGCGTCGTCTGCGGGGGTGCGTCCCCGCTGCGAGAGGATGAGCGCATGGTCGACACCTGGCTCGTGATCGGACTCGGCAACCCCGGGCCGCGGTACGAGGCGACCCGCCACAACGTCGGGCAGATGGTCGTCGACGACCTCGCCCGCCGCCGCGGCGAGACCTTCAAGGCGCACAAGGCGAACGCGCGCGTCGTCGAGACGTGGCTGCGTCCCGGCGCAGCGAAGCTCGTGCTCGCGAAGTCCAACTCGTACATGAACACGTCGGGCGGACCCGTCGCCGCCCTGGCGAAGTTCTACGGCGTGCCGGCGGAGCGAGTCGTCATCGTGCACGACGAGCTCGACATCCCCTTCGACACCCTCAAGCTCAAGGTCGGCGGCGGCCACGGCGGTCACAACGGCGTGCGCGACATCGCCAAAGCGCTCGGCACGCCCGAGTTCCCCCGGGTGCGCGTCGGCATCGGGCGGCCCGTCGGCCGCCAGGATCCGGCCGACTGGGTGCTCGACCCGTTCTCATCGGCCGAGCGCACGACGCTGCCGATCCTCGTCGGCGATGCGGCCGACGCCGTCGAGCAGCTCGTCGACGAGGGTCTGATCGCCGCCCAGCAGCGCTGGCACGCCCCGCGCGGCTGAGACCGCGACCGGATGTCCCGGGCTCGCCGTAGGATCTTCGGGTGACAGTTCCCGGGATCGTTCGCGCCCTCGTACCGTCCGAGACGTTCGCCGGCGCCCTCCGATCGGCGACGACAGACACCGACTTCTCCGTCGTCGACGGACTCGACGCCCCCCTCATCGCCGGCCTCCTCGAGAAGCGCCGCGAGCAGAGGGCGCCCGCGGTGGTGCTCGTCGTCGCGCCGACCGGTCGCCGCGCCGAGGCGCTCGGCACGGCCCTCGATGCGCTCGTGCCGGGCGCCGAGGTGCATCACTTCCCGGCATGGGAGACGCTGCCCCACGAGCGGCTGAGCCCCAGCGCGGAGACCGTGGGGCGTCGCCTCGACGTGCTCCGCCGGGTGGCCGCGTGGGACGGCACCCATCCGCTCGTCGTCACGGCATCGGTGCGCGGCGCGGTGCAGCCGCTCGCTGCCGGCCTCACCGATCTCGAACCGATCCGGCTCGTCACCGGCGGGCGCGGCTACGACCTCGCCGCGGTCAGCCTCGGTCTCGTCGAGCGCGCCTACCACCGGGTCGACATGGTGTCCCGACGCGGCGAGTTCGCGGTGCGCGGCGGCATCCTCGACGTCTTCCCGCCGGTCGCCGACCACCCGTCGCGCGTGGAGTTCTTCGGCGACGAGGTCGATCAGATCCGTGCGTTCTCGGTCGCCGACCAGCGGTCGCTGCCGGGCGAGATCACCGAGGTCGAACTCGTCGCGAGCCGTGAGCTGCTTCTCACCGCCGACGTGCGGGCGCGCGCCGCGCTGCTCGCCGAGCAGTTGCCGGGCCTGCAGACGATGCTCGCCCGCATGGCCGAGGGAGTGCCGACCGAGGGCATGGAGTCGCTGACTCCCGCGCTCGTCGACGACCTCGTCACCCTCGTCGATTACCTGCCCGAGCGCACCGCCGTCGCGCTCGTCGACCCCGAGCGGGCCGTCACCCGTGCGATCACGCTCGCGGAGACGAACCGCGAGTTCCTCGACGCCGCGTGGAACGCCGCGGTCGCCGGCGCGTCGACCCCTGTCGACCTCGGCGCGGGCGACTTCGTGTCGCTCCCGCACCTGCACGAGCGTGCCCGTGAGCGCGGGGGCGTCTGGTACACCCTGTCGGCGTTCGACTCCGGCGAGGCGGATGCCGCGGCCGAAGGCCTCGTCGAGGCATCCGGGTCGCACGTGGTGCGGGTGGCGGCATCCGCCGTGCCGTCGTTCGCGGGTAACGTCGACGGCGCGATCGCGCACGTCGCGGCCCTCGTGCAGGACGGGTGGAAGGTCGTCGTCACGGCGTCCGGTCCGGGGCTCGCCGACCGCGCACGCGACGTGCTCGCCGACCGCGGTGTCGCGGCGCGCCGCGTCGACGCGGTGCACGAGGCACCCGAAGCAGGGGTCGCGCTCGTCGTCGCCGCCGTGCTCGAGCGGGGGTTCGAGGCATCCGGTGCCCGTCTCGCCGTGCTCACCGAGACCGAGTTCTACGGGCGCACGATCGGCGGCGACGGCCGGGTCGTCAAGAAGCTCGCCTCGCGCCGGCGCAACGTCGTCGACCCGCTGCAGCTCAAGCCCGGCGACGTCGTCGTGCACTCCACGCACGGCATCGGCAAGTTCGTCGAGCTGACCCAGCGCGAGGTCTCTAGCGGCGGGCGCAACCCGGTCAAGAGCATGCGCGAATACCTCGTGCTCGAATATGCGCCCACCAAGCGCGGCTACCCGGGTGACAAGCTCTTCGTTCCCACCGACCAGCTCGACCAGCTCAGCCGCTACGTCGGGGGTGAGGCGCCGGCGCTCTCCAAGATGGGCGGCAGTGACTGGGCCGCGGCCAAGGGCAAAGCTCGCAAGGCGGTGCGCGACATCGCGGTCGAGCTCGTGAAGCTGTACTCCGCCCGGATGGCCGCCAAGGGGCACGCGTTCGGCCCCGACACCCCGTGGCAGCGTGAGCTCGAAGAGGCGTTCCCGTTCGCCGAGACCCCCGACCAGCTGCAGACGATCGACGAGATCAAGGCCGACATGGAGAAGCCGATCCCGATGGACCGGCTGCTCTCGGGCGACGTCGGCTTCGGGAAGACCGAGGTCGCCGTGAGGGCGGCGTTCAAGGCGATTCAGGACGGCAAGCAGGTCGCGATGCTCGTGCCGACCACCCTGCTCGTGAAGCAGCACCTCGAGACCTTCACCGAGCGGTTCGCGGGCTTCCCCGTGAAGGTGCGGCCCCTGTCGCGCTTCCAGAGCGACAAGGAGGCCCGCGACACCCTCAACGGCCTCACCGACGGCACCGTCGACATGGTGATCGGCACGCACCGCATCCTCACCGAGAAGGTCATCTTCAAGGACCTCGGGCTCATGATCATCGACGAGGAGCAGCGCTTCGGCGTCGAGCACAAGGACTCGCTCAAGAAGCTCAAGACCAACGTCGACATCCTCGCGATGAGCGCCACCCCCATCCCGCGCACGCTCGAGATGGCGGTGACCGGCATCCGCGAGATGTCGACCCTCGCGACCCCGCCCGAGGACCGCCACCCGATCCTCTCGTTCGTCGGCCCCCGCAACGACAAGCAGATCGCCGCCGCGATCCGCCGCGAGCTGCTGCGCGAGGGCCAAGTGTTCTACGTGCACAACCGGGTGCAGTCGATCCAGCGGGTCGCCGCGCAGCTCGGCGAGCTCGTCCCCGAGGCGCGCATCGTCGTCGCCCACGGGCAGATGGGCGAGCACCAGCTCGAGCAGGTCGTCGACGACTTCTGGGAGCGCCGCGCCGACGTGCTCGTCTCGACGACCATCATCGAGACCGGCCTCGACATCTCCAACGCCAACACGATCATCATCGACCGCGCCGACAAGTACGGACTCTCGCAGCTGCACCAGCTGCGCGGCCGCGTCGGCCGTGGTCGTGAGCGCGCGTACGCCTACTTCCTCTACGACGAGCTCAAGCCGCTCAGCGAGACGGCAGCCGACCGGCTCGAGACGATCTCGGTGAACAACGACCTGGGCTCGGGCATGCAGGTCGCATTGAAGGACCTCGAGATCCGCGGCGCCGGCAACCTCCTCGGCGCCGAGCAGGCCGGCCACATCGCCGGCGTCGGCTTCGACCTGTATCTGCGCATGATCGGCGAGGCCGTCTCGGCGTTCCGCGGTGAGGAGACCGAAGGTCCGACCGAGCTGCGTCTCGAGTTGCCCGTGCAGGCGCGCATCCCCGAGAGCTACATCGACAGCGAGCGGCTGCGTCTCGAGGCCTATCAGAAGCTGTCGGCGGCGGCCGCGGCATCCGCGAAGCCCGACGCCATCGACCTCGTCATCGACGAGCTGCGCGACCGATACGGCGAGCCGCCCGCCGACGTCGAGGGGCTGCTGCGGGTCGCGCGGCTGCGCCGCCGCGCGGCACAGGCCGGGCTCGCCGACGTCGTCGCGATGGGTCCGAACCTGCGCGTCGCGCCGGCGCACCTCCCCGATTCGCTGCGCGTGCGGATGCAGCGGCTCTACCCGAAGGCGAAGCTCGTCGCCTCCGGGGAGGCGCTCGTCGTGCCGTTGCCGGGCGACGGAGACCCGGTGTCGGACACCGACCTGATCGCGTGGGTCGGCCAGCTGCTCGACGCGCTCTTCCCGGTCCCCGAGCAGGCGCCCGCGGCGGCCGACGCCTCCGCCTGAGACCGGCGCGGCCCAGCGGCGTCGACAGCCCTGCTGCCCGACGCGGTCAGTCGCGCGGCGCCGCGTCGATCACGCAGAACCGGGTGCCCTCCGGATCCTCCATCACGATGTAGTCGGCGTCGTCGGGCCGCCCCGCCCACGGCACGACACGGGCGCCCAGCTCCTCGAGCCGCGCGACCTCGGCGGCCTGGTCGTCGGCGTAGAGGTCGAGATGGATGCGCGGCGGCAGTGCGCGCTCGCTCGGCAGTTGGTCGAGCCCGACGTTCGGGCCCCGGCCGTCGGCCGAGCGCAGCAGCACGAAGTCCGTATCGACCGCTTCTCGCACGGTGTAGTCGAGCGCCGCAGACCAGAACGCGACCTGCGCCTCGAGGTCGGTGACGCGGATGACGACGGATCCGAGGGTGAGCATGGCGGCAGTGTCGCACACCCGTGCCGGGAGGGGCGGCGGGGTGGCGGCATCCGTCTCGCTGAGTACGCTGACGATCGAGGAGCACACCATGCGCTACGCACATCTCGGCCGCGAGCCCCGTATCGATCCGACCGCCGTCGTGGCCCCGACCGCGGTGATCAGCGGCGACGTGACGATCGGGCCCGACTGTCAGATCCTGCACGGCGCGGTCATCACCGCCGAGGGCGGTCCGATCACCCTCGGCCGCAGTGTCATCGTGATGGAGAACGCCCTCGTGCGCGCGAGCGCCACTCATCCCGTGCACATCGGAGACCACACGCTCGTCGGACCGATGGCGAGCATCTCGGGTGCGACGGTGGGCGACGAGGTGTTCCTCGCGACGGGCGTGCGGGTGTTCAACGGTGCGCGCATCGGCGACCGGAGCGAGGTGCGCATCAACGCGGTCGTGCACCTGCGCACGGTGCTCCCCGAGCGCAGCGTCGTGCCGATCTCGTGGGTCGCGGTGGGTGACCCGGCGATCGTCGTCTCACCCGACAAGCACGACGAGATCTGGGCGCGCCAGCAGGAGCTCGACTTCCCCGGCTACGTGTTCGGTCTGGACCGCGACACCCCCGACCTCATGGTGCAGCTCACCGAGCGCTACGGGCGCTCGCTCGCGCGGCACGCGGACGACACCCCGGTCGACTGAGCGGATGCCGCACTCCGGCGCCGATGCGCCCGGGCCGGGCGCGCCGGAGCCGGGCATGCCAGGCCGGGCATGCCGGAGCACCGCGCGCCGGGGCAGGTCATCGCGTGTGCGCAGGACGCCACGGCGCGTATCGACCTGTTCTCGCGAGCGCTCCTGTTCTCGCGAGCCGTGACTCAGCCGGTGTTCTGCAGGCCCGCCGCGACGCCCGAGACCGACAGCAACAGCAGGCGCTGGAGCTCGGGGTCGGCCGGCACCTCGTCGGGCGCGTCGCGCAGTGCCCGCAGGGCGCGCAGCTGCAGCAGTGACAGCGCGTCGACGTACGGGCTCCGCAGCTTCACCGCCCGCTGCAGCACCGGCTTGTTCGAGAGCAGTCCGTCGCCGCCGGCGATGCGCACCACCCACGAGCGGGTGAGGGCCATCTCGTCGATCACCAGCTGCGCGAGATCGTCGCGGTCGCCGAGCTCCAGGTAGCGGCGCGCGATGCGGTCGTCGGCCTTCGCGAGACTCATCGCGACGTTGTCGATCATCGCCCGCAGCAGCGGCCACTCGCGGTACGCCTCCTGCAGCAGCTCGAGGTCGCCGACCGTCTCGAGGGCGGTGCCGAGCCCGAACCAGCCGGCCAGGTTGATGCGGGCCTGCGTCCACGCGAACACCCACGGGATGGCGCGCAGGTCTTCGAGCGACTCGACCGACAGCCCGCGGCGGGCGGGACGCGACCCGAGCGCGAGCAGGCCCACCTCCTCCATCGGGGTGACCGTCGCGAACCACGGTGCGAAGCCGGGCGCCTTGACGAGCTCGAAGAACCGCGCCCGCGAGGCGTCCTCCATGCGCTGGGCCACGTCGGCGAAGCGCTCGGCGGCAGCACGGTTGCGCTGCTCGTTCGACGGGGCGGAGGCGGTGAGGATGGCGGCGGCCACCTGGTCGATGTGACGCATCGCGATCGCCGGGTCGCCGTAGCGCGCGAAGATCACCTCGCCCTGCTCGGTGAGCTTGAAGCGGCCGTCGACCGAGTGCGGGGGCTGGGCGAGGATCGCCGAGTTCGCCGGTCCGCCGCCGCGGCCGAGCGCACCGCCGCGGCCGTGGAAGAGGGTCAGCTCGATCTCGCTGCGCTGCGCCCAGTCGGCGATCTGCGCCTGCGCCTCGTAGAGCGCGAGGTTCGCGGCGACGGGGCCGACGTCCTTCGACGAGTCGGAGTAGCCGAGCATGACCTCGAGGCGGCGTCCGGTGTCGGCCAGGCGGGCCGCGAAGGCGGGGTGCTCGACGATCTCCGCGAGGATCGCGGGGGCGGCCTGCAGGTCGGCGAACGTCTCGAAGAGAGGGATCACATCGAGAACGGGCGGGGTGCCGTCGGGGCCGACAGCGTAACGCGCGAGCCGGTGCACGGCGGCGAGGTCGTCGGCCGATCGGGTGAACGAGACGATGTAGCGGCCCGCGGCGCGCGGACCGAAGCGCTTCTGCACGTAGGAGATCGTGCGGTAGACCTCGAGCACCTCCTCGGTCAGCTCGCTGCGCTCACCGCCCGCGTCGAGCTCGGCGAGCACCTTCGCGTGCACGGCCGAGTGCTGGCGCACCTCGAGCTCGGCGAGGTGGAACCCGAAGGTCTGCACCTGCCAGACGAGCTGCTGCAGGTGACCGTAGGCCTGGCGCGGGGCGCCGGCCGCGACGAGCGAGGACTGCACGGTGAGGAGGTCCGCGAGCAGGTGCTCGGGGTCGGCGTAGGCGAGGTCGGCGTCGCGCTCGCGCGTCGCCGTGATCTTGCGGGCGATCAGCAGCACGGCCTGACGGTGCGGCTCGCCGGGCGAGCGCTTCACGACGTCGGCGGCCCCCTCGTCGTCGGCGCTGAGCAGCCGCTCGGTGAGAGCGGTGAGGGCCGGGGTCGGCGGGGTGGTGGCGGCATCCAGAGTCAGTCCGCGGCCGATGCGGGCGGAGGCCCGCTCGAGTCCGCGCAGCACGTGCTCGCTGGCGATGCCTGCGGCGCGCTTGGTGACCTTCGCGGTCACGAACGGGTTGCCGTCGCGGTCGCCGCCGACCCAGGTGCCGATGCGCACGAACGGGCGCACGACGGGCTCGCGGGCACCGGCCGCCTCGCCCTGCAGGGCGTCGTCGATGCGCCGGTAGACATGCGGCACGGCGGTGAACAACGTCTCGTCGAAGACGGCCATCACCGAGCGCACCTCATCGACCGGCGACGGCTTCTCCTGGCGAAGCGGCGCCGTGCGCCACAGCGTGTCGACCTCTTCGAGCATGCGACGCTCGGCGCGGCGCTGTGCGGGGCCGCCGTCCTCGGCGGCGTCGTAGTCGTCGAGCAGACCCGACAGGCGGCGGATGCTGGTCGAGATCGCCCGGCGCCGCGCCTCGGTGGGGTGGGCGGTGAACACCGGGTGGAAGCGCATCTGGTGCAGACGCTGCAGCGCGGTGTCGTCGCCGACCTCGCCGGCGAGGCGTTCGAGCGCGACGGTCACCGAGTCGGCCGACTCCTCGTCGCGGGCGGCGCGCTGACGCAGCACGCGCACGCGCTGGTGCTCCTCGGCGAGGTTCACGAGATGGAAGTAGCAGGTGAACGCGCGCGCGACCTCGTCGGCGCGGGCGACGGTGAACCCGTCGGCGATCTGCGCGGCCCGCTCGAATGCGGCATCCGTCTCGTCGGTGTAGGCCTGGATGGTCGCGACGCGCAGCCGTTCGACGTCGTCGAACAGGCCCGGGGAACCGCTCTCGCGCAGCACGCGCCCGAGGATTCCGCCGAGCAGTCGCACGTCGCCGCGCATCTGCTCGGGCATCCCATGACTGGCCTCGTAGCGGCCGACGAGATCGATGGCTTCGGTGGGGGTGGGATCCTGCACGCCTCCACGGTAGTCCCGCTCGTGTTACTGGATTGTCACGGCGGGGCGGCCGCGCCGTCGCGGCTAGAATGGTCGGAGGAGTGCCGGGAAGTCTGGTCGGCCCGTCGAGTATGTCGCCGCCGGCATGCACGAGATCGACGGATGCCGCCCCTGACCCTGGAGTGTCCCGTGCACGTGCTGCGTTCCGCCCGTCTTCCCGCCCTGTTGTTGCTGCTCGCTGCGATCGCCGGCCTCGTCGTCGCGGCGACGCCCGCGGGCCCCGGCGTGATCGCCGCGCGCGACGCGCATCTCGCCGTCACCGGCATCGATCTGTCGGTGGGGCATTGGATCACCGACGGTCTGCTGGCACTGTTCTTCTTCGTCGTCGCGGTGGAGCTGCGGCACGAGCTGACCGTCGGATCGCTGCGCAGCCCCCGCGCCGTGCTCGTGCCGGCGATCGCCGCGCTCGGCGGCGTGGTCGTGCCGATCGCGCTCTACCTCGTGATCGCGAACGGCACCCCGTCGGCGTCGGGCTGGCCGATCCCGACGGCCACCGACATCGCGTTCGCGCTCGGCGTGCTCGCCGTCGTCGGCCGTGGGCTGCCGTCCGGGGTGCGGGTGTTCCTGCTGGCACTGGCGATCCTCGACGACATCGTCGGCATCGTGCTGATCGCGGTCGTGTTCACCGCGGACATCGACTTCGTGGCGCTGACGGCCGCACTGGCGCTGACGGTCGCCTTCGGGGCGCTGTCGCTGCTGCTGCGTGGTCGCGCCCGCGTACCGGTCGCCGTGCTGATGGTGTGGGTGGCCATCGCGGTATGGGTGCTCGTCCACGAGTCGGGCGTGCACGCGACGATCGCGGGCGTGCTGCTGGGGCTCGCGATCGCGCCGGGTGCCGGGGCGCGTGCGCGGCACGCGCTCGAGCCGTGGGTCAACGTGATCGTGCTGCCGCTGTTCGCGTTCGCCTCCGCTCTGATGCCGATTCCGCAGGTGTCGCCGGCCGCGTTCGCGCCGGCGTTCTGGGGCACCGTGCTGGCGCTCCCGGTGGGCAAGTTCGTCGGGGTGATCGCCTTCGGGTCGCTGGCGATGGCACTGTTCTCACGAGGCTCCCGTCCACTCGCGTTCGGCGACCTCGCCGCGGCGGGGGCGCTCAGTGGCATCGGGTTCACCGTGTCCCTGCTGATGTCGGAGCTGGCGTTCGCGGGCGCGGCGGATCTGCGCGACCAGGCGATCCTCGGCGTGCTGGGCGGATCGGCGATCTCGTTGCTCGCGGCGGTGGTGCTCGTGTCGCTGCGCGCCCGGCGCTACCGTCGGGTGCGGGAGGCGGCGGCATGACGGACGACGGGATGACGCGGGCGATCGAGGCGATGCGCGCGGTGCGGGACGAGTGCGTCTGGACGCAGCAGATAGACCACCGGGACCTGGTGCCCTATCTCGTCGAGGAGTCGAGCGAGCTCGTCGACGCCGTGGAGTCCGGTACCCGCGCCGACCTGCGAGAGGAACTCGGCGACGTGCTCTGGCAGGTGCTGTTCCATGCCGAGATCGCCTCGCGGGACCCCGACGATCCGTTCGACGTGCAGGATGTGGCATCCGATCTCGCCGACAAGATGATCCGCCGGCACCCGCACGTCTTCGGAAGCGAGAGCGCGCGCACCCCAGAGGAGGTGCTCGTGCTGTGGACCGCCGCGAAGGCGGCCGAGAAGCGCGAGCGTACCAGCGTGCTCGACGGCATCCCGGCGGGCCTGCCGGCGCTCGCCCGCGCCCAGAAGGTGCTCGGCAAGGCCGCTCAGGTGGGGCTGGTGCCCGCGATGACGGATGCCGCGGCCCCGACCGACGAGGCGCAGCTCGGCGACGCGCTGCTCGCCCTCGTCGTCGCCGCCCGCGCGGCGGGTATCGATGCGGAGCGGGCGCTCCGGGAGCGGGTGCGGGGCGTGGAGTCGGCGGTGCGCGCGGCGGAGGCCGCGGCGCGCGGCGGCGACCTGGAACAATAGACCCCCGTGGCACAGGTCAACCCGCCGCGCGGCATGCGCGATTTCCTCCCTCAGGACAAGGCACGGCGCGAGCGCGTGCTCGCCGTCATCCGCGAGCGCTACCGTGCGCACGGGTTCGACGAGATCGAGACGCCCGTGGTCGAGGACTACGACCGGCTGCACGCCGGCATCGGCGGCGACAACGAGAAGCTCGCATTCAACGTGCTCAAGCGCGGCCTCGACGCCGAGGCGATCATCGCCGCCGCCGACGACCCCGCGGCCCTCAGCGACCTCGGGCTGCGCTATGACCTGACGGTGCCGCTCGCCCGGTTCTACGCGACGCACCGCGCGGAGCTCCCGACCGTGTTCCGGTCGCTGCAGATCGCGCCGGTGTGGCGCGCCGAGCGCCCGCAGAAGGGACGCTACCGACAGTTCGTGCAGTGCGACATCGACATCATCGGCGACGGCTCGGCGCGCGCCGAGGCCGAGCTGATGGTCGCGAGCCTCGATGCGCTCGACGCGCTCGGACTCGAGGGTGGCGTCATCCGCGTGAACGACCGGCGGGCCCTCGACGGCATGCTCGACGTGTTCGGCTTCGCCGCGGAGGAGCGACCCGGCGTCCTGATCACGATCGACAAGCTCGACAAGATCGGCATCGACGGCGTCGCCGCTGAGTTGCGCGAGCGTGGAGCGACGCCCGCGGCCGCCGACGCCTTCGAGGCGTTCGGTCGTCGGCCGACGCCCGAAGCCGACCTGCCGTTCGGTGAGGCGCAGATTCGCGCGGCCCTGCCCGAGGGGATCGATGACGCGGTGGTCGCCGGACTCGTGGCGCTCGGCGATGCGGTCGCGGCCGCCCGGGGCGGCGAGGTGCCGCTCGCGTTCGACCCGTTCCTGGTGCGAGGCATGGGCTACTACACCGGCACGATCTTCGAGCTCGCCCACCCGAGCGTCGGCTACTCGCTCGGCGGCGGCGGCCGTTACGACGGCATGATCGGCAGGTTCCTCGGCCAGAGCGTGCCGGCAGTCGGCTTCTCGATCGGCTTCGAGCGCATCGTCGACCTCGTCGCCGACGGGGTGGATGCCGCATCCCGCACCCTCGTGCTGGTGCACGACGCCGACGTGCCGGTCGGCGAGCTCGTCGCCCACAAGGCCGCGCTCATCGCGACCGGCGCCCGGGTGCGCCTCGAGCGCCGTACCAAGAACCTCACCGCACTGCTCGCGCGCTCGGCGGCCGACGGCTACGGCGAGTTCGCGACGGTCTCAGCGGGTGCCGACACATCCGCACTCGAGTTCAAGCCGCTGGCCTGAGCCGCGTTCATCCCGGGTTCACCTCGGCGAGGTGCAATCGCGGCATGAGGGGTCTGCGCACCGCCGCCGTCATCGGCGCCTCGACGCTCGTCGGAGCCGCCGCGGCGGTGTTCTCGATGCGGGAGCTGCTGCGACGTCAGGCCGCCATCGCCCGGCGACGCATCGGCAAGCCGTTGGGGGAGGACGCCCTCGACGCCGACCGTGTCTGGCGGGCGAAGCTCGACGGTGACCCCGTCGAGCTGCTCGTGCTCGGCGACTCGATCGCGGCGGGGTTGGGAGTCACGAGGCGCAAGGACACCCCCGGTGCGCGAATCTCCAAGGGCATCGCCGAGACGCTCGGGCGCCCCGTGCGCCTGGTGACCGCGGCGAAGGTCGGGTCGGAGTCGTCGGCGCTTGCGGCGCAGCTCAACGCCCTCCCCGCACGCTACGCTCCGGATGTCGCGATCATCATCGTCGGCGGCAACGACGTCACTCATCGTGTCCCCGTGACCGTCGCCGCCGGCCATCTGCGCACCGCCGTCGAGCGTCTGCGCGAGCGGGGTGTCGCCGTCGTCGTCGGGACGTGCCCCGACCTCGGCGCTCTGCGTCCGGTGCCGCAGCCGCTGCGCTCACTCGGCTCACGGCAGTCGCGCCAGCTGGCCGACGCTCAGGCCGAGGCGGCGCTCGCCGCCGGCGCGCACGTCGTGTCGCTCCGACGTGTCGTCGGGCCGTTCTTCATCTCGCAGCCCGACGAGATGTTCAGCCTCGACCGGTTCCACCCGAGCGCGCTCGGCTACCGGCGCACCGCCGACGCGCTGCTGCCGTCGGTGCTGCTCGCCCTGGGAGGCGACGGGCCCGTGCCCGACGGGCACGCGGTGCCTGCGGCATCCGCTCTCGCCCTCTGAGGGGCCGCGGCGACCCGCACGCACGCAGCGGGCTATCCCGCGCGGCGTGCCCGGTCGATGCGCAGGCGGATGCCGCGTGCCGCCAGTCCGATCGCGAGCACGACGGCGCCGGCGACGACGGAGGCCCACGGGAGGGAGACGGCGAGCACGAGGCATCCGATCGCCCCGATGATCTGGAGTGCACGGGGGTACCGGCGGGCGTCGCCGTGCTGACGGAACGCCGCGAGGTTGGCGACGAGGTAGTACAGCAGCACGCCGAACGAGGAGAATCCGATCGCGCCGCGAAGGTCCACCAGGGCGACCGCGCCGATCACGACCACACCGACGGCGAGCTCGGCCCGGTAGGGCACACGGTGGCGCGCGCCGATCGCGGCGAGTGCGGCGGGGAGGTCCCGCTCGCGGGCCATGGCGAGCGTCGTGCGGCCGATGCCCGCGACCAGTGCGAGCAGCGCACCGAGGGACGCCGCCGCCGCCGAGACTCGCACCACCGGGTTCGCCCACGTCCATCCGGCGGCGTGCACGACGTCGGCGAGCGGCGCACTCGACGCCGCCGTCGCGGACGCTCCCAGCACCACGACGGTGAGCGTGCCGACGATCGTGTAGACGATGAGGGCCGCCGCGAAGGCGATCGTGATCGCCCGCGGGATCGTGCGGGTGGGATCCCGCACCTCCTCGCCCATCGTGGCGATGCGCGCGTACCCTGCGAAGGCGAAGAACAGCAGGCCGGCCGACTGCAGCACCCCGTAGGCGTCGACAGGGGCCGCGCTGCCGAGGCCCGCCCAGGTCGACGATGAGCTCGCGCCGGCGGCCGTGACGACGGCGAGTCCGAGGAGCGAGACGACGACGATCGCCTTGGTGAGCGCGGCGGTGCGGGTCACGCCGAGCAGGTTGACGCCGACGAGCACGGCGACAGCCACGACCGCGACCGGGCGCTCCCATCCCGCAGGCGCTGCATACGCGGCGAACGTGAGGGCCATCGCGGCCGCGCTCGCGAGCTTGCCGATGACGAAGCACCACCCGGCGGCGAATCCCCACCACTCACCGAGCTCGGCGCGCCCGTAGGCGTAGGTGCCGCCCGAGGTCGGATACGTCGCCGCGAGCTGGGCGGACGAGGTGGCGTTGCCGTACGCCACGACGGCCGCGAGCGCGAGGCCGGCGAGCAGCCACGGGCCGGCGGCAGCCGCGGCCGGCGCCCAGACCGAGAACACGCCGGCGCCGATCATCGACCCGAGGCCGATCGCGACGGCATCGCCGAGGCCGAGCCGGCGGGCGAGGGAGGGCGAGGTCACGCGCGAATCGTAGTCGGCGGGCGTGAACGCTCCGGTGCCCCGACGCGCGGACGCCGCGCGACCGGTCGTCGCCCCTGGCGGCATCGGCTCGCCCGGCGGTCAGCCCGCCGCGACCCGGTCGCGGCGCTTCTCGCGCACATAGACCTCGCGACGCACCCTCGCGACGACGTCGCCCGTGGCATCCGTGATCTCCGTCTCGAACCACTCGAGCACTTTCGTGCCGCCGCGGGCGCGCTCGCGCAGCTCTTCGGCCCTCTCCCGCGGCACCTCGAACCGGGCCGTGAGCACGCCGCGGCCGGGCTTGACGAACTCGATCTCGCCGCGCGTGTCCCACACGACGTAGTCGCGGCCGAGCTGATGCATGACGAGCATGAAGTAGTACGGATCGGTCATGGCCGACATGGCACCGCCGAACGCGACGCCGACGATGTTGCGGGTGAGCAGCGTCACCCGCAATTGCACGACGCAGTGCGTGAAGTCGGGGGCGATCTCGCGCACGCGGATGCCGTTGCAGAGATTCGGGATCCACAGGCTCATGCCGATCGCGAGCTGCCGGGGGGAGTAGGCCACGGATCGAGTGTGACCATCGCCACTCGTTCCTGACAATCCGTTATCGATGATCGACAACGAGCGGGTCGCGGGCGCCGCCGAACGCCAGACTCGAGGGAGCCGCGATCGGCGGCCGAAGGGGGGCGGGTCACATGGCCGAGGCATCGCAGCGACGGGTGGTCAGGTCGTACGTCCTGGTGGGCGCCGTGCTGCCGGGTGTGCTGTGGCTCGCGAATGTCGTGCTGCAGCTGGTCGCGCTGCCGCACCTGCCCGCGACGGTCGCGACCCATTGGGATGCCTCGGGCGCGCCGAACGCGTACGGACCGCCGTGGGTGCTGGCTCTCGTGACCGGCTTCATCGGACTCGTCGTTCCCGGAACCCTGTTCGCCGTGTCGCTGCCCGGGCTCCTCCGCGGCCACCGGGGACTCGTTTTCCGCCTGTTGGGGGCGATCGGCCTCGGGGTCGCCGGCTTCCTGACCGCCGCGGGTATCAGCTCGACACTCGCGAACCTCCGTGCGGCCGATGGGGGCAGCGCGCACGCGGGCGGGTCGTGGTGGGTGCTGCTCGCCGGTCTCGCGCTCGGTCTGATCGGTTGGTTCGCGCAGCCGTCGCAGGGCGGGCTCCCGTTCTCCGCACCGATCGCGCCGACGTCGCCCGCCGCGCCCGTGGGTGAGACCGCCTCCGGTGCGCTCCCGAGGGCGTGGACGGCCACGACCGCGCTTCCTCGCGGAGCGGTCGTGCCGATCGTCGCGGCGCTGCTGCTGGTCGGACTCATCACCGTCGACGCGTGGTTCACCGGCGGCGGTGGCGCCGTCGCGTGGATCACGACGATCGCGTTCGTGCTCCTGCTGGTCGCCTCGGCGACGCTCGCGGCCTACCACGTGCGGGTCGACGCCGGCGGATTCATCGTGGTCTCGGCCCTCGGACTGCCGCGCTTCCGCATCCCGCTCGACGACATCGCCCGTGTGCGCACGGTGCAGGTCGAGCCGCTGCGGGACTTCGGCGGCTGGGGGCTGCGCGGACTCCCGGGACGCCTGGGCGTCGTGCCGCGACGAGGCGACGGCATCGAGGTCACGCGCCTCGACGGCCGCCGCCTGACCGTCACCGCGCCCGACGCTTCTACCGGTGCAGCCGTGCTCACCTCGCTCGTCGCGGAGCGCCGCGCGGCGTCCTGACCCCGCCTCCCGACGTCGCCGCGATGCGGGCGACCCGCCCGCCGCCCTTGACGCTCGCCGCGCCGCCCGGGAGGCTGTCGCCATGACCGACGACGCCCTCCCGACCCCCGCGGTGTGGCGCCGGGTCGACACCTACCTCGCGGAGACCCTTGTGGGTCACGACGCCGCCCTCGAGGCGGCGGTGCACGAGCAGGATGCCGCCGGTCTCCCCGCGATCGAGGTCGCGCCGCTGAACGGCAAGCTGCTGCACCTGCTCGCGCGAGCGATCGGCGCTCGGCGGGTGCTGGAGATCGGCACGCTCGGCGGCTACTCCACGATCTGGCTGGCACGCGCGGTCGGCGACGGCGGCGAGGTGGTGACGATCGAAGCGGAGCCCGCGCACGCGGCCGTCGCCCGCGGCAACCTCGACCGTGCCGGCGTGGGGGAGCGGGTGCGCATCGAGATCGGCCGCGGGGCCGACGTGCTCCCCGGTCTCGAGCCCGGGTTCGACCTCGTCTTCATCGACGCCGACAAGCAGTCCAACGCGCTCTATCTCGACCATGCTGCGCGGCTCTCCCGCCCGGGCGCCCTCGTGATCGTCGACAACGTCGTGCGTTCCGGTCGTCTCGTCACCACCGACGAATCCGACGAGCAGGCCGAGGGGGTTCGCCGGGGGCTCGCGCTCCTCGCCGCCGACCCACGATTCGAGGCGACAGCGCTCCAGACCCTCGACGCGAAGGGATGGGACGGCGTCGCCGTGGCGATCGTGACGGATGCCGCATCCCGCTCGGGTTCGTGACGCGCCGGTGGCGGCGGCATCCGTCGTCACTAGAGTGGTGGAGGACCGATGACGCTCCGCATGCACCTGTTCCCGGAATGGGAACTCTTGATTGAACCAGGGAGTCCTCAGTGGCACTGATCGAGGCTGTAGGCGCGCGCGAGATTCTTGACTCGCGCGGAAACCCGACCGTCGAAGTGGAGGTGCTCCTCGACGACGGCATCGTCCAGCGGGCGGCCGTCCCCTCCGGTGCGTCGACCGGCGCGTTCGAGGCGTACGAGCTGCGCGACGGAGACAAGAGCCGATACGGCGGCAAGGGCGTGCTCAAGGCCGTCGACGCCGTCATCGATGAGCTCGGCCCCGCGATCGAGGGTGTCGAGGCGAGCGAGCAGCGCCTCATCGACGAGATCCTCATCGAGACCGACGGCACCGAGAACAAGTCGCGCACCGGCGCGAACGCGATCCTGGGCATCAGCCTCGCGGTCGCGAAGGCGGCGGCCGACTCGGCCGACCTCCCGCTGTTCCGTTACCTCGGCGGCCCGAACGCCCACGTGCTTCCCGTGCCGCTGTTCAACGTCATCAACGGCGGCTCGCACGCAGACAACGGCATCGACTTCCAGGAGTACTTCCTCGCCCCGATCGGCGCGGAGACCTACGGCGAGTCGCTGCGCTGGGGCACCGAGGTCTACCACGTCCTCAAGGGCGAGCTGAAGGCCGCGGGGTTCGCGACCGGTCTCGGCGACGAGGGCGGCTTCGCCCCTGATCTCCCCAGCAACCGTGAGGGCCTGGACTTCCTGCTGAAGGCGATCGAGAAGGCCGGCTTCACCCCGGGCGCCGACATCGCCGTGGGCCTGGATGTCGCGGCGACCGAGTTCTTCGCCGACGGCGTCTACACGGTCGAGGGCAAGCCGTGGACGGCCGCGCAGCTGACCGACTACTTCGCCGACCTCGTCGCGAACTACCCGATCGTCACGATCGAGGATGCCCTCGCCGAGGACGACTGGGACGCCTGGAAGGACCTCACCGAGGCGCTGGGCTCGAAGGTGCAGCTCGTCGGCGACGACCTGTTCGTCACCAACCCGATCCGCCTGCAGAAGGGCATCGACCTGGGCGTCGCCAACGCGCTGCTCGTGAAGGTGAACCAGATCGGCACCCTGTCCGAGACGCTCGACGCGATCTCGCTCGCCACGCAGAACGGCTACCGCTCGATGCTGTCGCACCGTTCGGGTGAGACCGAGGACACCACGATCGCCGACCTCGCTGTCGCCGTCAACGCGGGTCAGATCAAGACCGGCGCGCCCGCCCGCAGCGAGCGCGTCGCGAAATACAATCAGCTTCTGCGCATCGAGGAAGAGCTCGGCGACGCGGCGGTCTTCGCCGGTCGCGGTGCCTTCCCCCGCTTCAAGGGCTGAGCGCAGCTGATCTACCGGAAGGGGGAGTCGTGGCCAAGAGACCGACTCCCCCTTCCGCATCTCCGGAGGAGACCCCGCGGGCTCGGCGACTTGCCGCACGCGATTGGCTCGGCGGCATCCGCCTGTCGGGCTTCATGGTGATCATGCTGGGCCTGGTGGTGCTGGCCGTCGGAGTTCTCGTGCCCACGGTCGGCACCTACCTCGCCCAGCAGCAGAAGCTCTCCGCCGCCCGTGCCGCGGTGCAGCTCACCCAGCAGCAGATCGATGCGCTCCAGGCCGAGAGTGACCGCCTCGGCGACCCGGCGTACATCGCCACGCAGGCGCGTGAACGGCTCTACTACGTGACACCGGGTCAGGTGCTCTATCTGGTCGACAACGATCTTCCCGCCGACCAGCAGCCTCGCGACGCGGCTCCCGTGAGCGCGCAGCTCACGCAGACCCGCAACGACTGGATGTCGGGATTCGTGCGATCGCTGGCCGCCGCGGGGGCCGCCGTGACGGCCACGGCGCCGACCGACGGATCCGCGCCGAGCCCCACCTCGGACGCCACACCGAGTCCGTGACGCCCGGCGTCTACCGAGCCGCGCCCCGGTAGCCTTTCGGGGTGACGACGCCGCCCTACCCTGCCGTGACCGACGCCGAGCTGGCCGTGCTGCGCGCCCAGCTCGGACGCCCCGCGCGAGGGGTGCTCGGCATCGCAGCGCGCTGCGTCTGCGGCAACCCCACGGTCGTCGCCACGGCGCCCCGGCTCGACGACGGGTCGCCCTTCCCGACGTTCTACTACCTGACCCATCCGGCCGCGACGGCGGCCATGTCGACCCTCGAGGCCGAGCACGTCATGCCCGAGCTTGCGGGGCTGCTCGACGACGCGGATGTCGCGGACGCCTACCGCGCCGCGCACACCAGCTACCTCGCCGATCGCGCCGCGTACGGCGAGGTGGACGAGATCGCCGGCATCTCCGCCGGCGGCATGCCGACCCGCGTCAAGTGTCTGCATGCCCTGGCCGGCCACGCTCTCGCGGCAGGGCCCGGCGTCAATCCGATCGGCGACGCGGCGCTGGCCCGGTCGACCTGGTCGCCTTCGCGCTGCGTCTGCGCCGATCCCGGGGCCGCCCGGGGCGAGGCGGCCTGATGCGTGCTCGCCGGGTCGTCGTGGCCGCCGTGCTCATCGCCGGTGGGTTCGTCGTCGCCCCGGCGGCTGCCGGCATCCCCGCCGTCGCGGCCTCGGGCGCGCAGCCGGCGTCGACCGGCATGGCGAACGCAGCGACCGAGGACGCGGCCCGGGCGGCGGAGTACTGGCTCACCGACTACGGAATCGAGCAGGCCTGGCAGACGACACAGGGCGCGGGCGTGAAGATCGCGATCATCGACACCGGTATCGGTGCCGCGCCGCAGCTCAACGCCGCGGTCGTCGGCGGCGCCGATTTCTCGGGCGAGGGCTCGGCGAGCGGCCGCACGCCGGTCGGCTCGAGCGACACCGGTCACGGCAGCTGGGTGGCCTCCCTCGCAGCGGCCCGCCCGCTGTCGGACGGCACCGGCATGATCGGCGTCGCTCCGCAGGCACAGCTGCTGTCGGCATCCATCTCGTTCGGCAGCGAGGTGAAGGTGCCGTTCGTGACCCAGGTGGCCTCGGCCATGAAGTGGGCCGTCGACAACGGCGCGAAGGTGATCAACCTGTCGTTCACGACCAACACGCTCGACTGGGATCCGTCGTGGGACACGGCCTTCCAGTACGCGTTCTCGCACGACGTCGTCGTCGTGGTCGCCGCCGGCAACCGGGGAAGCGGGACGACCCGCGTCGGCGCGCCGGCGACGATACCCGGTGTCTTGACGGTCGCCGGGGTCACTCCGTCGGGCCAGGCGAGCCAGGAGGCCTCCACCCAGGGGATCACCATCGGCGTCGCCGCGCCCAGTGAACAGCTTCTCGGGGTCTCGCCCGGCGGGTCGCTGGTGCGGTGGAACGGCACGAGCGGCGCCGCCCCGATCGTCGCGGGCATCGTCGCGCTCGTGCGCGCCGCTCACCCCGACCTCGACGCGGCGAACGTCATCAACCGCATCATCTCCACGGCGACCGCTCCGCCCGGCGTCTCGCTCGGCACGGTGCCCAACGCGCTCTACGGGTACGGGCTCGTCAACGCCGCCGCGGCCGTGTCCGCCGACGTGCCCACGGTGACCGCGAACCCGATGGGATCGCTCTCCGACTGGATCACGCTGCACCGTCGCGCGAACGCGTCGCCGGCGCCGGAGGACTCCGCCACACCGGTCGCGCTGCCGGCGCTCCCGCCGGCCGACGCCGCCACCCCGCGCGGGTCCCTGCTGCTGCCCTCGCGGGACACGCTGCTGTACGGGTCGCTGCCGCTGTTAGGGATGACCGTCGCGACTATACTGGTGGCGCTCGGCGTCACCGCTGCTGTCCGACGCATCCGATCGGCGCGTGACTCCCGCACGCCGAGCATCAATTCGCCAAGGAGTTCCGTTCACCGTGACTAACACCGTGCCCAGGATCTTGATCGTCGGAGGCGGCTACGCCGGCTTCTACACCGCGTGGAAGCTCGAGAAGCACCTCCGCAAGGGTGAGGCTCAGGTCACCGTCGTCGACCCGCTTCCCTACATGACCTATCTGCCGTTCCTCCCCGAGGTCGCGGCCGGGTCGATCGAGGCGCGTCACGCGGTCGTCGCCCTGCGTCGCCACCTGGCGTCGACCGAGGTCGTCACCGCCCGAGTGACGAAGATCGATCACGCCCACAAGGTCGCCACCATCACCCCGTCCGAGGGCGAGGCGTGGGAGCTCGAGTACGACCAGATCGTCGTCACCGCGGGCTCGGTCTCGCGCACCTTCCCGATCCCCGGCATCGCCGACAACGCGATCGGCATGAAGGCGATCGAGGAGGCCGTCTGGGTTCGTGACAAGCTCCTCTCGAACTTCGACAAGGCTGCGGCGCTGCCGCCCGGAGCCGAGCGGGAGCGTCTGCTCACCGTCGTCGTGGTCGGTGGCGGATTCGCCGGCATCGAGACCTTCGCCGAACTACGCAACTTCGCGTCGTCGCTGCTGAGGAAGTACCCGCAGCTGACGTTCGACGAGACGCACTTCCACCTCATCGAGGCGATGGGCCGCATCATGCCCGAGGTGTCGCTGAAGACGAGCGAGTGGGTTCTGAAGGACCTCGCGAAGCGCGGGGCGTACGTGCACCTCGACACGCAGGTCACCGGGGCCGTCGACGGCAACGTCGAGCTCTCGACCGGCGAGGTCATCTCGACCGACATCATCGTGTGGACCGCGGGCGTCATGGCCAACCCGCAGGTCGTCAAGGGCAGCGACCTGCCCAGCGAGCAGCGCGGACGCATCACGACGCAGGGCGACCTGCGCGTGATCGACGCCGACGGCAACGTCGTCGAGGGCGCCTGGGCGGCGGGCGACGTCGCGGCGGTGCCCGATCTCACCGGTGGCGGTGTCGGCGGCTTCTGCGTGCCGAACGCCCAGCACGCGGTGCGTCAGGCCAAGCAGCTCGCGAAGAACCTCACCGCGGTGCTGCGCGGCGAGCTGCCGAAGGACTACATCCACAAGAACCTGGGCGCCGTGGCCGGTCTCGGCCTCTACAACGGTGTGTTCCAGTCGGGCAACATCGCCCTCAAGGGCTTCCTCGCCTGGGGTGCCCACCGTGGCTACCACGGTCTCGCGATGCCGTCGTGGGAGCGCAAGTGGCGCGTGCTGTGGGGCTGGTGGAACAACTTCTGGCTCGGTCGCGACGTGGTGAACCTCGAGGCCGTGCAGACGCCGCGCCGCTTCTTCGACGAGTTCGCGTCGCGCCCGCGTCCGCCGCAGCCGGCTGAGGCGCCCGCGAAGCCGGCCGCCGAGAAGGCGCCGGTCGCCGAGAAGGCCGCCGCCGCGAAGTAGGCGTACGTCTCACGGAACGCCGCGACATCTTCGGATGCCGCGGCGTTCCGCATTCTTCGGATACTCCCGGCCGCACCGCTGGCGGGGTGCGCGTGCCGTATGCCACGCTGGGCTTCCCGCCGCGGGGCACAGGTGCCTCGGGTCCGGCGGCTGCGCCCGAGGAGGCCCGAGTGACCAAGGTGCACATCCGCGACTTCCACGGCGACGATCTCGACCAGCTCGTGCGGTTGTGGGGCCACGTGACGGGCGAAGGTGCAACGCCGATCTACTCGCTCGCCGAGGTCGTGGCCTCCTGCCAGGCCGACCACGCGGTGGTCGCGGTGCGCGGTGACGACATCGTCGGGGCCGCTGTCGGCCGCGCCGCCCACGCGCAGGGATGGGTGGTGTTCTTCGGGGTGCGCGAGACGGATGCCGCGGGCGAGATCAGCGGCGCCCTGCTCGATGCGCTCGAGCGCCGGATGGCGCCGCTCGGGCTCGGCACACTGTCGGTGCTGGTGCCGGAGGGGCAGCGGGTCGAGCCGTTCACGCAGAACTCCTTCGTCGTGCATCGAGCGGTGCGCTACCTGGAGCGCCAGCTCCCCGTGCAGCGCCGCGAGCTCGACGTGCTGAAGGAGCTGGGTGGTCGCATTCTGCCGCGCCACCTCTGGAACGCGGTCGCGGGCATGACGACGGAGAAGACGATCCTCGAGGAGCGACTCGTGACGCCGCTCGCGCAGCCGGAGCTCGCCGAGCGCTTCGGGGTGGTGCCGCCGCGGGCGGTCATGCTGTTCGGACCGCCCGGCACCGGCAAGACGACTTTCGCGCGGGCCGTGGCATCCCGTCTCGACTGGCCGTTCGTCGAAGTCTTCCCCTCGCGGCTCGGCGACAGCGCGCGGGGGATGGCCGGCGCCCTGCGTGCCACGTTCGAGGCGATCGACAAGCTCGAGCACGCGGTCGTCTTCATCGATGAGGTCGAGGAGATCGCGGCTCACCGGGGCGGCACGCCGCCGTCGCCCACGCAGGGGGTCACGAACGAGCTGCTGAAGCTCGTCGCGGAGTTCCGTGAGCGGGACGGCCGGCTGCTCATCTGTGCGACGAACTTCATCCGCGCACTCGACGCCGCGTTCCTGCGGCACGGACGCTTCGACTACGTGCTGCCGATCGGCCTGCCGGACGCGGAGGCGCGCCGCGCGATCTGGGGTCGGTACATCCCTGTCGACGTCGCGGGCGACGTGGATGTCTCGGCTCTCGTCGACGCCAGCGACGGACTCACCCCCGCCGACATCGAGTACGCCGCGCGGCGCGCATCGCAGGAGGCTCTTGCGCGCGCCCTCGCGTCCGGCGACACGGGCGACGCGGTCGGCACGGACGACTACCTGCGGGCGCTCGGCGGCACCCGCGCCACGGTCTCGCGCGAGGTGACGACCGAGTTCGAGGAGGACATCGTCGCGCTCGCCCGCCTCTGACGGCGCGTGTCGCTGTCCTAGGGTGGGGGCGGGCCCCCGTAGCCCAATGGCAGAGGCAGGCGACTTAAAATCGCTTCAGTCTGGGTTCGAGTCCCAGCGGGGGCACACCCCACCGTGCTCCGGCTTCGGGGGCGCCGGGTCGTCGCTGACTGCCGATCGGCAGTCGACGGATGCCGCGCCCCGCCACTCAGCTCGGGGTGCGCCCGAGCCGCGGCACAGCGAACCAGATGACGGCCACGGCAGCGAGGGTCACACCGAGGGCGACCGCGCCCGCGGGCAGCCCCGCCGTCACGCCGAACAGGAACGCGGCGACCCCCGCGACGAGCAGCGAGACGACCGCGAGGGTGGCGAGCAGGAAGACGTTGCCGATCACGACGAGCCGCGCCTTCTCGTGATGGCGGAAGAGGCGACGGTGCATGATGATCGGCGTGAGGCCCAGCAGCGTGGCGATGCCCGCGAGGGTCACCAGGCACAGGTAGAACGTGCGGGCGAACGCGTCGAGTGTCTGGAACATCGGCTGGAAGGCGACCGCGAGCAGGAAGCCGGTGAGGATCTGCGTGCCGGTCTGCGTGGCGCGCAACTCCTGAAGGATGTCGGTCCAGTTGCGATCGGACTTCTCGGTGGCCGTCTCGAACCGACCGTCGCCCGGGACGACGTCGTCGGCGTCGCTCACTCCATGCCGGCTCTCGATGCGCTGCGGCGCGCCTTCATCAGTGCACACGTGCACAGCGTAGGCACGACGCACCCGCACAGCACGCACGTCACGGTGCGGGTCGCCGCGGCCTAGGCTGAGCGCATGCGGCCACCGACGACGAGGAGCACGGCACGATGACGATCGATCTGCTCGCGGCGCCCGCCGGCGAGCCGTGGCGTCAGCCCGCGGCCTACTGGCCCTCGCTCACGGCCGCCACCGCCGACCGCTCCGCCCCCGTCGCCGTGCTCGGTCTCGAAGCGCTGCGCTACAACGCGCTCGACATGATCGCCCGTGCCGGCGGCATGTCGATCCGCGTCGCCAGCAAGTCCCTGCGCGTGCGCGAGGCGCTCGACGCGCTCCTCGCCCTCCCGGGTTACCGCGGCATCCTCGCGTTCACTCTCGCCGAGGCGCTGTGGCTCGCCGACACCCACGACGACGTCGTCGTCGGATACCCGACCGCCGATCGGGCGGCGCTCGCCGCGCTCGTCGCCTCGGAGGCGGCATCCGCGCGCGTGACGCTCATGGTCGACGGCCCGGCCCAGCTCGACCTGGTCGACGCGGTCGCATCTCCCGCGACGCGACCCGAGGTGCGGGTGGCGATCGACGCGGATGCCTCGTGGCGCAGCCGCGCACTCGGGCACATCGGGGTGCGGCGCTCGCCGCTGCACGACGCCGACGACGTCGCCCGCTTCGCCCGGCACGTCGCGGCGCGACCCGGCTTCCGCCTGACCGGACTCATGATGTACGAGGCGCAGATCGCCGGCCAGCCCGACGCCGAGGGCCCGTCGGACCCCGTGATCCGCTGGATGCAGCGCTCCTCGGGAGACGAGCTGCGCGAACGGCGGCAGGCCATCGTGGCGGCGGTCACGCGCGTCGCGCCGCTCGAGTTCGTCAACGGCGGCGGCACCGGGTCGCTGGAGTACACGTCATCGGATGCCGCGGTCACCGAGCTCACCGCCGGCAGCGGCCTGTTCGCGGGGCATCTGTTCTCGCGCTACCGCGCGTTCGACCCGGCGCCGGCGGCATCCTTCGCCCTCGACGTGGTCCGTCGGCCGACCGACGACATCGCGACGCTGCTCGGCGGCGGCTGGGTCGCCTCGGGCCCGCCGGTCGCGTCGCGGCAGCCCGCGCCGGTGTGGCCGGAAGGACTACGCACCCTCGGTCGCGAGGGCACCGGCGAGGTGCAGACCCCGGTGCAGGGGCCGGCGGCGCGCACGCTGCGGGTGGGCGACCGGGTGTGGTTCCGGCACGCGAAGAGCGGTGAGCTGTCGGAGCGCGTCGAGCGATTCGCGATCGTGGCGGCGGGAGCCGTCGTGGGGGAGGCCGCGACCTACCGCGGTGAGGGAAAGGCGTTCCTGTGACACGACCCGGCGGCACCTGGACGAACTGGGGGCGCACCGAGAGCGTGCGCCCGGCGCGGGTCGAGTACCCCGCGACGCCCGACGCCGTGCGCCGCTCGGTGCTCGCCGCCCGCACACGCGGCCTGCCGGTGAAGGCCGTCGGTGCCGGGCACAGCTTCAGCGGCATCGCCGTCGCGCCCGGCGTGCTGCTCGACCTCAGCGAACTCACCGGGCTCGTGCGGGTCGACCGCGAGCGGCGGCTCGCGACCTTCCGCGCCGGCACCCGCCTGCACCGCATCCCGAAGCTGCTCGCGCCCTACGGCCTCGCCATGGCGAACCTCGGCGACATCGACCGACAGTCGATCTCCGGGGCGATCTCCACCGGCACCCACGGCACCGGCGCCGCGTTCGGCGGCATCGCGACCCAGGTCGCGGGGGTCACGCTGGTCACCGGCGAGGGTGAGTTCCTCACCGTCGACGACACCGAGAACGCCGATCTGCTTCCGGCGGTCGCACTCGGACTCGGCGCGCTCGGCATCCTCGTCGAGGTCACCCTGCGACTCGTGCCCGCGTTCGTGCTGCACGCCGTCGAGCACCCCGAGCCGATCGACGACGTCGTGGCGACGTTCGCCGACCGGGCCGCGGCGTCCGATCATGTCGAGTTCTACTGGTTCCCGCACACCGACGTGGGACTCCTGAAAACCAACACCCGCCTGCCGGAGAGCGCCGTGCGCCATCCGCTGCCCCGCGTCGCGAAGTTCCTCGACGAGGAGCTGCTCTCCAACGGCGTCTTCACCGCCGTGTGCGCTCTCGGCCGCGCCGTGCCGGCGATCACCCCGCCGCTGTCGCGCCTCGCAGCGAAGGTCACGGGGCGACGCGAGTACACGGATGCCTCCACCGCCGTGTTCACGCAGCACCGAGGCGTGCGGTTCCGCGAGATGGAGTACGCCGTGCCCGCCGAGCGCCTCGCCGAGGCATTCGACGCCGTGCGCGCGCTCATCGACGAGCGCCGGTACCGGGTGTCGTTCCCGATCGAGGTGCGGATCGCGGCATCCGACGACCTCTGGCTCTCGACGGCTTCGGGCCGCACCACCGGCTACATCGCCGTGCACCGCTACTGGCGGGAGAACCCGGCCACCTACTTCGAACCGATCGAGGAGCTGCTGCGCACCTTCGACGGGCGTCCCCACTGGGGCAAGATGCATACGCGCACCGCCGATGACCTGCGCCCCGCCTACCCTCGGTTCGACGACTTCACGGCCCTGCGCGACCGGCTCGACCCCGATCGGGTCTTCCGCAACCGCTACCTCCGACGCGTCCTCGGGGAGTAGACCCAGAGTCTGCCGCGAGCGCATCATCACGCCCGAGGGCGCCACTAGTATGAGGGCACTACGCGAACGGAGTCGATCGAGATGGAATGGCTCATCCCGGTTCTGATCATCGTCGCCCTGCTGGTGATCGTGGGGATCTACCTGTGGGCGACCTACAACGGGCTTGTGCAGCTCGGAGTGCGCGTCGATGAGGCGTGGAGCGACATCACGGTGCAGCTGAAGAGACGCGCCGACCTGCTCCCGAACCTGATCGAGACCGTCAAGGGCTATGCGGCCCATGAGAAGGCGGTGTTCGAGAACGTCACGCAGGCGCGGGCCGAGACGATCAGCGCCTCCTCGCCCGGTGAGGCCGGCGTGGCCGAGGGGCACATGCAGCAGGCGCTGAAGTCGATCTTCGCGGTCGCCGAGGCCTACCCGCAGCTGCAGGCGAGCCAGAACTTCCTGCAGCTTCAGCAGCAGCTCGTCGACACCGAGGACAAGATCCAGGCGTCCCGCCGGTTCTACAACGGCGGCGTGCGAGAACTGAACACCAAAATCAAGGTGTTCCCGAACAACCTGTTCGCCCGCAACCTCGGCTTCACGCCGCGCGAGTTCTTCGAGGTGGTCGACGGCGCGTCGATCGCCGAGCCGCCCCGCATCCAGTTCTGATCCCGGCGCGAGGCACGCGTGTATTCGGCGATCGCCGCGAACAAGCGCAACACCTGGTTCATCCTCATCGGCTTCGTCGTCTTCATCGGGCTGATCGGTCTGGTCGCCGGCTGGCTGATGTCGGGCAACTGGTGGGTGACGGCCTTCGTGCTCGTCTTCGCGGCCGGGTACGCCGGTATCCAGTACTTCGCCGCCAGCCGTGAGGCACTCGCGCTTTCGGGTGCGTTCGAGGTCACGCGCGAGCAGGCGCCGCGGTACTACCGGCTCGTCGAGAACCTGTGCATCACGACCGGCACGCCGATGCCGACGCTCTACGTCGTCGACGACCCGGCGCCGAACGCCTTCGCCACGGGCCGCTCGCCCGACAAGGCCGCGATCACCGTGACCACCGGGCTCTTCGAGCTGATGACCGACCGCGAGCTCGAAGGCGTGCTCGCGCACGAGCTCGGCCACATCCGCAACTACGACATCCGGGTGTCGCTGCTCGTCTTCGGTCTCGTCGTCGCCGTCGGCCTCATCGCCGACATGCTCATGCGCATGGCGTTCTTCGGAAGCATGCGCCGCAACAACAGCAACAACGCGCAGGCCCAGGCGCTGTTCCTCGTGTTCGGACTCGTCGCCGCGATCGTCGCGCCGCTGCTCGCGGCGGGCGTGCAGGCCGCGATCTCCCGTCAGCGCGAATACCTCGCCGACGCGACCAGCGCCCTCACGACCCGTGACCCCGAGGGTCTCGCATCGGCGCTCGAGAAGCTTGAGGGCGCGAGCACCGTGCTGCAGAAGCCGAACACCTCCATGGCGCATCTGTGGATCGCGAATCCGCTGCGCGGCGGAGGGATGTCGCGCCTGTTCGCGACGCATCCGCCCATTCCCGATCGGGTCGAGCGCCTGCACGAGATGGGCGGAAAGTTCTGACTAGGACGGCGCCCCGACGCACGCCCGAAGCGGAATGCACCCGACCCTAGACTGAGTCGATGGGCGCTCGCAGCCGCGGCGTCAGGTCGACGGGCCGTGCCCGAGGAGGACTCCCGCGTGAGCGAGCCGACACTTGCCGAGTTCGAGGATGCCGCAGCCACCCTGGCTCCGCTGATCGCCACCACCCCCGTGGACAGCTCGCACTTCCTCTCCGAGGTGCTCGGCGCCCCGGTGCACCTGAAGCTGGAGAACCTGCAGCGCACCGGCTCGTTCAAGATCCGCGGCGCCGCCTACCGGCTCTCCCGGTTGAGCGAGGAGGAGCGGGCCCGCGGCGTCGTCGCGGCATCGGCCGGAAACCACGCGCAGGGCGTGGCGCTCGCCGCCCAGCGCCTCGGCATCCCGGCGACGATCTTCATGCCTCTGGGCGTCCCCGTGCCCAAGCTCCTCGCCACCCGCGGCTACGGCGCCGACGTCGTGCTCGACGGGCCGACCGTCGAGACGCCGCTGCGCCTCGCCGCCGAGTTCGCCGAGCGCACCGGGGCCGTGTTCATCCACCCCTTCGACCACCTCGATGTGATCCTCGGGCAGGGCACACTCGGCCTCGAAGTATTCGACGCGGTGCCCGACGTCCGGACGGTCGTGCTCGGCATCGGCGGGGGAGGCCTCATCTCGGGTGTCGCCGCCGCCATTAAGCTGCGTGCGGCCGCCGAAGGTCGCGAGGTGCGGATCATCGGCGTGCAGGCCGAGAACTCGGCCGCCTACCCCTCGTCGATCGCGGCGGGCGAACCGCTCGAGGTCGACACGACGCCGACGATCGCCGATGGCATCGCGGTCAAGCGCCCCGGTGACATCCCCTTCGCGCTCGTGCAGCGCTACGTCGACGAGGTCGTCACCGTCAGCGACGACGACATCGCCCGGGCCATCCTCGTGCTCCTCGAGCGCGCGAAGCAGGTCGTCGAGCCCGCCGGCGCGGTCGGCGTCGCCGCCATCCTCACCGGAAAGGTGCCCGCCGACGGACCGACCGTCGCCATCCTCTCGGGTGGCAACATCGACCCGCTGCTGCTGCAGCGCGTCGTCGCGCATGGGCTCGCGGCATCCAACCGTTACACGAGCCTGCGCATCCCGCTGCCCGATCGTCCCGGCCAGCTCGCCCGCGTCTCCGAATTGCTCGCCCTTGCGGGCGCCAACGTCATCGAGGTGCTCCACACCCGCCACGGGCAGGGGCTGCTCATCAGCGAGGTCGTGCTGCAGCTCAGCGTCGAGACGCGCGGTGACGAGCACCGTGCGCTCGTGCTGCGCACGCTCGAAGAGGCCGGCTTCCAGCCCACGATCGTCGCCGACTGAGACGACGACTGGCCGGCCCCCGAGGGGGACCGGCCAGTCTCACGTCGGTGCGTTCAGCCCGTGAACGTGTCGACCTTGATGATCTCGACGGCGATCTCGCGGCCGTTCGGCGCGGTGTAGGAGGTCTTCTCGCCCTCCTTGAGGCCGAGGATCGACGAACCCAGCGGGGAGACCTCGCTGTAGACGTCGAGGTCGGTGCCTCCGGCGATCTCCCGGTTGCCGAGGAGGAAGACCTCTTCGCCGCCCGCGACCAGCGCGGTGATGACCGTGCCGGGCTCCACGACGCCGTGGCTCTCGGGCGCGTCGCCTACCTTCGCGCTCTTCAACAGCGCCTGCAGCGTGCGGATGCGCGCCTCCTGCTTGCCCTGCTCGTCCTTGGCGGCGTGGTAGCCGCCGTTCTCCTTCAGGTCGCCCTCTTCGCGGGCGGCCTCGATGCGCTTGGCGATCTCCTCGCGGCCCGTCGTGGACAGGTGCTCGAGTTCGGCGACGAGGCGGTCGTACGCCTCCTGGGTCAGGAAGGTCACCTGGTTTTCCGTGGACACGGTGTCTCCTTCGTCATACGGCACGACGCCCCGGCTCCCGCCAGGGCGTCGTCATTCGATCCCGACAGGCTACGGCACCCAGCAGGTGTTGACAAAACCCGTGGTCGCGATGCCCGTCACGGGGATCTGCTCGGTGAACGCCTGCGCGTGGGTGCCCGAGGCGGGGTACTGCACGACCTTCCAGCCGACCACGCCGTGGTCGGCGTCATCGGCCTCGAGCACGCAGGCGATCGCCTTGTCGGCGGGACCGGTGATCTGGAAGGTCACGGTCACCGTGTGGTCGTCGACCAGGTGGAATGCGGTCGTCGTCGTGTCCACGGCGTCGGCCGCGGAGGCGAACGCGTACCACGCGATCACTCCCACACCCGCAGCGATCGCCGCTCCCGCGCCGAGCGTCCACCAGCGCCGCGAACGGCGCGAGCGAGTGCGCCCGTAGCGCTCATCGAGCAGCTCCTGCGTCGTCATGAGGGTCACGGCTTTCGTTGATTAGGCTGGTGCTTCAAGGCTATGCGCTCGCGCGCGGAACTGAGGACAGATGCACCCGGTGATCTGGTGGCTGGCGGCGACCGATACCCCCACCCCGACCCCCTCGCCGAGCGACGTCGACCCGATCCTCGTCACACCGGGACCGGCCGGATTCATCGTCGGCGGCGTTCTCGCCGTCGCCGTCTTCTTCCTCGTATGGGACATGCTGCGCCGCATCCGCCGCGGAAACTACCGCGCGCAGATCAACGAAGAACTCGACGCCGCAGAGGATGCCGCGGCATCCGGCGACGACGACGAGTCGCCCCGCGCCTGACGACGGCCGCCCGCTCAGGCGTTGAAGGCCGGACGGAGGCAGATGAGCAGGCTCGCCGTCCAGTGGCACAGGAACGCGAGCACGGTGCACACGTGGAAGATCTCGTGGAAGCCGAACGCCCCGGGCCACGGGTTCGGCCGCTTCAGCGCGTAGACGACGGCGCCGGCCGTGTAGAGCAGCCCGCCGACGACGACCAGCACCATCATCGCGACGTTCGCCGCGACCAGATCGCCGATGTACATGACCGCCGCCCAGCCGAGCACGATGTAGAGCGCGACGTAGAGCCAGCGCGGCGCGTTGATCCAGAGCACGCGGAAGAGGATGCCGAGGAGCGCCCCACCCCACACCAGGGACAGCAGGAGCGTCGACTTCTGGGGAGGGAGGGCGAGGAGACCGAGCGGCGTGTACGTTCCCGCGATCAGCAGCAGGATGTTCGCGTGGTCGATGCGCTTGAGCGTCGCCTTGACGCGCGGTCCCCAGTTGAAGCGGTGGTACACGGCGGAGTTGCCGAACAGCAGCAGCGAAGTGGTCATGAAGATCGCCGCCGCCCACTTCGCGACGGTGCCGTCTGCGAGGCAGATGAGCACGATGCCGGCGGCGAGGGCCACGGGGAACGTGCCGGCGTGGATCCAGCCGCGCCAGGTGGGCTTGAGATCCGTGTGCGCGGCAACCGCTCCTGCCTCGAGGAGCGGGAGCTGAGGGACGTCTCGCGAAGAACGGCTCATCGGAACGAGACTACGGGCGTGCCCATGCCAGCCGTCGTACATGGGGTGAATACGCAGCAGAGCGATAGCGTAGGACGGTGATGTCGAGCCGAACGCAGGAGGGCCGCGGTCCGCTGTACCGCCTCTACATCAATCGTCTGCTGCGTCAGATCCCGCCTGCCCAGGTGCCGCGTCACGTCGCGATGATGATCGACGGCAACCGGCGGTGGGCGAGACAGCTCGGTTACGACTCGGCCGCACACGGGCATCGTGCCGGCGCGGCCAAGATGCGCGAGTTCCTGCGCTGGTGCGACGACGTGGGCGTCTCGGTGGCCTCGCTCTACCTGCTCTCTGTCGACAACCTCCGTAAACGGGACAGCGGAGAGCTCACCGACCTCATCGAGATCATCGGCCAGCTCGCCGACGATCTGTCCCATGAACGGGACTGGCGCGTGCAGCCCGTCGGTCGACTCGACCTCCTTCCCGACGAGCTGCAGCGCGTGCTGAGAGATGTCGCCTACCGCACCGCCGCGCACACGGGCATGCACGTCAACCTCGCGATCGGGTACGGCGGACGCGGCGAGATCGTCGACGCGGTGCGCAGCATCATCACCCAGCACGACGAGCGTGGCGGAACCCTCGAGGAGCTCGCCGCCAGCCTCACGCCCGAGCAGATCGCCGAGCATCTCTACACCGGAGGGCAGCCCGATCCCGACCTGGTCATCCGTACCTCGGGGGAGCAGCGCCTCAGCGACTTCCTGCTCTGGCAGAGCGCCCACAGCGAGTTCTACTTCGTGGAGGCGCTCGGCCCCGACCTGCGCGAGGTCGACTTCCTGCGCGCCATCCGCGACTTCGCCTCACGTGATCGCCGTTTCGGCAGCTGATCTGGTACTTCTCGCGCGTATCACGACGGACGCGGGCTGTTCACGAAGCCGTAACGCGAGACACGCCGCGCCGAATGCGGGTGATGCAGCCGTTGGTCGTAGGTTGTGCTCATCGGGCAAGGCGCCCGGTCGAGTCGGCCACCTGGATCGCGACTCGTGGCCCAACGGTCGACTCGCGAGTCACCGGGACACGTCCCGGGTCGGGAGCGGTTGTGACCACACGAGCACCACGCCAGCAGCAGCGAGTCACCGAGCACCAGAGCGCAGATCAGTTCACTGACCTGCGCTCTTATGTTTTGGACACCTCCGTCCTGCTGAGCGATCCACGCGCGTTCTTCCGGTTCGCGGAGCACTCCGTCGTGATCCCCGTCGTGGTGATCACCGAACTCGAAGGAAAGCGGCACGATCCCGAACTCGGCTACTTCGCCCGGCAGGCTCTTCGCCACCTCGACGAGTTGCGCGTCGAGCACGGCAGACTCGACTTCCCGGTCCCGGTCGGCGAGGGCGGCACGCTCCGCGTGGAGCTGAACAACACCGATCCGACGGTGCTCCCCTCGGGCCTGCGCCTGGGAGACAACGATTCGCGCATCCTCGCTGTCGCGCTGAACCTCATGTCCGAGGGTCACGACGTGACCGTGGTCTCCAAAGACCTCCCGATGCGCGTGAAGGCGTCCTCCCTCGGCATCATCGCCGAGGAGTACCTGGCCGAGCAGGCCGTGGACTCGGGCTGGACGGGGATCGCCTCGGTGAATCTCACGGGCGATGAGATGAGCGACCTCTACGAGACGGAGATCGCGGTGAGCGAGGATGCCGCAGGCCTCCCCGTCAACACCGGTCTCATCATCCACTCCGAGCGGGGCTCAGCACTCGGCCGGGTTTCGGGCGACGGCTCGTTCCGCCTCGTGCGTGGCGATCGCGATGTCTTCGGCCTCCACGGTCGCTCCGCCGAGCAGCGCATCGCGATCGACCTGCTCACCGACCCCGGCGTCGGCATCGTGTCCCTCGGTGGGCGCGCCGGCACCGGCAAGTCGGCGCTCGCCCTCTGCGCGGGTCTCGAGGCAGTGCTCGAACGGCAGCAGCAGCGCAAGATCATCGTGTTCCGGCCGCTGTTCGCGGTCGGTGGCCAGGAGCTCGGCTACCTTCCCGGTGACCAGGCCGAGAAGATGAACCCCTGGGGTCAGGCGGTGTTCGACACGCTGGGCTCGGTGGTCTCTTCCAACGTGCTCGAGGAGGTCACCGAGCGCGGCATCCTCGAGGTCCTCCCGCTCACCCACATCCGCGGTCGCTCGCTGCACGACGCGTTCGTGATCGTCGACGAGGCGCAGTCGCTCGAGCGCAACGTGCTTCTGACCGTGCTCAGCCGCATGGGGCAGAACTCCCGCGTCGTGCTCACCCACGACGTCGCCCAGCGTGACAATCTGCGCGTCGGACGGCATGACGGCGTGGCCTCGGTGATCGAGACGCTCAAGGGGCACGAGCTGTTCGGTCACGTCACGCTCCAGCGCAGCGAGCGTTCGGCGATCGCGGCCCTCGTGACCGATCTGCTCGAGGCCGGCGAACTGTCCTGAGGCATCTCGAGCGCCCCCCTGAAAGATGAGAACACTCTCATCTGGAAAGGGGGGCGTTCGGCGCCTGGACGCGTCAGGATGGATGCAGCGGCGACGAGGTTCGCCTGCCGCATCGGATCGGCTCCCCCCACCCCCCCATGTCGATCCGGTGGATAACTGAGTGATCGCGACGGACCCCCGGTTGTCGCGACCGAGGATCGGACGGTTCGGGTTCCGAGTCTCCTCGTCAGCCCCCGGTGCCCCCACACCGGGGGCTTCTCTCATGAGGGGTCAGTCCCACCGATAGCCGGCTCCGCGCACCGTCGTGATGCGATCGGCGCCGAGCTTGCTGCGGAGGTAACGAACGTAGACATCGACCACGTTCGAGCCGGGATCGAAGTCGAGACCCCAGACCTTGCTCAGCAGATACTCGCGGCTCAGCACCTGGCCGGGGTGCCGGAGGAACTGCTCGGCGAGCGCGAACTCCCGCGCTGACAGATCGAACTCCCGTCCGTCGACGGCGGCCCGTCGGGTCATGACGTCGAGGGCGACCTCCCCGCGCACGATCGTCACGGGCGTCGTGGGCGTGGTGTTCTCGCGCAACCGGGAGCGCACCCGAGCCAGCAGCTCCTCGAACGTGAAGGGCTTCGCGACGTAGTCGTTCGCGCCGGCATCCAGCCCATCCACCGTGTCGCGTGTCGACGTGCGGGCGGTCAGCATGATGATCGGCACGGAGGAGCCCTGCCCGCGCACCTGACGCAGGACCTCGAAGCCGTCGATGCCGGGGAGTCCGACGTCGAGGAGGACGAGATCGATGTCGGGGGAGAGCGCACGTTCCGCGCCGTCGAAGCCGTTGTCCACGATCTCCGTCTCGTAGCCGGCGGTCTCCAATCCCCGCTGCACGAAGGTCGCGATACGGGGTTCGTCTTCGACGATGAGGATGCGGGTCATTCGGAGGCCTTCCGCTGGTGCAGCACGTCTTCGGCGCGCACCGGAGTCGGCAGCGCGGGGGCACTGCGGTGCAGGGGGAGTTCGATCGTGAGCGTGGCGCCGCCGCCCGGCGTATCCGTCACAACGCACGAACCGCCGTGAGCCCGGGCGATCGCGTTGACGATCGCGAGGCCCAGGCCCGAACCGTTCACGCCGCGCCCCGCCTGCGCCCTGTCGAACCGTCGGAACACACGCCGCCGGTCCGCGGGTGCGATGCCGGGTCCGTGATCGCGCACCCACAGCCGAGCGACGTCGTCCACGACCGCGCTGCCGATCTCGATCGTGCTGCCCGCGGGTGCGTACTTCGCCGCATTGTCGGCCAGCTGCAGCCATGCCTGGCGCAGACGCGCGTCGTCGCCCACGACGACGCCCGAGCCTCGGTCGGTGACGACCCAGAGATGATCGGGGATGGCCGTGACGAGCCCGCCGACCCGAAGGGTCAGATCGAACACGTCGATGTCCTGGCGCTGGAACTGGTCGCTGTCCTCCGCGGACGCGAGGAGGTCGATGTCATCGACGAGCTGGGTCATGCGGTCGAGCTCGGACAGGCCGAGCTGACGGACGCCCTCGACATCGAGGGGGTCGCGCGGATTCATCATCTCGAGATGGCCGCGCATGATCGTCAGGGGTGTCTTCAGTTCGTGCCTGACGTCGTCGAGCAGTTGCCGCTGGGTGTCGACGGAGGCCTCGAGACGGTCGAACATCGAATTCACCGTGCGCGTGAAGTCGGCGATCTCGTCATCGCCGTCGGTCTCGACCCGGTCGCCGAAGTGGCCGAGTGTCACGGCTTCCGCGGTCTCCTGGAGTCGTCGCAACGGTGCGAGCAGTCGTCCGGTCAGGAACCAGCTCATGAGCGCGACGGCGGCGAGCACTGCGACTCCGGCGATCGCGTAGCTGATCACCGAGGCGCGGAACGGCAGCAGCTCGGCGTCGAGCCCGACGATCCGCACGTAGGCGCCGGTGCGCCCGTCGCCCGGCACCGAGACCGGCTGCACGATGTAGCGCACGGTGCCGGCATCGGCGGTCGTGACGGTGCCCAGCACGGTGTGGCCGTCGGCACCCGGTTGGGCGAGGGCGGCGGAGACGATCTCCTTCTCGTCGCCCTCACCGAACTCCGTGCCGGCGGCCGGAAACACAGCCGCCTGTCCGTCGACGATGCCGAAGACCGCCTCGTTGGGCACCGGCAGGAAGCCGGTCACGACCGACTCGAGGTACGCGGGCACCGACGTCGCCGTGGCCGGTGACGGCAGGCTCTTCACCTTCTCGGTGAGCTTCGCGTCGATGCTCGCGAGCGTGCGCTCGTACTGCAGGAAGAAGCTGATGGCGCCGGTCAGCAGCAGTCCGAGCGTCGTGACGGCCACGAGAGCGCTGAGGATCCGCATGCGTGCGGACGTAACTCGCCGTGACTGCTCCACGCTCCGATTATGGCGCGACCCGCCTGCGGCCCCTCGGGAGAGGCCACAGGCGGGTCGGATGCCGCGGGGTCAGCCGGCGTGCGTCATCGAGAGCAGGTCGAGCTTCTCGTCGAGCTGCTCGAGGGTGATCTCGCCGCGCTCGACGTAGCCGAGGTCGATGACCGCCTCGCGCACCGTGATGCCCTTCTTGACCGAGTGCTTCGCGATCTTGGCGGCGGCCTCGTAGCCGATCACCTTGTTGAGGGGCGTGACGATCGACGGCGACATGCCGGCGAACGCGGCGGCACGCTCGAGGTTCGCCTCGAGGCCGTCCACCGTCTTGTCGGCGAGAACGCGGGTCGCGTTCGCGAGCAGACGGATCGACTCGAGCAGCGCCGTGCCCATGACCGGGATCGCGACGTTCAGCTCGAACGCGCCGGATGCCCCGGCCCACGCGACCGTCGCGTCGTTGCCGATGACCCGCGCGGCGACCATGAGTGTCGCCTCGGGGATGACGGGGTTGACCTTGCCGGGCATGATCGAGGAGCCGGGCTGCAGGTCGGGGATGTGCAGCTCGCCGAGGCCCGTGTTCGGGCCGGAGCCCATCCACCGCAGGTCGTTGTTGATCTTGGTGAGCGAGACCGCGATGGTGCGCAGGGCGCCGGATGCCTCGACGAGGCCGTCTCGCGCGCCCTGGGCCTCGAAGTGGTCTTCGGCCTCGGTGATCGGCAGGCCGGTCTCGGCGGCGAGCAGGGCGATGACCTTCTGTGGGAAGCCGAGCGGGGTGTTGATGCCGGTGCCGACGGCCGTGCCGCCGAGGGGCACCTCGCTCACGCGGGGGAGCACCGCATCGATGCGCTCGATGCCGAGACGCACCTGGCGTGCGTAGCCGCCGAATTCCTGCCCGAGGGTGACGGGCGTGGCATCCATCAGGTGGGTGCGGCCCGACTTGACGGCGTCCTTCCAGAGCACGGCCTTCTTCTCCAGTGCCACCGCGAGGTGGTCGAGGGAGGGCTGCAGGTGCTCGATGAGCGCCTGCGTGACGGCGATGTGCACGGAGGTGGGAAACACGTCGTTCGACGACTGCGAGGCGTTGACGTGATCGTTCGGGTGCACGGGGGAGCCGAGTCGCGCCGTCGCGAGGGTGGCCAGCACCTCGTTCATGTTCATGTTCGACGAGGTGCCGGAGCCGGTCTGGTAGGTGTCGACGGGGAACTGGTCGTCGTGGGCGCCGGTGATGACGTCGTCGGCCGCTGCGGCGATCGCGTCGGCGATTCCCGCGTCGAGGGTGCCGAGCTCCTTGTTCGCGAGCGCGGCCGCCTTCTTGATGCGGGCGAGGGCGGCGATCTGCGCGGACTCGAGGCCGGTTCCCGAGATCGGGAAGTTCTCGACGGCGCGCTGCGTCTGTGCGCCGTAGAGCGCCGCGATGGGTACGCGCACCTCCCCCATGGTGTCGTGCTCGATGCGGTACTCGGTCTCGGTCACAGCGTTGTCCCTTCCCAGTGCGGTGTGTGCGGTCAGTTCGTCTCGCCGCCGACGACCACGACGGGCACGGCGGTTCCTTCGGCGAGACGGTAGTTGGCGCCGACGATCGCGAGAGTGCCGGCGGCGACGGCGGTGGAGATGAGCTCGGAGGACTGCAGCAGCGCGTGAACGGTGTTGCGCAGGTGCTCTCGGCCGACGTGCTCGGGGTCGGCGTGCGCGGCCGGAACGTGCTCGGCGCGCATCACTGTGCGCACGGCCGGCACGATGGGCGCGATCTGGTGCCAGATGTGCGTCGGCAGCTCCGGGGCGTCCTCGCCGGTGGAGTCGATCGCGGCCTGCACGGCGCCGCAGGCGTCGTGGGCGAGCACGACGATGAGGGGAACGTTGAGCGCGGCGACCGCGTACTCGAGGCTGCCGACGACGGAGTCGGAGATCACCTGGCCGGCATTGCGCACGACGAACAGGTCGCCGAGCCCTTCGTCGAAGATGATCTCCGCCGCGAGGCGCGAGTCGGCGCAGCCGAAGAGGGCGGCCCGCGGGCGCTGCGCGGCGGCGAGCTCGTGGCGGCGCTCGACATCTTGACGCGGATGCTGCGGCGTGCCCGTCACGAAGCGGGCGTTGCCCTCGAGCATCTGGTTCCAGATGGTGAGCGGAGCGGTGTCGGTCATTGCGCGGCTTCCCGGAGTGTGCGGATCTGTGCGGTGAGGTTCTGTGCGAGCTCGGCGGTCTGCGCCGCGGTCGCAGTGCCGTAGAGGAGGATCGTGTCCTTGCCCGCCGACGTCGCGAGCGCGTACGACACGTTCCCGGCCTTGCTCGGATCGGAGATGTCGTATCGCGTCCAGTCGATGCCGTCGATCGTCAGGGTTCCGTCGGAGGCGGCGCCCGACAGGGTGCGCACCACCCATCCCGAGTCGGCGTCGAACCCCTGGGCGGCACGCAGGTAGCCGGCGGAGTCCGGCACGTAGACGATCGTCCACGCGCTGACGCTGTCGCCCTCGACCTGAGCCTGGTTCACCGTCCAGCCGGTGGGGGTGGCGGGTGCGATGACCGCACGGTTCATGCTGGCCGAGAGGCTCTGCGCGAGGGCGGCCACGTCGGGCGCGGGCGTCGCGGCGAGCTGTCCGCGGGGCACGGCGAGCACGACGACCACGACGATCGCCATCGTGGCGAGCAGGGCGGCGAGGAGGTTCCGGAACGTCTTGCTCGACCGGTAGGCCCGCGACGACTCGGCCTTGCGGTCGGCGGTCTCCTGCGGGGTCTCGGGGCGGCCGAGCTCGGCGACGATGCGCTCGGCCATCAGCTCTCGTCGCCTTCGGCGGTGGACCGTGCCGCGTCGAGGCGCCGCTTGGCCCCGCGCAGCCACTCTTCGCAGCGGGCGGCGAGCGCCTCGCCGCGTTCCCACAATGCGAGGGAGTGCTCGAGAGTGGGGGCGCCCTGTTCGAGCTCCGCGACCACCCGCACCAGTTCGTCGCGCGCCTGCTCGAACGAGAGTTCGGCGACGTCAGACGGGCGCGCGTCCGAGTCGGTCATGCCAACCATCCTAATCTCCGGCGGTCGCCGCCGACGGCCCCTCGGCGAGCTCGCCCTCGCTGCGCGCGGCGAGCGAGCCGCGTCCGACGGTGACGACCAGGGCGCTCCCCGTGGGGGCGTCGGCGGCGTCGCGCAGCACGCGCCCGTCGGGGTGGTAGGCGATCGCGTAGCCGCGCGCGAGTGTCGCGCCGGGGGAGAGCGCGCGCAGCGCGGCGCGCAGTTCCGCGCTCTGGCGGGCCGCGGCATCCCATCGTCTGTCGACGGTGTCGCGACCGCGCGCGGTCAGCAGCACGAGCTCGTGCACCCGCGGGTCGAGCAGGGCGTCGGGCGTGCGCAGCACGGGACGCGAGCGCAGCTGCTCGAGCTGGGCGATGTCGTGCTGCACGCGCTGGGTCAGCCGCAGCGTCGCGCGGGCGCGCAGCTGCTGCACGATGGCGCGCTGCTCGCCGACGTCGGGCACGACGCGCTTGGCGGCATCCGTCGGCGTCGAGGCGCGCAGGTCCGCGACATCGTCGAGGATCGGATGATCGTTCTCGTGCCCGATCGCACTGACGACGGGGGTGGATGCCGCGGCCACCGCGCGCACGAGGCGTTCGTCGCTGAATCCCAGAAGGTGCAGCGGGTCGCCGCCGCCGCGGGCGATGACGATGACGTCGACGTCCGGGTCGGCGTCGAGCAGCTCCAGGGCGGCGACGATCTCGCCGACGCTGCGCTCGCCCTGCACCGCTGCGTGCTCGACGCGGAACCGCACGCCCGGCCAGCGCAGCTCGGCGTTGCGGAGCACGTCCTTCTCGGCGTCGGAGCGCTCGCCGGTGATGAGGCCGATGCGCTGGGGCAGGAACGGCAGCGGCCGCTTGCGGGACGCGTCGAACAATCCCTCGGCGTAGAGGGCGGCGCGCAGGCGCTCGATCCGCTCGAACTGGTCACCGAGACCGAGCGGATGCATCGCCGAGACGATGACGCTGAAGTCACCCGACTTGACGAAATAGTCCGCCTTCACCGACGCGACGACGTGGTCGCCGACCTTCAGATCGTCGGCGAGACGGCTGCGGACGCTTCCCCAGATGCGGAACGCGATGCTGGCGTCGGAGTCGGGATCGGTCAGACGTCCGTACACGTTGCCGGCCCGCAGGTTCCAGGAGGTGATCTCGCCCTCGACCCAGACCGACCCCCAGGCCGACACGAAGTCGCGGATGGTCTGGTTGAAGCGCCCGACGGAGGTCGGGGCATCCTTCGTGGCATCCCTCGGGTGCACGGACGCCGGCGGAGGGGTCTCGCCGGGGGCGAGCTCGGGCTCGAACCTGGCCATGCGATCCTCCCGCGCCCTCCCAGGCGTCGATCATTAGACTCGACGGGTGACCTCCGCCGCCGTCTCCCTGCCTGTGCCCCGCGTTCCGGGCCGTCGCGGGCGCCTTCAGGATAACCCGGTCGACGGCGTCAAGAAGGTGCTGCTCGCCGCCCCGCGCGGCTACTGCGCGGGTGTCGACCGCGCCGTCGTGGCCGTCGAGAAGGCGCTCGAGCGGTTCGGCGCCCCGGTCTACGTGCGCAAGCAGATCGTGCACAACATCCATGTGGTGCGCGAGCTCGAGAGCAAGGGGGCGATCTTCGTCGACGAGGTCGACGCGGTGCCCGAGGGGGCGCACGTCGTCTTCAGCGCGCACGGTGTGTCGCCCGCCGTGGTGAACGCGGCATCCGATCGCGGTCTCGTCGCGATCGACGCGACCTGCCCGCTGGTCACCAAGGTGCACCGCGAGGCGGTGCGGTTCGCGCGCGACGACTTCGAGATCCTGCTGATCGGCCACACCGGTCACGAGGAGGTCGAGGGGACCGCCGGAGAGGCGCCCGACCACGTGACGATCGTGAACTCGCCCGCCGACGCCGCCACCGTCGAGGTGCGCGACCCGTCGAAGGTCGTGTGGCTGTCGCAGACGACGCTGTCGGTCGACGAGACGATGGAGACCGTGCGGCGTCTGCGCGAGCGCTTCCCCGAGCTGCAGGATCCGCCGTCGGACGACATCTGCTACGCCACCCAGAACCGCCAGGTCGCCATCAAGAAGGTCGCGCAGGGCGCGGACCTCGTGATCGTCGTCGGATCGGCCAATTCGTCGAACAGCGTGCGGCTGGTCGAGGTCGCCCTCGAGCACGGCGCGAAGGCGGCGTACCGCGTCGACTACGCGTCGGAGGTGCAGCAGGAGTGGCTCGACGGCGTCGCGACCGTCGGGGTGACCAGCGGGGCTTCCGTTCCCGAGGTGCTCGTGCAGGAGGTGCTCGACGAGTTGTCGGGCGCCGGCTACTCCGACGTCGAAGAGGTGCGTACGGCCGAGGAGGACCTGCTGTTCTCGCTGCCGAAGGAACTGCGTCAGGATGCCACGGGTCGCCGCGACGCCCGGGCGCTGGGAGGGCGATCCGGCCGTGAGTGACCCGCAGGAGTCCCCCGAGGAGCGCCCGCGCCCGCAGTTCGGCGAGTACGCCACGCCCGAGGAACAGCGCGCCCGCATCCGTCAGCCCTCCGTCACCGACCACCTGTCGGACGGCATCGCGCCGCCGCCGCCGGCCGCGCCTCCCGTCCTTCCGCCCCCGGCGCCGGTCAGCGGCGCGGCGGTGCGGCGGCCTCGACTCATCGACCGCGTCGCGACCTTCGTGCTGCTCGGCTACGGGCTGGTCACCGTGCTGAGCGCCATTCCGCAGTTCGTCGACTTCACCGGTTTCGTCAGTACGCTCTCGCAGGTCATGGGTCTGCGATCGGACCTTCCGGTGCCCGCGTCGGGTCGCGCGTGGGGCATCGCCGCCGCCGTCGTGCTCGGGGTCGGTTGGCTCGCCACGTTCGTGCTCTCCTGGGCCGTGACACGTTCGGGGCGTCTCGCCTTCTGGATCCCGCTCGTCGCGGGAGCCGTGATCAACATCCTCGCGTCGTTCCTGGTCGTCGTGCCGCTGCTGTCGGACCCGGCCTTCCTCACCGCCATCCAGAGCGTCGGCGTCATCGCGCCGAGTCCGACCGCCACCTGAGGGAGACCGCCATGCCTCGCGTCATCGCCGTCTGCGTCGTGCACGACCTGCGTCCCGATGCGGGCACGGTGGGCGTGACGGCGATCGACAAGCGGCCCGTCGAGGGCCCCGTGAAGGTGGGTCCTTACGGCGTCTACGCCGACGTGCAGGCGGACCGCAAGCATCATGGCGGCCTCGACCAGGCCGTCTACGTCTATGCCGAAGAAGACGCGCGGTTCTGGGAGGGCGAGCTCGGCCGAATGCTCGCGCCCGGCTTCTTCGGGGAGAACCTGCGGGTCGAGGGGCTGGATGTCAACGCCGCGCGTGTCGGCGAGGTCTGGCGCATCGGCGCGACCCTCGAAGTACAGGTGACGTCGCCGCGCAAGCCCTGCCAGACATTCGCGCGGTGGGTCGGCGGTGACGACGAGCGCGGGTGGGTCAAGCGATTCACCCGCGAGGGGCGTCTCGGCCCCTACCTGCGCGTGCTCACGCCGGGCGAGGTCGCGGCCGGAGATGAGATCACGGTGCTGTCGGTGCCGGATGATGCCCCCACCGTGATCGACGGGGTTCCGGGCGTCGCGCGAGCCGCGGCATCCGCTCTCTGACGGCCGGTCGCTCCGCGGTCACCCGGCTCGGCGCCGGAGCGTGACCCACCGCGGCGACGGGCACGGATGCGTGCACCGTCGACGGGGGGAGCCGGAGACGCGACGACGCCCCGCCCACCGAAGTGAGCGGGGCGTCGCGGGAACGTGTCAGGCGCCGAGCGACTTGCCCGCCGAACCGAGCTGCTGCGTGGCCTCGACGACGCGCACGGCCATCGCCGACTCGGCGACCTTGCCCCAGGCGCGCGGGTCGTAGGCCTTCTTGTTGCCCACCTCGCCGTCGAGCTTGAGCACGCCGTCGTAGTTGGAGAACATGTAGCCGGCGATCGAGCGGGTGAACGCGTACTGCGTGTCGGTGTCGATGTTCATCTTCACGACGCCGTTCGCGACCGCGAGCGCGATCTCCTCGGGGGTCGAGCCCGAGCCGCCGTGGAAGACGAGGTCGAGCGGCTTGGGGCCGGTGCCGAACTTCTCGGCGATGCCGGCCTGGATCTCGCCGAGGAGCTCCGGGCGCAGCTTGACGTTGCCGGGCTTGTAGACGCCGTGCACGTTGCCGAAGGTCAGGGCCGAGATGTAGCGGCCCTTCTCGCCGAGCCCGAGGGCCTCGACGGCCTTGGTGACGTCACCCACGGTCGTGTAGAGCGCGTCGTTGGTGCCCTCGTGCTTGACGCCGTCCTCTTCGCCGCCGACGACGCCGACCTCGATCTCGAGGATGGCGTGGATGTTCTTGAGGCGGGGGAGGAGTTCGGCGGCGATGTCGATGTTCTCGTCGAGGGGCACCGCGGAGCCGTCCCACATGTGGGACTGGAAGATCGGGTTGCGACCGGCGCGCACCTCTTCCTCGGACGCCTCGAGAAGGGGCAGCACGAAGCCGGGGAGCGCGTCCTTCGGGCAGTGGTCGGTGTGCAGGGCGACGGTGATGTCGTAGTTCTTGGCGACCTCGGTGACGTACTTGGCGAAGGCCAGTGCGCCGGTGGCGCGGGCCTTGACGGTCTGGCCGGCGAAGTAGTCGGCGCCACCGGTGGTCACCTGGAGGATGCCGTCGGAGCCCGCCTCGGCGAGGCCCTGGAGGACGGCGTTGATCGTCTGCGAGCTCGACACGTTGATCGCGGGGTACGCGAAGCCGCCGGCCTTCGCGCGGTCGAGCATGTCGGCGTACTGATCAGGGGTGGCGACGGGCATGGGGGCTCCTTGAGTGAGGCGTCGTTTCCATGCGCAACTCTAGCGAAGGGGCCCGGATGCCGCGGCTCCGCCGCCGTGCGAAAGAAGCGGCGATCTTTCGGGGCTCAAGCGCCGAAAACGGCGGGGTTCGACACACTTCGATCGATAGGCTGGCGTCCATGGTGAGTCTGACCGCGGACATGAGCCCGCTGCATCCCGATCGAAACCTGGCTCTCGAGCTCGTCCGTGCCACCGAGGCCGCCGCCATCCGGTCGGTGCCGTTCATCGGCCGCGGGGCGAAGGAAGCGGCCGACGGTGCCGCCGTCGACGCGATGCGCGCGTTCCTCGGCACCGTCAACTTCGACGGCGTCATCGTCATCGGCGAGGGCGAGAAGGACAACGCCCCCATGCTCTTCAACGGCGAGCACGTCGGCACCGGTCGCGGCCCGCAGTGCGATGTCGCCGTCGATCCCATCGACGGCACGTCGCTGACGGCCGCGGGACGCAACAACGCGCTGTCGGTCATCGCCGTGTCCGACCGCGGCGCGATGCTCGACGCGTCGAGCGTGTTCTACATGGACAAGCTCGTCACGGGCCCTGCCGGCGTCGGCGTCGTCGACATCCGCCTGCCCATCGGCGAGAACATCCGCCGCCTCGCGAAGGCGACCGGCAAGCCGGTGGAGGAGATCGTCGTCTCGGTGCTGCACCGCGATCGTCACGAGCGTCTCATCGAGGAGATCCGCGAGGCCGGTGCGGGCACCCGCCTCATGTCGGACGGCGACGTCGCGGGCGGCATCAACGCGGCGCGGCACAACGCACGCACCGACATCTGCGTGGGTGTGGGCGGCAGCCCCGAGGGCATCGTCACGGCCTGCGCGATCAAAGCGCTCGGCGGCCACATCCAGGGGCGCCTCTGGCCCCGCAACGACGACGAGAAGCAGCGCGGTCTCGACGCCGGGCTCAAGTTCGACGATTTCGTCTACGAGGCCGACGACCTGGTCAAGGGAAACAACACGATCTTCGTGGCGACCGGAGTCACCGACGGCCAGCTCGTCGGCGGTGTGCGTCGCGAGGGCGACCACATCTACACCGAGAGCGTCGTGCTGCGCGGCGCATCGGGAACCCTCCGTCGCATCTCCTCGGAGCACCTCACCTCGAAGTGGCTCTGACGGTCTTCGACGACGTTTGCCACGGCGACACGACCCGGTGCCGCGGCGGCGGTCTGGCAGAATGAGACCGTCGCCCGCGCCCGCGGGCGGGCTTGCGTGAAGGGACAGAGGATGTCGGCACCCACCGGTTCCACTCCCGATTCCGCGACTCCGCAGACAGGTGCGATGAAGGTCGTCGCCGCCGCGGTCGACCCGGCGCGACGCCCGGACGTGCTGCTGCGCAAGCGGCGCCCCGAGGGCGAGCAGATGAGTGCGTGGTGGCCCATCGGCGCGTTCGTCGTGATCTCGGCGATCGTGATCGCGCTCATGAACTTCGTACCCGGCGGAGCCTGAGCCACTCGTCGCCAGCCGCTCGGACGGTCGCTTCGGCGGGCGCCGTCAGTCGTCGATCGCCGCGAGCAGTTCGGGTGCGGTGAGCCGACGCGGCGACTTCTCGATCGGTGCCGGTGCGATGACGGCGTCGCGCTTGGTCTCGTCGATCCCGGGGAACCTGCGCGCTGTCACGAGCACCCGCGACTCGAGCGAACCGGCGAAACCGTTGTAGGCGTCGACAGTGCGCTCGAGGGCTCTGCGGAGCGAGTCGGCGTGCCCGGCGAGACCGCCGAGCCGCTCGTAGAGCTGCGATCCCAGGTCGAACAGGGTGCGTGCCTCGGCGGAGACCTCCTGCTGCGTCCAGGTGAAGGCGACCGTCTTCAGCACCGCCCACAGGTTCACGGGCGACGCGAGCGCGACCCGTCTGGTGAACGCGTAGTCGAGCAGGGCGGGGTCTTCATCGAGGGCCGAGGCCAGCAGAGACTCGCTCGGCAGGAAGCAGATGACGAACTCGGGGCTCGCGTCGAGGCCCGCCCAATATGCCTTCTTCGCCAGGGCGTCGACGTGGGCGCGCACCGCGCGGGCGTGCCGCGTCATGAGCGTGCGGCGGCGTTCGCCGTCGTCGCCGGTCGCGGTCAGCGCGATCGCGGATGCCTCGAGGTAGGCGTCGAGCGGAACCTTCGCGTCGAGGGCGAGGGCCTTGCCGCCGGGAAGGCGCACCACCATGTCGGGACGGCCCGCACCGGCATCCGAGGACAGCGAGCTCTGCAGGTCGAAGTCGACGTGGCGGGTGAGGCCCGCTGCCTCGACGACGCGACGCAGCTGCGTCTCGCCCCAGACGCCGCGTGTGGCGCCCGAGCGCAGCGCGCTCGCGAGCGACTCGGTCGTCGCGCGCAGCGCCTCATCCGATTCCTGTGCGCGGCGCAGCTGCTCGGCCAGGGAGCCGTATTGCGTCTGACGCTCCCGCTCGAGCTCGTCGACCCGGCGCCGCATCACGTGCAGCGTCTCGCTGACCGGCGCGAGCGCGCGCAGCACCGACTGGTCACGGCGCTCGCGGTCGTCGCGCGCCTCGAGCTCGGCGCGCGCGTGGGCGAGCTCCTCCCGCGCCGCCGCGGTGGCGGCCTCCGCCGCCGCCACCCGCGCCCGCTGGTCGCCCTGGGCGCGGGCGTGCCGAGCGGATGCCACCGCCCACGCGATGACCGCGCCGATCGCGGCGGCGACGATCGCGATCACGACGGTGGCGGCATCCATGGTCACAGTGTGGGGGAGGGTGCCGACATCGTCAGGCGGCGACGGCGGCGGGCTCGGCGAGGGTGCCGATGCGCACGCCCGCGAGCGCGGCGAGCTCGTCGATGTCGCCGGCGCCGAGGCGTCGGGCGGCGTCGATCATGATGTGCGCGCAGGCCGCGGCATCCGCTGTCGCGTCGTGGTGGGGGAATGGGCCGAACCCGGCCGCGTCGGCGACCGCCGGGAGACGGTACGACGGCAGGTCGTAGACGCGGCGCGCGACCTGCACGCTGCAGGCGTAGCGCGCCGGAGGGCACGCGTCACCGGTGGCCTCGCAGGCCCGCCGGATGACCGCCATGTCGAAGCCCGCGTTGTGTGCGACCAGCACGTCGTCGCCCGTGAAGCGCGCGAGAGCGGGCAGCTGCTCGGTCCAGGTCGGCGCGCTCTCGACATCGTCGGGGTGGATGCCGTGGATGCCCACGTTGATCTCGAAGAACCGGTCGTGGCCGGCGGGCGGGCGGATCAGCCAGCCCGCGGTCTCGACGATGCGTCCGTTGCGCACGCGTGCGAGCCCGACGGCGCACGCCGACGCACTGGAGGAGTTCGCCGTCTCGAAGTCGATCGCGGTGAAGTCCAGGGCCACGCTCCTACCGTGCGCCCGCGCGCCGGGACGTCCGGTGCGCCACGCCGACGACGGGCGGATGTCGCGCTGCGGCCGTCGTGCCCCCGGCGTAGGGTCGCAGACATGGCAGGCAGAGACCAGATGTCGACCTCGTTCGGTGCGGTGGCGGGGACCTATGAGGCCGGGCGACCCGACTATCCGTGGGAGGCGGTCGGGTGGATGCTCGAGCCCGCGCTCGACGGCGACCGCCCGCTGCGCGTCGCCGACGTCGGCGCCGGCACCGGGAAGCTCACCCGCGTCGTCGCGGCCGGTCGCGCCGAGGTCGTCGCGATCGACCCCGATCCGGCGATGCTCGCGCAGCTGCGTGACACCGTCCCCGGGGTTCCCACGTTCGTCGGCACCGCCGAGCAGCTGCCGCTGCCCGCGGCATCCGTCGACGCCGTCGTCCTGGGGCAGGCCTGGCACTGGGTCGATGTCGCGCCCGCCTCGGCCGAGATCGGTCGGGTGCTGCGCTCCGGAGGTGTGCTCGGACTGGTGTGGAACCTGCGCGACGATCGCGACCCGTGGGTACGTCGCATGACCGAGGTGATGCACGGCTCGAACGCCGAGAACATGATGGATGCCGGCGGCCCCACGGTCGAGGCGCCGTTCGACGGTCTCGAATCCGAGGTGTGGGACTGGGCTCGGCCGATGACCGCCGAGCAGCTGTGGGCGATGATGCGCTCGCGCAGCTACATCATCACTGCCAGCCCGGCCGATCGCGGGGCCATCGAGGAGCGCTTCGCCGCGGTGCTCGCCGAGCGTCCCGAGCTCGCCGCGGGCGGCACCATCGACCTTCCGTACCGCACTCACGCGTTCCGCGCGCGACGGCCGTGAGCGCACGATGACCGGCCGCCCTCTCACCGTCTGCAACTTCGTGACCGTCGACGGGCGCTACGAAGACGACACGCACGACATCGCCTCGTTCTTCGCGCACCAGCACCCCGACTACGCGGGCGCCGACACGTTCGACCACTACACGACCGCGCTCATGCGGGCCAGCGACACCCTGCTGCTCGCGGGACGGCGCTCGGCGCTGCAGAACCTCGCGTACTGGCGGTCGGTCGAATCGGATGCCGCCGCCACCGCGATCCGGCGGGAGTTCGCTGCGCTCATCCGTACGATCGAGGTGGTCATCGTCTCCGACACCGTGTCCGAGGCGGACCTCGCCGATCATCCGCAGGCGCGGGTGGTGCGTCGGGCCGAGGCCCGTGCGGAGGTCGCCGCACTGAAGCGGCGGGACGGGCGCGGCATCCTCGTGCTGCTGTCGCGGCTGCTGTGGAACGACCTGATGCACGCCGGTCTCGTCGACGAGCTGCACCTCGTCACCTTCCCGCTCATCGCGGGCACCGGCGTGCCGCTCTTCGATGCCAAGCCGGCCGTCGCGCTGAAGCTGCTCGAGACCCGCACGTGGACCGGAAGCGGCAACGTGCTCATGCGCTGGCGGGTCGATGCCGCCGAGTCGCGGCATCCGCGCCCGTAGACTGAACCCCCGTGGCTCTCACCATCGGAATCGTCGGACTCCCGAACGTCGGCAAGTCGACCCTCTTCAACGCCCTGACCAAGAACCAGGTTCTCGCCGCGAACTACCCGTTCGCGACGATCGAGCCGAACGTGGGCGTGGTGAACCTGCCCGACGTGCGCCTGCAGCAGCTCGCGGATGTGTTCCACAGCGAGCGGCTCGTGCCCGCCTCGGTGTCGTTCGTCGACATCGCGGGCATCGTGCGCGGAGCGAGCGAGGGGGAGGGGCTCGGCAACCAGTTCCTCGCGAACATCCGCGAGGCCGACGCCATCGCGCAGGTCGTGCGCGGCTTCGCCGACGCCGACGTCGTGCACGTCGACGGCAAGGTCGACCCGCAGGCCGACCTCGAGACGATCGGCGCCGAGTTGATGCTCGCCGACCTGCAGACCCTCGAGAAGGCGATCCCGCGCATCGAGAAGGAGGTCAAGAGCAAGAAGACCGATCCCGGTGTGCTCGATGCCGCGACCGCCGCGAAGGACGCCCTCGAGCGCGGCGTGCTGCTGTCGGCATCCGCTCTCGACCTCGCGCCCATCAAGGAACTCGGACTGCTCACCGCCAAGCCCTTCATCTTCGTCTTCAACGTCGACGAGTCGGTGCTGACGGATGCCGCCCGTCTCGCCGAACTCGCGGCACTCGTCGCCCCCGCGAAGGCGGTGTTCCTCGACGCGAAGATCGAGTCCGAGCTCATCGACCTCGACCCCGAGGATGCCGCGGAGCTGCTGGCCTCCACCGGTCAGAGCGAGTCGGGTCTCGACCAGCTCGCGCGCGTCGGCTTCGACACGCTCGGGCTGCAGACCTACCTGACCGCGGGCCCGAAGGAGGCCCGCGCGTGGACGATCGGCAAGGGCTGGAAGGCCCCGCAGGCCGCCGGAGTGATCCACACCGACTTCGAGAAGGGCTTCATCAAGGCCGAGGTGATCTCGTTCCAGGACCTGCTCGACGCTGGGTCGGTCGTCGAGGCGCGCTCGCGCGGCAAGGCCCGCCTCGAGGGCAAGGAATACGTCATGCAGGACGGCGACGTCGTGGAGTTCCGCTTCAACAACTGAGGCGGGGCTGGCGGGAGTGGCGTCTCGCCGGTGCGGTTCTGTCCGCATGATGGCGCACCGACTCGCGACGGCGCGCCGAGACGCCCTCGCGCACCCGACCCCGCAGCGACGCAGCGATTGGCGAGTCTGGCCTCCGCCCGGGAGACTGGACTCACCGCCGCACATCGCCGATCGGCGACGTCGCGCTCCGCGGCGCAACTGACGTGAGAGGACCCTCGACATGGCCGCCACCCAGACCTTCGACCCCGACGCGCGCGCCATCCCGTTCGCCGAGGAAGGCGTCGGGCCTGCCGTCGTGCTCATCGCGGCCCGTGGCCTCACGATCGACTACCTCAGCCCCCTCAGCCACTCGCTCGCCACCGAGGACTTCCGTGTCGTGCGCATCGGCGCCCGTCACGACGCGGATGCGGCGGCCCCGACTGACCGCGCGCAGGATGTCGTCGACCTGCTCGACCACCTCGCCATCGACCACGCCTGGATCGGCGGGCATCGCGACGGTGGCACCGTCGCCCGCTTCGTTGCCCTCGACCACCATGACCGCGTGAACGGAGTGCTGCTGCTCGGCGTCGAGGACGGCGACCTGCCCGCCCCGGCCGACGGTGTGCCGGTGCTCGTCATCCAGGGCACCGCGGACACCATCACTCCCGTGGCCAACGGCGAGGCGCTGCGCGCGCAGGCCCCGGGTCTCGTGAGCGTCGTGCCCGTCGAAGGCGGCGGTGACTTGTTCCCCACCACACACGTCGGCGCCACCTCGTGGGCGATCGAGGACTACCTCGACTGGGACTGACGGTGACCAACGCCCCGGGCGGCCGGATCGAACCGCGCACGGCGGAGGAACTGATGCGATCGCGCTTCGCCGCGTTCCGTGATCGGGATGCCGCGTGGCTGATGCGTACGTGGCATCCGTCGACGGTGCCCGACGTGCTCGACCTCGACGACTCGCCCCGCTGGCGCGGGCTGCAGATCGTCGACAGCGTCGCGGGCGGCCCGGACGACGCACACGGTGTCGTCGAGTTCCGCGCCACCTACGTCGACGCGGATGGCACCCTCGGCGTGCTGCACGAGCGGTCACGCTTCGTTCGCGACGGCGAACGCTGGTTCTACGTCGACGGAGATCTCTTCGCTGGGTGAGGGATCGGTACGTCTTGTCAGATGTCCGAGTAATCGTTCCCGTTGGAGTCGATGTACTGCACTCGGCCGTTCTTGGTCTCCACGCCCAAGAAGGCCTTTCCTACCTGTCCGGGATGAGTGAGCGACGTCGTGCCATCGACGGGGACGGCGTCGAAGGCGAAACTCTCGAATGTATCCGTGCCGTTGCCGTACGTGTAGTCGCTGATTCCGCCCGCCGCGACGACGTGCGTGACCGTGTCACCGACGCTTACTCCGTCGGGTGTCGTGAGGACAAGGCCGTTGGAGGCGGCGGCAGAGAATTGCATCGAACACGTCCCGTGGTCGTTGAGCGCCAGCGCGACGCCGGACCATGTGACGACCGTGCCCGAAAACGGGCTCGGCTGAGGGGTGCGCTTCTGAGCGCCGAGGTACTGCGTTGCGATGGCTTCGACTGACGCGCAGTCCGTGAACGAGGCGGTTGCGAGTGAGGCGCCGCTGGTAGAGCTGACAGTGAGTTCCGTGCGGCTGAGCTCGATCTTCCCGGCCACCGGACTGGCGGACGGCGACGCCACTGGACTCGCGGTTGGGCTCGAGGCGAAGGTAGTCGGGTTCGAAGCGATCGGTTCGCTGGATACGCCACTGCATCCGCTCAGGGCGGCGACCGACGCGAGCGCGACGATAAGGAGAGCGAACGTCCGAGAATCGGATCTGAACGACGTCATAGCATCACCATAGGGCGCCGATAGCCGAAGTTCTCACCCCTCCCACCCGAACGCGTTGAACCAGTCCGCGCGCCTCGACGCCTCGCGATCCGACCGTGCCCCGCGGAAGGCATCGTGACGCCATAGTGTGCCCGCATCGGTCAACCGTACGAAGCCCAGGCACTCCGGGCAGAGGGCTCGTCCTGCGGGAAAGCCATCGTCGATGAGGGGCGCGGGCTGCGCCGCGCAGCCCGAGCCGCGGCATCCGGGCTCGTCCTGCTCGCGATCCGACCACATCAGCGAGGTGCCGTTCCGGTTGTGCAGCCCCGCGTGTCCGATGGTGCGCGTGCACACCGCGCCGTCGCGTCGGCTGAGGCACCAGCGGGTCGGGGGAGTGTCGGTCACCTGGCCACTGTAGGCGGGCAGCGGAAGGGCGGGGCCGCCGCGCGACCCCGCCCACGACCGGATGCCGCGGTCAGTACTTCATGACGATGCGGCCGTCGATCTTGCCCTGCTCCATGCGCTCGAACACCTCGTTGATGTCGTCGAGCGACTCGACGGCGATCGTCGGGTGAATCTCGCCGCGCGCGTAGAAGTCGAGGGCCTCGATCATGTCCTGGCGTGTCCCGACGATCGAGCCGCGGATGGTGATCGCCCGCAGCACGATGTCGAAGATGTTCGCGGGGAAGTCCCCCGGGGGAAGCCCGTTGAACACGATGGTCGCGCCGCGACGGGCCATTCCGAGTGCCTGACCGAACGCCTTCGGGTGCACAGCGGTCACCAGCACGCCGTGGGCGCCGCCGGTGAGCTCCTGCACGGCAGGTCCCGGGTCGGTCGTCGCCGCGTTGACGGTGACTTCGGCACCGTGGGTGCGGGCGAGCGCGAGCTTCTCCTCGTCGATGTCGACCGCAGCGACGCGCATGCCCATCGCCCGGGCGTACTGCACCGCGATGTGGCCGAGACCACCGATTCCGGAGATCACCACCCACTCGCCGGGCTTCACCTCGGTCATCTTCAGACCCTTGTAGACCGTGACACCCGCACACAGGATCGGCGCGACCTCGTACGGGTCGGAACCCTCGGGAATTCGCGCGGCGAACCGCTCGTCGACGAGCATGTACTCGCCGAAGCTGCCGTCGACGGAATAGCCGCCGTTCTGCTGCTCGGGGCAGAGGGTCTCCCAGCCGGTGCGGCAGTACTCGCACACGCCGCACGCGCTCCACAGCCACGCGTTGCCCACGCGGTCGCCGACCGAGAGGGATGTCACGCCCTCGCCCAGTGCGACGACCTCGCCGTAGCCCTCGTGACCCGGGATTAGATTCGCCTTCGGCGCGACCGGCCAGTCGCCGCGCGCCGCGTGGAGGTCGGTGTGGCACACGCCGCTCGTGATCACCTTCACGAGTGCCTGGCCGGGACCCGGAGACGGGATCGCCACGTCTTCGACGACCAGCGGTTGGCCGGAGGTCGTGACCACCGCGGCGCGCATGGTGCCGGTGGGCACGGTGCCGCGATCGAGGTTCGGACGGGCGTCGGTGAGAATCGACATCGTCATCACTCCTTCGTGTCGGGGAACGGCCCCGGACCCCTTCCGAGGTTCCGTGATCCCCGTCGCGCTGTCGACGCTACGCCGGGGCCCGTTGCATGCCGTTGCCGCATGTTGCGGCCGAGGTTCGTGCGCGAGGGGCGGTGGTGACGGGCGTAGATTGGGCGGGTCGGCCGTCCGGCCGGGAACCGGAGGGCGAGTGAGTTCGCAGCGCGACAGCCACAGCGAGCTGCCGCTCGATCCCGACACCGACGACATCGCGGTCGTCCCGAGGCCGCTTCACCTGCGGCCCGTCGCGGTCGGTCTGGTGGCGCTCGGCGGCGCGATCGGTACGGGGGTCCGCCTCGTCGTGTCCGCCGCCATCCCGGTGGAGTGGGGCATCCCCTTCGGCATTCTCGTCATCAACGTGACCGGTGCCTTCGTGCTGGGACTGCTGCTCGAGGTGCTCGTGCGTCGCGGCGACGACACGGGGGCGCGGCGCGGCATCCGTCTCTTCGTCGGCACGGGCGTGCTGGGCGGCTACACGACCTACAGCACCTTCGCCGTCGGTGCTGAGGGGCTGCTGCACACCGATCTGACCGCGAGCCTCGTCTATGGCGTAGTGACGGTCGTGGTGGGTGGCGCCGCGTCGATCCTCGGCATCGCCGCGGGGGCGGCGATCATGCGGAGGGCCCGCGCATGACCGTCATCTGGCTGTGGGTCGCGACGATGGCTGCCGGAGGCGTCGGAGCGGCGCTGCGTTTCGTCGTCGACGGCGCGGTCAAGGCACGGTGGCGGCATCCCTATCCGCTCGGCACGTCTGTCATCAACGTCACGGGCTCGTTCGTGCTCGGGTTCGTCGTGGCGGCCGCCGCCGGGCGCGTCCTGCCGGTCGAGGTGAGCATGATCGGCGGCACCGGGCTTCTCGGGGGCTACACGACGTTCAGCACGGCGAGCTTCGAGACAGTGCGCCTCGCGCAGCAGCGTCGATGGGGATGGAGCGTCGCGGCAGGGTTCGGCCAATTGGTCGCCTGCGTCGCGGGCGCGGCGCTCGGCGCGGTGCTCGGCGCGCTCGTGTGAGCGGAGCCCGAGGCCCGCAACAGTCGTACGATGGAGCGATGTCCACGACGCAGACGTCTTCTGACGACACCGTGACGGATGCCGCGACCCCCGGGCCGCAGTTCCTCAGTCTTCTCGGCGACGCCGACGCAGCCCCTTCGTGCTGCGGTGGCTCCTGCAGCATCGGCTGAGACCGCCGAACGATGATGCCGACCCGGTGACCCGGGTCGGCAGCTGTGCGATCACTCGCAGGTCAGTGCCCGACGCCCGGCATCTCGATCGTGTCGGCCGGCTTGCGCACCATAAGCGCGCCGACGATCGTGAGAATCGACACCGCCGCCGCGAAGACGAACGCCGTGTGCGTGCCCGACGCCCACGCCTCGTTCGGCGATGCCCCGTTGGCCGACGCGTTCGCGGTGGACGTCGCCATCAGGGTGACCAGCACCGCGACACCCGCGGCGCCGGCGACCTGCTGCACGGTCGAGAGGATCGCGCTGCCGTAGGCGTAGAGGTGCGGCGGGAGAGACCCGAGCGACGCGGTGAACAGCGGCGGGAACGACAGTGCGAGGCCGACGAACATCACCGTGATGATGGGCAGCAGCACCCAGATGGAGGTGTTCGCGTCGACGAAGGTCAGGCCCCACAGCACGGCGATCACGATCAGCGCGCCCGGGATCAGCAGAACGCGGGTGCCCCACTTGTCGTAGATCGCGCCGATCAGCGGACCGGTGAGTCCCATCAGCAAGGAGCCCGGCAGCAGCAGGAGTCCCGTGGTGAGCGCATCGGCGCCGACGGCGCGCTGCAGGTAGAGCGGCAGCACCGTGATCGCGCCGAAGAACGCGAAGGAGAGGATCGTGAACTGCAGGAGCGAGATCGTGAAGTTGCGGTAGCTGAAGACGCGCAGGTCGAGCAGAGCCCGATCGTCGCGCTGCAGACGCAGCTGGCGCAGCACGAGCAGCGTGAGCGCCACGACGCCGACGATCAGCGAGATCCACAGGGTGGCCGACGGGCTCGATGCCGCTCCGCCCTCGCCGCCGATCTGGCTGAGGCCGTAGACGAGGCCGCCGAAGCCGAAGGCGGACAGCACGACGGAGAGGGCGTCGATGCGGGCGTGCGACTGCTCGCCGACGTTGCGGATCCACAGCGCGCCGACGACGAGTGCGACGATCGCGATCGGCAGCACGACGCCGAAGATCCAGCGCCAGCCGAGCGTGTCGAGGATGACTCCGGCCAGGGTGGGGCCGAGGGCGGGCGCAAGCGCCATGACGATGCTGACGCGACCCATCATGCGACCGCGCTCGTGCGCCGGCACGACGGTCATGAGCGTCGTCATGAGCAGCGGCATCATGATCGCGGTGCCGGACGCCTGAATGACGCGCGCGACCAGCAGCACTTCGAAACCGGGAGCGAGGAAGGCGACCAGGGTGCCGAGCGAGAAGAGGCTCATCGCCGTCACGAAGATCACACGTGTCGTCAGGCGGCGCAGCAGGAAGCCGGTGATCGGGATGACCACGGCCATCGTGAGCATGAAGGCGGTCGTCAGCCACTGTGCGGCGCACGCCGTGATCGAGAGGTCGTCGATGAGGTGGTCGATCGCCACGCCCATCGTGGTCTCGTTGAGGATCGCCACGAACGCGGCACCCAGGAGCAGCCAGATGACGCGCTGCGCCTGAGGCGTGATGGATGCCGGTGCGGAGGGGATGGTGTCGGTGGATGCCATGGGCGTTCCTCGTCTCGGGGCTGTGGGCGGGGACGTCATCGTCGAGAGTGCGACGGGCGTGTGATGAGCGTAACGGTGGTCACAGACATCCCATTCCCGACTGGTGGCACGATGAGTGCATGGCAGATTCACGACAGCTCGCCTCGGTGCGGGTGCGGGCGGTCGTGTCGATCGTCGCGGGCCTGGCGGGAGGGATCGTCGTGGGCCTGTTCCAGGGGTGGGCGGCCGGCATCCTCTCGGCCTGGGCGGTGCTCGCCATCGTGCAGACGACCTGGGTGCTGGTCGCGACGTGGTCGATGGATGCGGCGGACACCCGAGCGCACGCGACGGCCGAGGACCCGGGTCGACGCACGGCCCGGCTGATCGCCGTCGTCGGCAGCCTCGTCAGCCTGGGCGCCGTCGGCGTGGTCGTGGTCGAGGCGCGCAATGCCAGCGGGTGGGAGGCGTTGGCCCTTGCCGGCATCAGCGTCGTCAGCGTCGCGGCATCCTGGCTGCTCATCCAGGTGGACTACATGCTGCGGGTCGCGCACGTCTACTACACCGAGCCGATCGGCGGCATCCAGTTCAACCAGGACGAGCCGCCGATGTACACCGACTTCGCCTACTTCGCCTTCGGGCTCGGCATGACCTACCAGGTCGCCGACACCAACGTGACGACCAACGAGGTGCGGCGCATCGTGATCGCGCAGACCATGCTCGCCTACCTCTTCGGCGCCGTGATCCTCGCGACGGTCATCAACCTCGTCTCGAGCCTCGGGTGACCCGCTGATGGCGATGGGTATGGGCCACGGAGGCGGTGGCGGCGGCATGGGCATGGGGATGGCCAACGGCATGGGTCCGCGGCCGGCGGGCTTCCGCGGGGTCGACCAGGACGCGCAGCGCAGGGCGAACGCGTCGGCGCCGAAGATCGCCCACCTCGGGCGCCGGGTCGCCGAGCTGTTCCGGCCGTATCGCGCGCGCCTGGCACTCACGATCGTCGCCGTGCTGCTCGGTGCGGCCGTCGCGGTCATCCCGCCGCTGATCGTGCAGCGCATCTTCGACGACGCCCTGTTCCCGACCGCCGGAGGCGGACCCCGCATCCCGTTGCTCGTCGAGCTCGTCTCGATCACTGTCGCGCTCTTCCTGCTCTCGGCGGCGCTGAACTTCTGGCAGACGTGGCTCACCGCCACCGTCGGAAACGCCGTCACCGGCGACCTGCGCGTGCGCATGTTCGACCACCTGCAGGCCATGGAGTTGGCCTTCTTCACCCGCACCAAGACGGGCGTCATCCAGTCGCGTCTGCAGAACGACGTCGGCGCCGTGTCGTCGGTGCTCACCAACACCGTGACGAGCGTGCTCGGCAATACGGTGACGGTGGTCGCCTCCATCGTCGCGATGGTGCTGATCGACCCGCGCCTGACGGTGATCGCGGTCGTCCTGATGCCGGTGCTGGCCGTCGTGCAGCGGCGGGTCGGCCAGGTGCGCGCGCGCATCGCCGGCCAGACGCAGGAGTCGCTCTCGGAGCTGACCGCCATCACGCAGGAGAGCCTGAGTGTGAGCGGCATCCTGCTCTCGAAGTCGTTCAACCGTCAGGGCGACGAGCTGGGGCGCTTCCGCGAGGAGAACGCCAACCAGGTGCGCCTGCAGGTGCGACAGGCGATGAGCGGACAGGGCTTCTTCTCGCTCGTCGGCGTCATCATGGCGAGCGTGCCGGCCGTCATCTACCTGGTCGCGGGCCTTCTGATCGGCGGCGGGGCCGACACGATCACGGCGGGCACCATCGTCGCGTTCGCCACCGTGCAGGCCCGGCTGCTGCAGCCGCTCATGGGCCTCATGCGCGTGACCCTCGACCTGCAGACCTCGGGCGCGGTGTTCGCGCGCATCTTCGAGTACCTCGACCTCACGCCCGCGATCCGCGACCGGCCGGGGGCGATCGGCGTCGCGGAGGCGCCGGGCCCGCGCGGCGAGGTGCGCTTCGAGGGGGTGTCGTTCCGCTACCCCGACTCGTCGAGCGAAGCGCGCCCGACGCTCGACGACGTCTCGTTCACCGTCGAGCCCGGCCAGCACGTCGCATTCGTCGGGCCGTCGGGGGCCGGCAAGACCACGATCCTCTACCTCACGCCGCGGCTCTACGAGGCCACGGGTGGCACGGTGCGGTTCGCGGGCGCCGACGTGCGCGACCTGCGGCACGCCGCGATCATCGACGACATCGGCATCGTGTCGCAGGAGACGTACCTCTTCCACGCGACCATCCGTGACAACCTTCGCTACGCGAAGCCGGAGGCGACCGACGCCGAGCTCGAGGCGGCCTGCCGCGCGGCCAACATCCATCACGTCATCGAGGGCTTCGAGCACGGCTACGACACCGTCGTGGGCGAACGCGGGTACCGGCTGTCGGGCGGTGAGAAGCAGCGCATCGCGATCGCGCGCGTGCTGCTGAAGGATCCGCCGGTGCTGCTGCTCGACGAGGCCACCTCGGCACTCGACACGGTGTCCGAGCGCATCGTGCAGGAGGCCCTCGACACCGCGGCGCGCGGGCGCACGACCATCACCGTCGCGCACCGGCTGTCGACGGTCATCGCCTCCGACGTCATCCACGTGGTCGAGCGCGGTCGCATCGTGGAGTCGGGCACGCACGAGTCGCTGCTCGCGGCCGGTGGGCTCTACGCGGCGCTCGCCGCCCAGCAGCTCGCGGCGGTCACCGACCTCGACGCGGACAGGCCCGTCTGAGCGTCACCAGGTCGCGGCGACGGATGCCTCGCGGCCGTCCTCGCGCTCGCTGCTGCGCGCGGTGAGCGCACGGGTGAACTCTCCGAGGGCGCGGCGGTAGGCGGCATCCGGATGCGTCTCGGCGATGCGCGCGAGACGCGGCACATCCATCGTGAGCATCAGTCGCACGCGGGCGTCGGCGGCGGCGTGCTGACCCGCGTCGTCGAGCACGGCCAGCCCCGCGGCCATCGCGTCGAGGCAGTCCCGCAGCACCCCGAGCGTGCTCTCGTGCTGGGTGATGGAGGTTCCGTCGGCCCGCTCGCGCCACTCCACGATCACGTCGGGAACCGTGTCGAATGCGCGGGCGAGCGTGTACATGCGCTGCGCGACCTGCTGGTCCTCGTAGAGGCGTCCCTCAGGAAAGCGCAGCCCGGTGCGTTGCCAGAAGTCGGCGCGGGACACTTTCGACCAGGCCACGATGTTGCCGGATGCCTCGGGGTGCTCCGCGAGCGTCACGCCGCGGCGGGCGGGCGCGGTCGCGGCGCTCACCCAGGGCTGCACGGGTCCGCTCGCATACCCGCCGCCGGGTTGCGGGCGCAGGCGCACGTAGGCGCCGATCGCGAGATCGCTGCCGGATTCCTCGAGCGTGCCGAGCATCGTCTCGAGGGCTGCGGGGGTGTAGCGGTCGTCGGAGTCGAGGAAGGCGACGTACGGCGTCGTGACGGCGTCGAGACCGGTGTTGCGCGCGGCGGCGAGGCCGCGCTGACGGTGGTGCGTGATCACCTCGAAGCGATGGTCGGATGCCGCGGCCGCCGCGTAGATCGCCCCGGTCGCATCGCTCGAGCCGTCGTCGACGAGCACCGCACGCCAGTCGTCTCGGGTCTGCGCACGCAGCGAGGCCAGCGCCTCATCGGCGTAGGCGGCGACGTCGAAACCGGGAACGATGACGGTCACCGCCGGGGAACTCACCCGGCCGATCCTACGGCGGCCACGGCGGAGGTGAGCGCGTTCGCGAGATATTGGGGGTCGATGTGACCGTGATGGTCGAACGTGAACCGCACGGAGGTCTGCGCGACGACCGGGTCGACCCCGAGGGCGAGCAGCACGTGCGAGGGCTCGTCGCTGCCCGCGGCGCATGCCGAGCCGCTCGAGGTGACGACGCCGCGGCGTTCGAGCTCGAGCAGCACTGCCTCGCCGCTCGTGCCGGCGAAGGTGAAGCTCGCGGTGCCGGGCAGTCGATGCACGGGGTCGCCGGTGAGGCGCGCCTGCGGCAGCCGCACGAGGGCGGCGGCGACGAACTCGTCGCGCAGCGCGGCGACGCGCGCGGCAGAGGCCTCGCGCTCGGCCTCGGCGAGCTCGAGGGCGGTTGCGATCGCCACGGCGCCCGCGACGTTCTCGGTGCCGCTGCGCCGCCCGCGCTCCTGCCCGCCGCCGTGCAGCAGCGGCTCGACGGGAACGCGCCCGCGGATCGCCGCCACCCCGGTTCCCTTCGGCGCACCGAGCTTGTGCCCGGCGATGACGAGCGCGTCGGCGCCCGTGCCGGCGAGAGGCAGCCACCCCGCGGCCTGCACGGCGTCGAGGTGCAGGGGTACGCCCGCCGTGCGGGTCGCTGCGGCGAGGGCCCCGGCATCCTGCACGGTGCCGATCTCGTTGTTCGCGTACCCGATGCTGACGACCGCGGTGTCGTCGCGCAGCAGGGCGGTGAGCTCCGCTGGGTCGACGCGTCCTGTCTCGTCGACCGGCACCAGGTCGACGTCGAACCCGTGCACCCGGCGCAGGTAGCGCGCCGACTCGAGGATCGACTCGTGCTCGATGGGAGTCGTGATCACGTGGCGCGCGCCGCGCGCGGATGCCGCGGCGATCGCGATGCCCTTGAGGGCGAGGTTGTTGCCCTCGGTGCCGCCCGAGGTGAACGTGATGTCGCCCGCGCGCATGCCGAGCACCGCGGCGACCCGGCGCCGCGCGTCGTCGAGCGCGCGGGCCGCCGCATCGCCGAGCTCGTGGTGGCTCGACGGGTTGCCGAACACGCTCGTGAGGAACGGTGCCATGGCCTCGAGCACCTCGCGGCGCACGGGCGTGGTCGCGGCGTTGTCGAGGTAGAGCCCGCTCATCGCCCGAGGTCGATGCGCAGGTCGAGCCCGAGGTCGAGCGCGCGCGCCGAGTGGGTGAGCGCGCCGACCGAGATGACGTCGACACCGGTCTCAGCGATCTGCCGCACGGTGTCGAGGCTCACCCCGCCGGACGCCTCGATCCGCGCCCGTCCGGCGACGGTGGCGACACCCTCGCGCAGCTGGTCGACGGTGAAGTTGTCGAGCATGATCGTGCCGATCCCCGCCGCGACGACGGCCTCGATCTGGTCGACGCGGTCGACCTCGACCTCGACGTGCGCGGTGTGGGGGAGCCTCGCGATCGCCTCGCGGAGCGCGTCGGTGAGATCGGCCCCGGTCGCGGTCAGCACGCCCAGATGGTTGTCCTTGGCCATGACCGCGTCGGACAGCGAGAACCGGTGGTTGTGCCCGCCGCCGGCGGCCACCGCGTGGCGCTCGAACGCACGCAGCAGCGGGGTCGTCTTGCGGGTGTCGACGATGCGCGCACCGGTGCCCGCGATCGCGTCGACGTAGCGTGCGGTGAGGGTGGCAATGCCCGACATGCGCTGCGCGAAGTTGAGCCCGATGCGCTCGGCGGTGAGCACGCCCCGCGCCGGCCCGGTCACCGTCGCGAGCCGGCGTCCGGCGATGAACCGGCCGCCGTCGGCGACGTGCAGACCCACCTCGATGGCCGGGTCGGTCAGCCGGAAGGCGGCCGCGAACACCTCGCCTCCGGCGAAGACGCCGTCCTCGCGCGCGACGAGGTCGGCTGTCGCGACCGCGTCGGCGGGGATCAGCGTCTCGCTGGTGAGGTCGCCCCACGGGGCGTCCTCGTCGAGCGCAAGCGTGACGATGCGGTCGATGGTGCGGGCGGTCAGCATGCGACGACCTCGGTGACGGATGCCGCGGCGTCCGCCGCTGCGGCCGGGTCCGCGTCGGCGCGGAAGTGCGCCCCGACCGAGACAGTGCGCGCACGCGCAGCCGCGACGAGCGCGACGGCGACCTGCAGCAGGTTCTCGTCCTCGCATCCGGCGACCGACGATGCGGCGGCGTGCGGCAGCGACCACGCGGCGAGCACGGATGCCGCTCGCGCGAGCCCGCGGTCGTCGCGCACGAGACCGGCGTGCTGCCACAGCAGCTCCTGCAGCGCGGCGCGCGTGAACGGTGGGGCGTCGGCGGCGGGCGCGGCGGTCTCGAGCGGTGCGGGCGCCGCCGGGAGTGCCGGCGCGGGCCACGCGGCATCCGCGTCTGTGGTCAGAGCCGCCGCGGCGCGCGCGCCGAAGACGGCGCCCTCGAGCAGCGAGTTCGAGGCCAGTCGGTTCGCGCCGTGCACCCCGGTGCGGGCCGTCTCGCCGACGGCGTAGAGGCCGGGCAGGGTGGTGCGGCCGTCGAGGTCGGTCACGACGCCGCCCATGAGGTAGTGCGCCGCGGGCGTCACCGGGATGGGTTCCCGCGCCCAGTCGAGGCCGCGCTCGCGCACGGCGGCATCGATCGTGGGGAACCGTCCGGCGAGGAAGGCGGCCGTGCCGGGTGCGTGCAGCCGGGTCGCGTCGAGCGCGACCGGCGCGCCTCCCTGCGCCGCCATGCGGGCGGCGATCGCCCGGGCGACGACGTCGCGCGGGGCCAGCTCGCCGTCGGGGTGCGCATCGAACGCGAAGCGCCGGCCGTCCTGGTCGATGAGGGTCGCGCCCTCGCCGCGCACGGCCTCCGACACGAGGAACGCGTCACCGGTGGCGAGCACGGTCGGGTGGAACTGCACGAACTCGAGATCGGCGACAGCGGCCCCCGCGCGCAGAGCGGCGGCGATGCCGTCGGCCGTGGCGACCACGGGGTTGGTGGTGTGCGCGAAGAGCTGGCCGGCGCCGCCGGTCGCGAGCACCACGGCATCGGCGTGAATCGTGCGGCGGGCATCGCCCTGCTGCAGCTCGACGCCGCTCACACGCCCGTGCGCGACGACGAGGTCCACGAGGAACGCGTGCTCGACGATCTCCACACCCGACGCCCGCACGGCCGCGACCAGCGCCCGCTCGATCTCGGCACCCGTCGCGTCTCCCCCCGCGTGCAGCACGCGGGGGTAGGAGTGCGCGGCTTCGAGTCCCTTGCGCAGCGACCCGGCGGCATCCCGGTCGAAGGCGACGCCGAGCCCGATCAGCTCGCGGATGCGCGCCGGCCCCTCGGTCGCCAGCACACGCACGGCCGCGGGGTCGCCGAGGCCCGCGCCGGCGGTGAGGGTGTCGGCGATGTGGTCCTCGACGCTGTCGTCGTCGAACATGACGCCCGCGATGCCGCCCTGGGCGTATCGGGTGTTCGCGTGGGCCAGCTCGTCCTTCGTGACGAGGGTGACCCGCACCCCCACGCGGGCGGCGTCGCGCGCGACGGTGAGACCCGCGATGCCGCTGCCGACGACGACGGCGTGGATGCTGCGGCTCACCGCGCGCTCCCCGGCGTCTCGACGCGTCCTGCCGGCGGCTTCGCCGCGAGCATGCGCTCGAGCGCGATGCGGGCGGGGTCGGCGACGTCGCCCGGCACCGTGATGCGGTTGACGACCTCTCCCGCGACCAGGGACTCGAGTGTCCAGGCGAGGTAGCCGGGGTGGATGCGGTACATCGTCGAGCACGGGCACACGACCGGGTCGAGGCAGAAGATCTCGTGCTGCGGGTGCTGGGCGGCGAGGCGCTGCACGAGGTTGACCTCGGTGCCGATCGCGAACGTCGTGGGCTCGGTCGCCGCCTCGATCGCCTTGCGGATGTAGTCGGTCGATCCGGCCTCGTCGGCCGCATCGACGACGTCCATCGGGCACTCGGGATGCACGATCACGCGCACGCCGGGGTGCTCGGCACGCGCCTTGTCGATCTGGGCGACCGAGAAGCGACGGTGCACCGAGCAGAACCCGTGCCAGAGGATGACGCGGGCATCCGCGAGCTCGTCGGCGTTCGAGCCGCCGAGGGGACGGTTCGGATTCCACATCGGCATCTGCGCGAGGGGCACACCCATGGCCTTGGCCGTGTTGCGGCCGAGGTGCTGGTCGGGGAAGAACAGCACGCGGCGTCCGCGCTCGAACGCCCACTCGAGCACCGTGCGCGCGTTCGACGACGTGCAGACGATGCCGCCGTGGCGGCCGACGAATCCCTTGATCGCGGCGGACGAGTTCATATAGGTGACCGGGATGACCGGCACGAGCCCGTCGGCGTCCGCGGCATCCATGTCGCCGTAGATCTCAGCCAACTGCTCCCAGCACTCCTCGACCTGATCGATGTCGGCCATGTCGGCCATCGAGCAGCCGGCGGCGAGGTTCGGGAGGATGACGGCCTGGTCCGCTCCGGAGAGGAGGTCGGCGGTCTCGGCCATGAAGTGCACGCCGCAGAACACGATCGCCTCGGCGTCGGGGTGGGCTTTCGCGGCGGTCGCGAGCTGGAACGAGTCGCCGACGTAGTCGGCGTGCCGCACGACCTCCTCGCGCTGGTAGAAGTGGCCGAGTACGACGACGCGGTCGCCGAGCATCTGCTTCGCCGCACGGATGCGGTCATCCAGATCGGCCGGGTCGGCGTCGCGGTACTCCTGCGGCAGCGAGCCCTGGCGGGGTGACCCGGTGGGGATGACGTCACCCATCGAGGCACCGGGCCCGTAGCCCTCGCTCACGTCGAACGTCCACGGGCCGGCCGCGAGGTCGGTCGTGCAGGTCGCGTCGGCGGATCCGCCGGAGACGAGCGACTGGATGACGTGGTCGACCGACGGATCGATCTCGTCGCGCGGGCGCAGGGCGATGTTGACGGCGCTCATCGCGCCTCCTTCGGGGTGTGCGGTGTGGCTGACTGTTCGCGAGAAGCGGGCGGGGCGGTGCCGAGCGGCCCGCGATCGGAGAGCTCGACGTCGTGGTTGTACCGGTACAGGCGCGCCGGTCGATGGCTGCCCGTGCGGAAGTCGTCGGTGGGGATGAGGGTTCCGGAGCCCTCCACCTGGCGGCGGAAGTTGGCAGGGTCCAGGCGGCGCTCGAGGATCGCCTCGTACACCTCGCGCAGCTCAGCGAGCGTGAACGATCCGGGCAGGAAGCCGTGGGCGATGCGGCTGTAGCCCACCTTGTTGCGCAGGCGCCACAGGGCGTAGTCGACGATCGCGTTGTGGTCGAAGGCGAGGGTCGGCAGGTGGGCGGCGTCGAACCACTCGACGTTCTCGGGGGCGTCGCCGGCGGCGAGGTGCGCGGCCAGCTGAGCGTCGACGTCGTCGGAGCGCAGCAGCGCCCAGTAGACGATCGAGATGACCCGCGAGGGGGAGCGGTCGATGGCGCCGAAGGCGTAGAGCTGCTCGAGGTAGCTCGCGGCGAGGCCGGTCGTCTCGCCGAGGGTGCGGGATGCCGCATCCTCCAGCTCCTCGTCGGCGTCGAGCCATCCGCCGGGGAGGGCCCAGAAGTCGCCGTACGGGTCACGGGTGCGGCGCACGAGCGGCAGGGAGAGCACGGGCAGGTCGCACCCGTCGGGCCGCCGCAGGGTGAAGATCACGGTCGACACGGCGACGCGCGTCGGGTCCGACGGGGACGGTGCCGACGCGGCGCTCTCGGAACGGATGGTTAGTGTCATGATGACCAGAAGCGATCTTAGAGTCTCGATGACTCGAAGGCAAACCGGGACGATTCCCAGCGGATCCGTCGTACCGTGAGACATCCAGGCGGGGGAGGAGGAGGCATCCATGTCGCTCGTCGTCGATGTGATCGCGGTGCTCCTGCTCATCGGCGCGCTCGCCGGTGGCATCGCCCGGGGTCTTCTCGCGAGCGCCGGTGCACTGCTCGGCGTCGTGGCGGCGGGCGCCGCCGCGTGGTGGCTGCTGCCGCTGCTGTCGGGCGTTGTGCCGTGGTCCCAGTGGCGCGGACTCATCGTGCTCGCGGCGGGCATCGCGCTCCTGTTCGCGGGCGGCACGCTCGGCGGCGCCATCGGCATGCGCCTGCGGCGCGGCGTCGACCGCCTGCGCCTCGGCATCGTCGATCGCGTCCTGGGAGGCGCGCTGAGCGTCGTCGTCGCCGCCCTCGCGATCTCGCTCGTGGGGCAGAGCGTGGTGGTGACGGGCACGCCCGTGCTCGCCCCTGCCGTCGCGTCGTCGACGGTGCTGCGCACGATCGACGATCTCACCCCGAGCCCGCTGTCGCAGGCCCTCGCGCAGCTGCGCCAGGGGGTGCTCAGCGACGGGCTGCCGCAGTTCGGGGCGCTGCTCGACGGAGCCGCCACCGCACCCGCCGCCGCCCCGATCGACCTCGCCGACCCGGCACTCAACGCCGCCGCGCAGTCGGTCGCCCGTATCTCGGGCACGGCCTATGCGTGCAGCGAGACCTCCACGGGATCCGGCTTCGTGATCGCTCCGGACCGTGTCGTCACCAACGCGCATGTCGTCGCCGGAGTCACGAACCCCATCGTGGAGCTCCCGGGTCGCGCCGCCGTCGAGGGTCGCATCGTGTACGACGATCCGCACAACGACATCGCGGTCATCGCGACCGACGGGCTGGATGCCGCAGCCATCCCGCTCGGCGCGACACTCACCGCCGGCGCCGCCGCCGTCGTGCAGGGTTATCCCTATGGCGGCCCGTTCACGTCGGGGAACGCCTCGGTCACGAGCGTGGGAGAGGCGCGGGTGCCCGACATCTACGGGAGCGGATCGGACGTGCGCGACATCTACGCCCTGGACGCCGTGGTGCGGCCCGGCAACTCCGGCGGGCCGCTCCTCGACGCGTCGGGACGGGCTGTGGGCATCGTCTTCGCCCGCAGCGACAGCGACCCCAACGTCGGCTACGCGATGACCACCGCCGAGCTGACCTCGGTGGTCGCCCAGGCGGAGAGCATGCAGCAGACCGTGTCGTCGGGCGCCTGCATCCGCTGAGCGCACCGGTGCCGCTAAGCTGGCCGCACAAGTCAACAAGGCCCCGTGACCGTAGCGGGAGAGCTCCGTCGCAGCCGGCGACGGGCACCGAAGGAGCAAGCCTCCCCGCCAATCTCTCAGGTAGCCGTACCGCCCCGGTCGGGCCGCTCTGGAAAGCGACGCATACGCGTCCGCCGACGGTGAAAGCCGCGGCATCCGACTCTGTGACGGATGCCGCGAGCAAGCTCTCAGGCCGATGACAGAGGGGGAGTTCGAGACCGTCGATTGACGGTCGCCCGCCCCTGCACGGGAGAACTCATGACCGACCCCACCTCCACATCCCGCACGACGGCGCTGCACGCCCGTCACGACGCCCTCGGTGCCTCGTTCACCGACTTCGGCGGCTGGCTCATGCCGGTGCGCTACTCGTCCGATCTCGCCGAGCACCGCGCGGTGCGCGAGGCGGCGGGCCTGTTCGACATCTCGCACATGGCCGAGTTCGACGTCGTCGGCGCGGATGCCGGCGCCTACCTCGACGCCGCGCTCGCCGGCCGCCTGTCTGCCCTCGCGATCGGCAAGGCGAAGTACTCGCTGCTGCTCGCCCCGTCGGGCGGCGTCATCGACGACCTGATCGTCTATCGACTCGCCGACGAGCGGTTCCTCGTGATCGCGAACGCGGGCAACCGCGGGCCCGTCGCCGCGGCGCTCGCCGAGCGGGTGGGGGAGTTCGCGGCATCCGTCGCCGACGTCAGTGACGACTATGCCCTGCTGGCGGTGCAGGGCCCGCGCGCCGTCGAGGTGCTCGCCGCCCTCGACGAGTTGACGGATGTCGCGCCCCCGGTCGCCGACCTGAAGTACTACGCGTGGTCGCGGGCGCGCGCCTTCGACGCCGACGTGCTGGTGCTGCGCACCGGGTACACGGGTGAAGACGGCTTCGAGCTCCTCGCCCCCGTCGGCATCGCGGCGCGGCTCTGGGACGCCCTCCTTGTCGCGGGCGAGCCGGTCGGGCTCGTGCCCGCCGGGCTCGCCGCCCGCGACACGCTGCGCCTCGAGGCCGGCATGCCGCTCTACGGCCACGAGCTGACGCTCGACACCCTGCCCGCGCAGGCCGGTCTCGGCCGCGTGCCCGTGCTCGACAAGCCCGACTTCGTCGGAAAGGCCGCGCTCGAGGCCGCCGACCCCACCGATCGCCCGGTGCTCGTCGGGCTGGTCGCCGAGGGCAGGCGCGCCGGCCGCGCCGGCTACGAGGTGCGCACGCCCGACGGCGACGCGGTCGGAGAGATCACCTCCGGCGCGCTCAGCCCCACGCTCGGACACCCGATCGCACTCGCCTACGTCTCGCCCGCGCACGCCGCCCCCGGCACGGCTCTCGCGATCGACGTGCGCGGCACTCTCATCCCCGCCACCGTGACCACCCCGCCCTTCTATCGGAGGAACGCATGACCGACCGCGACGCACTCAAGTACACCGCCGAGCACGAATGGGTGCTCATCGAAGGGGATGTCGCCACCTTCGGCATCACGGACTACGCCGCCGAGAAGCTCGGCGACGTGGTGTTCGTCGAGCTCCCCGCCATCGACGGCACGGTGACCGCCGGCCAGGTGTGCGGCGAGATCGAGTCGACGAAGTCGGTCGGCGAGCTCTACGCGCCCGTGTCCGGCCGCGTCATCGAGGTGAACGGCGACGTCGACAGCGACCCGGCGCTCGTGAACGCCGACGCCTTCGCGGCGTGGCTCGTGCGGGTCGAGCTCGATGGTGAGGCGATCGAGGGGCTCCTCGATCGCGCCGCCTACGACGAGCTCACCGGCGGCGCTGCGTGAGCGACGCCTTCCGCTCCCGCCACATCGGCACGGCGGGCGACAGCGCACGCCTCGCGCAGACGCTCGGCTACGCCGACGCCGATGCCGTCGTGCGGGTCGCGGTGCCCGACGCCATCCTCACCCCTCGCGAGACGCTGGCGGCCCTGCCGTCCGCGGCCACCGAGCAGGAGACGCTCGCGGAGTTGCGCGGGCTCGCTGCGCGCAATCGGGTGCTGCGACCCATGATCGGGCTCGGCTATTACGACACGAACACGCCGTCGGTCATCGCGCGCAACGTGTTCGAGAACCCGTCCTGGTACACGGCCTACACGCCATACCAGCCCGAGATCTCCCAGGGTCGCCTCGAGGCGCTCATCAACTTCCAGACGATGGTCGCCGACCTCACCGGGCTCGACACGGCCAACGCGTCGATGCTCGACGAGTCCACGGCCGTCGTCGAGGGCATGCTGCTCGCGCGCCGCGCCTCGAAGTCCCGCTCGACGGTGTTCCTCGTCGACGCCGACGCACTGCCGCAGACCAAGTCGCTGCTGGCGCACCGTGCCGCCGCGGTCGGCATCGACCTGCACGAGACGAGCTTCGACCAGTCGCCGCCGCCCGCCGACATCGACGTGTTCGGCGCGTTCATCCAATACCCCGGGGCATCCGGCCGCGTGTGGGACCCCACCGAGGCCATCGCCGCCGTGCAGGCCGCGGGCGGAAAGGTCGTCGTCGCGGCGGACCTCCTCGCCCTCACCCTGCTGCGCTCGCCGGGATCTCTCGGCGCCGACGTGGCGGTCGGCACGACCCAGCGCTTCGGCGTGCCGCTCGGCTTCGGCGGACCCCACGCCGGCTACATGGCGGTGCGGGCGGGTCTCGAGCGCCAGCTTCCGGGTCGCCTGGTGGGTGTGTCGCAGGATGCCGCGGGCCACCCCGCCTACCGGCTGTCGCTGCAGACGCGGGAACAGCACATCCGGCGGGAGAAGGCGACGTCGAACATCTGCACCGCGCAGGTGCTGCTGGCGGTCATGGCCTCGATGTACGCCGTGTATCACGGCCCCGACGGCCTGCGGGAGATCGCCCGGGCGGTCGCCGCCCGCGCCTCCTCACTCGCGGACGCGCTCACGTCGACCGGCGCCGAGCTCGTGCACGACGCGTTCTTCGACACGGTGCGCGTGCGCGTGCCGTGCCGCGCGGCGGCGATCGTGGCGGACGCGCACGGCCGCGGCATCCAGCTGCTTCTCGTCGACGACGACACCGTGGGCGTCTCGGTCGATGAGACCACCACCGCAGCCGACCTCGACGCGGTCGTGCAGGCGTTCGGGGGAGCGGCGGGCGCGGCGCGCGCCGGCGCGCTGGGTGTTTCCGCGCACCTGTCGGCATCGCTGTCGCGCATCGACGAGTTCCTCACGCACGAGGTGTTCCACGCGCACCGTTCCGAGACGCAGATGATGCGGTACCTCAAGAGCCTCGCCGATCGCGATTACGCGCTCGACCGCGGCATGATCCCGCTCGGCTCGTGCACGATGAAGCTCAACGCGGCCACCGAGATGGCGGCGGTCTCGTGGCCCGAGTTCGCGAAGATCCATCCGTTCGCGCCCGCCGAGGACGTCGAGGGCTACCTCGAGCTGGTCACGCAGCTCGAGGGCTGGCTCGCCGAGCTCACCGGCTACGACGCCGTCTCGCTGCAGCCGAACGCCGGCTCGCAGGGCGAGCTCGCCGGGCTCCTCGCGATTCGCGGCTACCACCTGTCCCGCGGCGACCTCTCGCGCACCGTGTGTCTCATCCCGTCGTCCGCACACGGCACGAATGCGGCATCCGCGGTGCTCGCCGGCATGAGCGTGGTCGTGGTCGCGTGCGACGATGCGGGCAACGTCGACCTCGACGACCTGCGCGCGAAGATCGCGCTGCACGCCGATGCGCTCTCCGCGCTGATGATCACCTACCCGTCGACCCACGGTGTGTATGAGCACGACGTGCTCGCGATCACCCAGGCGGTGCACGACGCGGGCGGTCAGGTCTACATCGACGGTGCCAACCTCAACGCGCTGCTCGGATTCGCGCGGTTCGGTGACCTCGGCGGCGACGTGTCCCACCTGAACCTGCACAAGACGTTCGCGATCCCGCACGGCGGGGGCGGCCCCGGAGTCGGGCCCGTCGCCGCCAAGGCGCACCTCGCACCGTTCCTGCCGTCGCACGGCCAGGCGCAGCGCCACGAGCACGCCGGCGGGTTCACCTTCGACGGCGGAGCGATCTCCGCGGCGCCCTACGGTTCCGCCTCGATCCTGCCCATCTCGTGGGCATACGTGCGGATGCTGGGGCCCGAAGGGCTGCGCGACGCCACCTCGCACGCCGTGCTCGCCGCCAACTACGTCGCTCAGCGCCTGCGGTCGCACTATCCGGTGCTGTACACGGGCGAGAACGGGCTCGTGGCGCACGAGTGCATCCTCGACCTGCGGCCGTTGCGAGACGAGACCGGCGTGACCGTCGACGACGTCGCGAAGCGGCTGATCGACTACGGCTTCCACGCGCCGACCATGTCGTTCCCCGTCGCGGGCACGCTCATGGTCGAGCCGACCGAGTCGGAGGATGTCGCCGAGCTCGACCGCTTCATCGAAGCGATGATCTCCATCAAGGCGGAGGCGATCGCCGTGGGCGCGGGCGAATGGCCCGCCGACGACAATCCGCTCGTGAACGCGCCCCACACGGCGCAGGCGGTCATCGCGGGGGAGTGGGAGCATCCCTACTCGCGGGAGTTGGCGGTCTACCCCGTGGCATCCCTCGTGCGCGGCAAGTACTGGCCGCCGGTGCGCCGCATCGACAACGCCTTCGGCGACCGCAACCTGGTGTGCGCCTGCCCGCCCGTGGAGGCGTTCGCCTGACCGCTGCGTCGGCGCGGCCGCGGCCGCGGCTGCGGCCGCGTGGCCGCCGCCCGTCTGCTGCCGCCGCGCCGCCGTGGCCGCAGCGCCGCCGCTCTGCCGCAACCCATCCGCGCGAGAAGCCACGATGCGCGGCGCGCTGCCCCGCGCCCTCCGCGCAACGTGCCGTGTCGACGCCGTGAGGGCGGCCGGGCGCCCACCCCGCCCCGGTGGGCGCCCGGTCCGCGCGGGGCTCTAGGTCGAGCGCGGGTTGCGGCCCACGTCGGGGAGCAGCGACGGGCGTCGACGATCGGTGCGTGGCACACCGGCCTGCGCGAGGAGCCGCTCGAGACGGTGCGGATGGAGCGCATCCCGCCACTCCCATCGCACGACGGCGCGAAGCTGGCGTCGCAGGCGGTCCTCGCGTCGCTTCTCCGCGATGAATGCGGCCCGTGCGGCTCGCGGATCGTGGGTTGGGTACTTGTCCCACCCATCGAACTCCCCGGCGACCGACGCCCGTCGCCACAAGAAGTCCGTTCGATCGCGAGCACCCTCGCCCCGGAAGACGCACTGCAGCTCGGGTGCCTCGAACCCGAGCCAGGAGATCACGGCTCGACTGACCGACTCCCCGACGGACTCGCTGTTCGCGACCGCGAACCCCAACGCCCATTCCGCGCGGCGCCTCCCGTGGGCCGGTACGCGCGTCTCGAGGCGGTGCTGCAGTTCGTCACGCATCGTCGATGCTGCGGGGTGCGCGGCGATCGCGGCATCCATCACGGCGAGGCCGAACGCCGGGGGCAGCACGTGCGCGAGGTCGATGGATGTGTCGGCCGCGTCGACGACGGCGATCGTACCGCCCGCGTCGACGCGCCGGGCAGTCGCGCTGGTGTGCACGGTGACATCGCCGAACGAGGTGGATCGACGCAGCCCGGGAGCGAAGGCATGGATGCGGCGCGGCTCGCCGAACAACGGGAGTCCGAGGAGTGCCGCCGCGGACTCCATGCAGAACACGGTGTTCGGGCGTATCGCCGCCAGGGCGTGCACGCGCGTGAGGTAGCGCTCACGGGCGGCCAGGCGGTCCCACTCATGTTGAGGGGCGTAGACGCCGCGTCGGACGCGGTGATACCCGGGGAGGTCGCGCGGACGCCTGACCGGAGCATCGTCGTCGGCGATCTCGAGGGGGACCGGCGAGGGGACGAGGATCGCAGTGACGCTCATCCCGCCAGCCTCCCCGCCGCGCCGCCCGATCGACCGTGCATCCCCTCACACCGGTGCACAGTGATCGCATTCGCCGCGCGGTGGAGGGAACGTCACGACGTGCCCGCTCCCGCAGCCGTGGGACGGAGCGTTCCGCGACGCACGGTCGGCCGTAGGTCGCGCGTCGTGCCTTCCGGCTCACTTGTGCACCGGCGCCTCGGCGCACCGGTGCACCGCGGCGGCTCAGCCGAAGACGCCCGGCCAGAGCGAGACGGCGAGCGGATATCCGATGAACGCGACGACGTCGATGAGGGTGTGGGCGATCACCAACGGCATCACCCGGCCCCAGCGGCGATAGCACCAGCCGAAGACGACCCCCATCACCGCGTTGCCGATGATCGCGGGAACGCCCTGATACGCGTGGTAGAGCCCTCGCAGACCCGCTGCGGTGAGGATGATCGCCCACCACGACCAGCCGAGCCGCCGCAGCCTGTCGAAGAGGTAGCCGTTGAACACGACCTCCTCGAGCACGCCGGCGCGCAGCGCCGCGAGCAGGAGGAGCGGGACGGTGTACCACGCGGCATCCAGGGGCGACGCCTGCACCTGAAGGGTCAGCCCGAGCAGTCGACCGACCACGTAGAGCCCGAGCCCTGGCACGCCGATGACCGCGGCGAGAAGCGCCGCACGATCCAGGTCGCCGCCGAATCGGCGGAAGTCGAGCCCGATGCGTCGCAGCGCGCTGTCGCCCGCGCTCCACAGCAGGTAGACGACCAGCGCGATCAGCACGAAGCTGAAGAACACATCGAGGAACTGGTAGAGGATGTCCCAGAACGCCGCAGCGTCCTGCGTGGGGTTCAGCTGCGTCTGCGCGTCGCCGACCGTCTGGCCGCGAGACATCGTCTCGATCGTCGTGCGCACGATCGACAGCACCGAGTACAGGGCCGACTGGCCGACGCTGACGCCGAGGACGAGCCAGACCTCCCAGCGCAGCCGGGTGCGGTCGAAGCCCACGGCCCGCGGGCGCTCGGCGGGAAAGGGACGCGTCGTCTCGGTCACCCCGGCATCGTTTCACGGGATGCCGCTTCCGCCGTGATGCGCAGGTAAAAGGCGCATCGGCCCGCTCTGCACCCCGACTGTGCAGATTGCGCATCGCACCGTCATTCGCGTTAAGGGTATGTAACGGTTTCCGGTCCGGCTTTGAACAGGCGGATGGCCGTGCTTAGGGTTTCCGTATCTGCGCCATGCGAAGTTTTCGGACTTCGTGTGGGGCCACATCCCTTCTCATAAGGAGTCACCAAGTTGAAGAAGTCACGTCTCGGAGTGGTGATCGCGGCAGCAGCCGCGGGTGCCCTCCTGCTGGCGGGCTGCACCACGAGCGGCACCACCACCAAGCCCCGCTCGGGCGGCACCGTCACTGAGGCCATCGTCAACGACCTCACCTCGCTGAACTACAACACGCCGCAGGGCAACCTGGACACGAACGGTCAGTACGCGTACTTGACCAGTGCGGCGTTCCAGTACCCCGACAACAACTTCAACGTCGTGGCGAACACCGACATCGGCACGTACGAGAAGACCTCGGACAGCCCGCTGACGGTCAAGTACACCCTCAAGTCGGGTGCGAAGTGGTCGGATGGCCAGCCCATCACCGCAGATGACATGGTCCTCGCCTGGGCGATCGCCTCGGGTCACTACGACGACGCCACGTTCGACGCCGACGGCAACGTCACCAAGGGCACGCAGTACTTCGCCATCGCCGGTTCGACCGCGGGAATCAACAGCACCGCGTTCCCGACCGTGGGCGACAACAACACCTCGATTACGCTCGTCTACAGCCAGCCCTACGTCGACTGGAACCTCTTCTCGCCGATCGCGCAGCCCGCGCACATCGTCGCGAAGAAGGCCGGTCTCTCGTCGGCTGCCGACCTGACGAAGCTCCTCCAGGGCCTGCCCGCAGGTAACCCGTCGAGCCCGGTCGCCCCGAATGCGACCCTCGAGGCCGCGGCGAAGTTCATCAACACCGGCTACGACATCACGTCGTTCCCGACCGACTCCGACCTCCTCGTGTCGAGCGGCCCCTGGGTGCTCTCCGCGTGGACTCCGGGACAGTCGCTCGAGTTCTCGCTGAACCCGTACTACGACGGCAACCTGAAGCCGCAGATCGACAAGCTCGTGATGCGCGTCATCCCCGACGCCGCCGCACAGGTGACCGCCCTCCAGAACGGCGAGGTCGACATCGTCTACCCCCAGGCATCGGCCGACACCAAGAAGTCCCTCGAGGCCGTCACCGGCGCCACCGTGCTCACGGGTGACCAGGTCTCGTACGACCACCTCGACCTGAACTTCAAGTCGTCGGTGTTCAGCGACCCGACCGTGCGCCAGGCGTTCCTGCTCACGATCCCGCGCCAGCAGATCGTCGACGCGATCGTGAAGCCGGTCAACCCCGACGCGAAGCCGCTCGACTCGCAGATCTGGCTCCCGAACCAGTCGCAGTATGCGACCTCGGTTGCACAGAACGGCTCGTCCGCCTACGACTCGGTCGACATCGAGAAGGCCAAGAGCCTGCTCGCCGGCAAGACCCCGACCGTGAAGATCCTCTACAACTCGAAGAACCCCAACCGCGTCGACGAGTTCCAGGCGATCCAGGCGTCGGCCAAGCAGGCCGGTTTCAACGTCGTCGACGGCGGTGACCCGAAGTGGTCGTCGCTGCTCGCCGGTGGCAACTACGACGCGTCGCTGTTCGGGTGGATCAGCCCGGGTGTGGGCACCGCCCAGATCCCGCAGCTGTTCACCAGCCAGGGTGGCGGCAACTACAACGGCTTCACCGCCGCGAACGACCTCGCCACGCAGACCCAGACGACGCTTGACCCCGCCAAGCTGACCGATCTGGAGATGCAGATCGACAAGATCGCCTTCGAGCAGGGCTACGGCCTCCCGCTCTTCCAGGCCGCCGGTATCTACGGCGTCTCCAGCAAGGTTCAGGGTGTCAAGTACATGGGCAACCAGACCGGACCGATCTGGAACTTCTGGGAGTGGTCGGTGCAGACGAGCACCAGCTCCAAGTAAGGTCATGATGCTGGGGGTGGCGTCCGATCAGGGCGCCACCCCCAACTTCTGTCAGTGATCACCGACGCGGGGTGAGCCGGAAGATCCCGGCGAGCTCCGCGCGTGAGCGAGGAAAAACACACATTGGTCGGATTCATCCTCAGAAGAATCGGCGTTTCCGTTCTGATTCTCGTCGCGGCGTCGTTCGTGATGTTCAACCTGGTGGCGTTGTCCACCGATCCCCTCGAAGACCTGCGCACCTCGATCCTCCCAAACAAGGAGCAGTTGATCCAGGCGCGCATCCAGATCGGCAATCTCGATGTCCCGCCGCCGCTGCGCTGGTTCATCTGGATCGGTGGGGCCGCCAAGTGCCTCGTCCCCTTCGCCGGGCAGTGCAGCCTTGGCCAGACGTTCCAGGGGGCGCAGGTCACCGACCTGCTGCCGACCGCCATGCTCTCGACCGTGCAGATGGTCACCGCGGCACTGATTCTCGCGATCCTCTTCGGCATCGCGACCGGCATCCTGTCGGCCATCCGTGAGAACAGCGGTTTCGACATCACGTTCACCGTCATCAGCCTGTTCCTGTACTCGCTCCCGTCGTTCCTCGCAGCAACGATGCTCAAGAGCTTCGTCGCGATCGGGTACAACAACTTCCTGGCCTCACCAGAGGTGCCGATCTGGCTCTCGATCGTGATCGGGCTGGTGCTCGCGCTGATCATCCAGGCGGTCGTCGGCGGCGAGATGCGTCGGCGCCTCATCACGACGGCGTCCGCCTTCGTGGTCTCCGCCGGCCTCCTGATCTACATGAGCGCGACCGATTGGTTCGCCCAGCCCGCCATCGGCCCCGTCGGCATCATCGTGCTGAGCCTCGGCATCGCGGCCGCGGTCGCGGCGATCCTCGCCGGCATCTACAACCGCCGAGGACTCATCACAGCCGGCATCGTGGCGGTCATCGGCATCGCGTCGTACTTCGCCGTGCAGCCGCTGCTGGATGTCTCGACCGTTGGCACCATCGCGATCCTGGCGATCGCTGCGCTCGTCGTCGGTGCGCTCGTCGGCTTCCTCGTCGGCGGCGACGATCGTGGACAGAACATCCGCATCGGCATTCTCGTGGCGTTCTTCATCGGGTTCCTGATCATCATCGATCGGCTCATGCAGTCCTTCCCGGGCTACATGTTCGACATGAACGGCCGCCCGATCGCGACGGTCGGCTCGTCGACTCCCGGATATGATCCCGGCAACATGTGGCGGTCCGCGCTGGACACCTTCTTCCATCTGCTGCTGCCGACGGTCTCGCTGCTGACGATCTCGTTCGCGGGTTACACGCGCTACGCGCGCGCCGGAATGATCGAGGTGCTCGGGCAGGACTACGTGCGCACGGCCCGGGCGAAGGGCATGCCCGAGCGGGTCGTCGTGGTGCGCCACGCCTTCCGCAACGTGCTCATCCCGATCACGACGCTGGTCGCGACCGACCTCGGCGCCCTGCTCGGCGGCGCGATCATCACCGAGTACATCTTCGGCATCCCCGGCATGGGCGCGCTCTTCCAGAACTCGCTCGGTCGCGGTGACGTCTACCCGGTCATGGGCTACTTCCTCGTGATCGCCTTCATGGCCATCCTGTTCAACTTCCTCGCCGATCTCAGTTATGCGGCACTCGACCCGAGAGTGAGGGTCCGCTGATGTCCACCTCTCTGCCCAGTTCGGTCGACACGGTCGACCACCGCTCCGTCAGTCAGGGGCGCCTGATCCTGCGTCGGTTCCTGCGCAACCCCGCCGGCGTCGTCTCGCTGGTCGTGCTTCTCGCCATCGTGGTGTTCGCCACCACGGCGATCGGCGTCGGACCGATCCACGGGTGGTGGAAGTGGAACTTCACCGACCCCGACCCGAACATCGCCATCGATGGCGCACCCACCCTGCAGCTGTGGCCGTTCTCGTTCGGCGACCACCCGTTCGGACAGGACCGCATCGGTCGCGACTACTTCGCGATGGTGATGCGCGGCATCCAGAACTCGTTCGTCGTGATGATCCTCATCACGGGGATCGCGGTCGTGCTCGGCGTGATCGTCGGCGCGATCGCGGGCTACTACCGCGGCTGGGTGGATGCGGTGCTCATGCGCATCACGGATGTCTTCATCGTCATCCCCGCCATCGTGCTCGCCGCGGTCGTCGGAAACTACGCGGGCGCTGTCGGCGTGTGGATCCTCGGCGTCATGCTCGGCGCCGTGAGCTGGATGGTCATCGCCCGTCTCGTGCGCGGTGAGTTCCTCTCGCTGCGCGAGCGCGAGTTCGTCGAGGCGGCTCGGGTTGCCGGGGCATCCGACGCCCGCATCATCTTCCGTCACATCCTGCCCAACGCGACCGGTGTCATCATCGTCTCGGCGTCGCTGCTGGCCGCGGCCGCCATCCTGCTCGAGTCGGCGATCTCGCTGCTCGGCTACGGCATCCGCTCTCCTGATGTGTCGCTCGGTCTGCTCATCGGGGCGAACCAGTCGGCGTTCGCGGTGCGGCCGTGGCTGTTCTGGTGGCCGGCGTTCTTCATCGTGGCGCTCGCGCTGTCGGCGAACATCTTCGGCGATGCCCTGCGGGAGGCCTTCGACCCGCGCAGCCGTCGGTTCTCGCGGCGTCGCACCAAGGAGGCCCCGGTGCAGGACGTGCCCGCCGAGGTCGAGGCCGAGGTCGAGCTGAGGTGATCCGTTCAGGCCAGAGCGATCGCGGGCAGGCTCGCGGTGAGCAGCGCCACGACGGTCGCCAGGCTCGCCAGGTGAATGCGTACTCGCGCGCGCTGTGCGTCGGCCTGGCCGAGCGGGATCCGTTCCGCTTCGGCCAGGCGCATCCAGCGGTCGCGCACGATCACCGCGAGGTCGCCCGAGTCGGTCCCGAGCGCCGACGACGCGCGTCGTCCGCCGTCGCGATCGGCCGGTCCGATCGCCGGGTGGGCGCTGGCGGCGCCGGTGATCGGACGAGTGAGGGGTCCCGGCGCCGGAGCGGCTGCGGCGCGGTAGCGACGCTGCGGGGTGACGAGGGTCAGCGCGAAGCGCGTGTCGACATCGATCAGGCTGCTCCAGGCGACCGTCACGGTGTGGAACGGGTTCACGAGGGTGACATCCGCGTCCGTCACGACCACCCGCGGGCGCCAGAAGAGTTCCCACACCAGCAGCGCGAGCAGCGCGACCGGCACGAGCGCCCACAGGCGATGGGGCTCCCCGAGCGCGATCGCGTAGCCGACGGCTGTCGCCCCTCCCAGTCCGATGAGGGCCCAGCCGCTCACCGACAGCACGATGCTCGTGGTCGGTCGGAATACCAGGGTGTCGCGCTCATCCACAGCTTCATCCTCCCATCCGCGTCGGCGACCGAACCGGGTCGCCACGACGCCACCGAGATCCCGGAAGGATCCGCATCATGAACGCCACGACGCACAGCTTCACCCCCGGCGAGGTGGTCCTCGAGGTCAACGACCTCTCGGTGGACTTCGGCGTCGACGGGGTCTGGGTGCCCGCGGCCAAGAAGGTCTCGTACAAGGTCGCCACCGGAGAGGTGCTCGCCATCGTCGGCGAGTCCGGCTCCGGCAAGAGCGTGAGCTCGATGGCGCTGCTCGGCCTCCTGCCCAACAACTCTCGAGTGGCGGGAAGCGCGAAGCTGCGCGGCCGCGAGATCGTGGGGCTGCGCCCCAGCCAGCTGCAGCAGGTGCGCGGGCGTCAGGTCGCGATGATCTTCCAGGAGCCGATGACGGCGCTGAACCCGGTTCTCACCGTCGGCTCGCAGATCGTCGAGACGCTGCGCCAGCACTTCCACCTGTCGCCGTCGGAGGCCCGCACCCGCGCTGTCGAGCTGCTCACTCTCGTCGAGCTCCCCGACCCCGAGAAGGCCTTCGCCTCGTACCCCCACCAGCTCTCCGGCGGTCAGCGCCAGCGCGCCATGATCGCCCAGTCGATCTCGTGCGACCCGGTGCTGCTCATCGCGGACGAGCCGACGACGGCTCTCGACGTGACGGTGCAGGCGGAGATCCTCGAGCTCATGCGGTCGCTGCAGGAGCGCCTGGGCACCGCGATCCTGCTCATCACCCACGACATGGGAGTCGTCGCCGACATGGCCGACCGCATGATCGTGATGCGCTCGGGCGACGTCGTCGAGACCGGCACGGTCGCCGAGGTCTTCGCGGCCCCGAAGCATCCGTACACGCAGGCCCTCCTCGACGCGGTGCCGCGTCTGGGTGAAGGCTCGAGCGCATCGGAGGCCATCGACATCACGGCAACCCTCGAGGATGTCGACGCCGGCGATATCGACGCGGATGCCGCGGCCACCGACCCGCTTGTCGAGCGCGCTGTCGTCGTGAAGTTCGAGGATGTCGCGATCGAGTACCCGAAGCGCGGCCGCGTTCCTGCCTTCCGCGCCGCCGACAAGATCTCGCTCGAGATCCGCCAGGGCGAGGTGCTGGGTCTCGTGGGTGAGTCGGGCTCCGGGAAGACCACGATCGGCCGTGCCACGATCGGCCTGCTCCCGGTGCACTCCGGGCGGTTGACTGTCACCGGAGTCGACCTCTCCACGCCCACCCGCGACGCGATCCGCAAGGTGCACCACAACGTGGGCATCGTGTTCCAGGACCCGTCGAGCTCGCTCAATCCGCGAATGACGATCGGCGACTCCATCGCCGAGCCGATCCGACTCTCGCAGGGTCTCAAGGGCAAGGCTCTCGACACACGTGTGTCGCAGCTCCTCGACTCGGTGCGCCTGCCGCTGGCTTACTCGTCCCGGTTCCCGCACGAGCTCTCGGGCGGTCAGAAGCAGCGCGTGGGCATCGCGCGCGCCCTCGCGCTCGACCCGAAGCTGCTGGTCGCCGACGAGCCGACCAGTGCGCTGGATGTCTCGGTGCAGGCGACGGTGCTCGAGCTGCTGCGCGAGCTGCAGCGCGAGAAGGGCTTCGCGTGCCTCTTCGTCACGCACGACCTGGCTGTCATCGACGCCCTCGCCGACCGCATCGCGGTAATGCGTCGGGGCGAGATCGTCGAGGTCGGCACCCGTGAGCAGATCCTGCGCTACCCGCAGGAGGCGTACACGCAGCGCCTCCTGGCCGCGGTGCCGGTTCCCGACCCCGAGGTGCAGCACGCGCGTCGGGAGCTTCGTCTCGCAGCCCTCGGCCTCGACAACCCGGACGCGTCCTAAGCGCCTCAGGCGGCGTGGAGCCGCCAGACGGTAGGATGGGGGGCGGTCCGGATCCGGGCCGCCCCCCTCTTCGCAAGGAAACCCTTCATGGCGCACGCCCTCCGTCCCGACCTCCGCAACGTGGCCATCGTCGCGCACGTCGACCACGGCAAGACGACGCTCGTGGATGCGATGCTCCGTCAGACCGGATCGTTCGGCGAGCACGCGCACGTCGAAGAGCGCGCGATGGACTCGAACGACCTCGAGCGCGAGAAGGGAATCACGATCCTCGCGAAGAACACCGCGATCACTTACAACGGCATCCACACCGAAGAGCCGGTCACGATCAACGTGATCGACACCCCCGGCCACGCCGACTTCGGCGGTGAGGTCGAGCGCGGACTGTCGATGGTCGACGGCGTGGTGCTGCTGGTCGATGCGAGTGAGGGACCGCTGCCCCAGACGCGCTTCGTGCTGCGCAAGGCCCTCGAGGCGAAGCTGCCGGTCATCCTGCTCGTCAACAAGACCGACCGACCCGATGCCCGCATCGCCGAGGTGGAGGGGGAGAGTCACGACCTTCTCCTCGGACTCGCGAGCGACCTCGTCGACGATGTGCCCGATCTCGATGTCGACGCGCTGTTAGACGTGCCGGTGGTCTACGCGTCGGGTCGTGCGGGTGCGGCATCCCAGAATCGTCCCGCCAACGGCGAGCTTCCCGACAACGACGACCTCGAGCCGCTGTTCGCCGCGATCCTCGAGCACGTGCCGGCGCCGTCGTACGACGACGAGGCGCCGCTGCAGGCCTGGGTCACCAACCTCGACTCGAGCCCGTTCCTCGGCCGTCTCGCGCTCCTGCGCGTGTTCAACGGCACGCTCAAGAAGGGGCAGACGGTCGCCTGGGTCCGTCACGACGGCACGCACTCCAACGCCCGCATCACCGAGCTGCTGAAGACGAAGGCGCTCGAGCGCTTCCCGGCGGAGTCCGCCGGCCCCGGTGACATCGTCGCGATCGCGGGCATCGAGGAGATCACGATCGGCGAGACGATCGCCGACCCCGAGGATGTGCGCCCGCTGCCGGCCATCACGGTCGATGACCCCGCCATCTCGATGACGATCGGCACCAACACCTCGCCCCTCGTCGGCAAGGTGAAGGGCCACAAGCTCACGGCCCGCATGGTCAAGGACCGCCTCGACCGCGAGCTCATCGGAAACGTGTCGCTCAAGGTCGTCGACATCGGCCGGCCGGATGCCTGGGAGGTGCAGGGCCGCGGCGAGCTCGCGCTCGCGATCCTCGTGGAGAACATGCGTCGCGAGGGCTTCGAGCTCACGGTGGGCAAGCCTCAGGTGGTCACGCGCAAGATCGATGGCACGGTGCACGAGCCGTTCGAGCACCTCACGATCGACGCGCCGGAGGAGTACCTCGGCGCGATCACGCAGCTTCTCGCGGCCCGCAAGGGACGCATGGAGACGATGACGAACCACGGCACCGGGTGGGTGCGCATGGAGTTCGTCGTGCCGTCCCGCGGCCTGATCGGATTCCGCACCGAGTTCCTGACGACGACCCGCGGCACGGGCATCGCCAACGCGATCTCGCACGGCTACGAGCCGTGGGCGGGTCACATCGTGACGCGTCAGAACGGCTCGATCGTCGCCGACCGTGCGGGCGTCGTCACGCCGTTCGCGATCATCGCGCTGCAGGAGCGCATGAGCTTCTTCGTGCTGCCGCAGGACGAGGTCTACGAGGGCATGGTCATCGGCGAGAACTCGCGCAGCGACGACATGGACGTCAACATCACCAAGGAGAAGAAGCTCACCAATATGCGCTCCTCCACGGCCGACACGTTCGAGTCGATGACGCCGCCGCGCACGCTCTCCCTCGAGGAGAGCCTGGAGTTCGCCCGCGACGACGAATGCGTCGAGGTCACGCCCGAGAAGGTGCGCATCCGCAAGGTCGTGCTGGACGCGACCGAGCGCGGTCGTGCCACAGCACGGCTGAAGCGCCAAGACGCGAACGCGTGAGTCGGTGCGGTCCGCGTCTCAGGATGCGGACCGCAGCACCTTCTCGAGCGCCTTTCCGCGGGCGAGCTCGTCGACGAGCTTGTCGAGGTACCGGATCTTCTGCATGAGGGGGTCCTCGATCGTCTCGACGCGAACGCCGCACACGACTCCGGTGATGAGTTCGACCTCGTCGGGCAGCCGGGCGTCGTCGAAGAACTCGCGGAATGTGGCGCCTCCGGTCAGTCGAGTTGCGAGGGCGTCGTCGTCGAATCCGGTCAACCAGGTCGTGACGGCATCGAGCTCCTCCCGGGTGCGTCCCTTCCGTTCGAGCTTCGCCTGATACAAGGGGTAGACCGACGCGACAGTGGTATCGAAGATCCGGTGCTCCATGTCGGGAAGGGTAGCTGTATGCCCGGCCGCGCGCACCCGCGCCGATAGGCTCGGCGGGTGCCCGACCCCGATGCATCCGCGCTCGAGCATCGGCGCGCATGGCGGCAGGGGCTCGCGGTCGCACTCGCCACGAGCGCGTACGGCGTCTCGTTCGGAGCGCTCGCGACGGCATCGGGACTCGACATCTGGCAGACGTGCGTGCTGAGCCTGCTCATGTTCACCGGAGGGTCGCAGTTCGCGTTCATCGGCGTGATCGCCGCCGGCGGGCTCGCCGCGGCGCCCGCCGCGATCGCTTCTTCTGCACTACTGGGCGTGCGCAACATCGCCTATGGCATGCGCATGGCTCCCGTCATCGGGGGGGCGCTGCGTCGACGTCTCGCTGCGGCGCCGTTCACGATCGACGAGTCGACGGCGGTCGCTCTCGCACAGGATGCGCCGCGGGCGCGCCGCGTGGGGTTCTGGGTGACGGGAGTGGGCATCTACGTCGGCTGGAACCTGTCGACTCTTCTGGGAGCCCTGTTCGGCGACGTGCTGGGTGATCCGCGCGCCTGGGGGCTGGATGCGGCGGCCGCCGCGGCGTTCCTCGCGCTGTTGTGGCCGCGACTGCGCGGTGCGCAGCCCATCGCCGTGGGGATCGCGGCTGCCGTTGTGGCGGTCGTGCTCACACCCGCGCTCCTGCCGGGGCTGCCCGTGATCCTCGCCGCGGTCGTCGCCCTCGTCGTCGGCTGGTTCGACGTCGGCGGTCGGCGCGCTCGCGGGCCGGGTGCATCCGCGGGGGAGGCCGTGCGATGACCCTCTGGAGCGCCCTGCTGCTGGCCGCCGTGCTGTGCGTCGCCCTCAAGGTCGTGGGCTATCTCGTGCCGCCGTCGCTCCTCGAGGCGCCCCGGCCGTTGCGCATCGCGGACCTTCTCACGGTCGCGTTGCTGGCGGCGCTCGTCGGTGTGCAGACGTTCGCCAGCGGGCAGGCCCTGCACGTGGATGCGCGTCTTCCGGCCGTGCTGGTCGCGGCAGGGCTGTTGGCCCTGCGGGCGCCCTTCCTCGTGGTGGTGGTGGTGGCGGCCGTCGTGGCGGCCGCGCTGCGGGCACTCGGGTGGGCCGCGTAGCATCGAGGCGTGACCCTGCTGCAGCGCCTCGGCGCATACGTGCTCGCCCTTGCGATCGGGCTGTTCTACGGTGCGGCGGGTTCGTTCGCGCATTCGATCGTCGTCGGAGGCTGGCTGCCGCTCGGGCTCATCGTCGCACTCATCGGCTCCACGGCGCTGCTGCTCGCGCTCCGGCTGCTGTCGGGTGACCGGTGGGCGGTGCTCGCGGCCGCCCTGGGCATGATGGGGGCGACCTGGGTGCTGGCCCAGACGTCGGCGGGAGGATCGATCATCTTCAGTCAGCTGCATCCCGTGCTGGCGAACGTCTGGATGATCGTGGTGCCGCTCGTGGCCGCCGTCATCGTCGCCTGGCCGGACCTCTCCCGGGCTCGGCGCGCTCGGCAGCCGGTCACGCACCCCTGACTACACTGGACGGGTGACGTATGTGATCGCCCTCCCGTGCGTCGATGTGAAGGATCGTGCCTGCATCGACGAGTGCCCCGTTGACTGCATCTACGAGGGGGAGCGTTCGCTCTACATCCACCCCGACGAGTGCGTCGACTGCGGCGCGTGCGAGCCCGTCTGCCCGGTGGAGGCGATCTACTACGAAGACGACCTCCCCGAAGAGTGGCAGGACTACTACAAGGCGAACGTCGAGTTCTTCGACGAGATCGGTTCGCCGGGCGGCGCCGCGAAGGTCGGCGTGATCCCGAAGGACCACCCGGTCATCGCCGCCCTTCCGCCGCAGGGCCACTGACCGTGGGGGTCGCCGACCTCGCCGACTACCCGTGGGACGCGGTGATCCCGTTCGCCGAGACCGCGCGGCGGCATCCCGATGGCATCGTCGACCTCTCGGTCGGGTCTCCCGTCGACGCGACGCCCGAGGTCGTCGCCCGTGCGCTCGCCGACGCGACCGACGCTCACGGTTATCCGCAGACGATCGGCACGGCGCCGCTGCGCGAAGCGATCGTCGACTGGTTTGCGCGACGTCGGGGCGTCCCCGGGCTGGATGTCTCGCAGGTGCTCCCCACGATCGGCTCGAAGGAGCTGGTCGCTCTGCTGCCGCTGCTGCTCGGCCTTCAATCGGGCGACGTCGTCGTCCATCCGCAGGCGGCGTACCCGACGTACGAGGTCGGTGCACGCCTGGTCGGCGCGACCGCCGTGGCGAGCGATGATCCCTCGGAATGGCCTGCGGGCACCCGACTGGTGTGGGTGAACTCGCCCGGCAACCCCGATGGTCGCGTGTGGGATGCGGCCGCCCTTCGCGCGGCCTACCTGCGCGCCCGTGAGCTCGGTGCGCTGCTGGTCGGCGACGAGTGCTACGCGGAGCTCGGCTGGGACGGCCGGTGGGCGAGCGAACCGGTGCCGTCCGTGCTCGATCCGTCGGTGACGGGCGGCGGGTTCGAGGGCGTGCTGTCGGTCTACTCGCTCAGCAAGCAGTCGAATCTCGCGGGCTATCGCGCGGCTTTCCTCGCGGGCGACGCGGACGTGGTCGCCCGCCTCGTGACCGCCCGCAAGCACCTCGGTCTGCTCGTGCCCGCGCCCGTGCAGCGGGCGATGGCGGCGGCCCTCGGCGACGACGCGCACGTGGCCGAGCAGAAGCATCGCTACCGGGTGCGACGCGACATCCTGAAGCCGGCCATCGAGGCCGCGGGGTTCCGCATCGACGGCAGCGAGGCCGGTCTGTACCTCTGGGCGACCGAGGGACGTGACGCGTGGGAGAGCCTCGGGCGCCTCGCGGAGCTCGGGATCCTGGTGGGTCCGGGACACTTCTACGGCCCGCATTTCCCGCAGCATGTGCGGTTCTCGCTCACGGCCACCGACGAGCGGATCGCGGCCGCAGCGAGCCGTCTGCGGGCGTCTTCGTCGTGATCCTCCACACGATCGCCCGGACCTTTGTGCGGTAACGGAGTTCCCTCCCCGCCCGGCTAGGCTGTAGTCGGTGTGCATCGAGGACCCGATGCGCATCCTGCCGCTCGGCGGCAACGACCTCGACGATTTCCCTCACGAGGAGGCGCGGTGAGCGACGAAGACACGCAGCAGCTGAAGGCGACCCTCACGGTCGGTGAGCGCACGGCGGAATTCCCCGTGCTGACGGGTACCGACGGCTACCCGAGCATCGACGTGTCGAGTCTGACCCGTCAGACCGGTCACACCGCCCTCGACTACGGCTTCGTCAACACCGCAGCCACCAAGTCCGCGATCACCTACATCGACGGCGATGCGGGCATCCTGCGGTACCGCGGGTACCCGATCGAGCAGCTCGCCCAGCACTCCACGTATCTGGAGGTGGCCTGGCTGCTCATCTACGGCGAGCTGCCGACCGCGGCGGAGCTCGAGGAGTTCGACGGACGCATCCGCCGTCACACCCTCCTCCACGAAGACCTGAAGCGCTTCTTCTCGGCGCTTCCGCACACGGCGCACCCGATGTCGGTGCTGTCGGCGGCGACCGCGGCCCTCTCGACGTACTACGAGAACGAGTCCGACCCGCACAACCCCGAGCACGTCGAGCTGAACACCATCCGCCTGCTCGCCAAGCTCCCCGTGATCGCGGCGTACGCCCACAAGAAGAGCGTCGGCCAGGCGTTCCTCTACCCCGACAACGCCCTCGGGTTCGTCGACAACTTCTTGAAGCTCAACTTCGGCGTGCTGAGCGAGCTGTACGACATCGATCCGGTTGTGACCCGCGCGCTCGAGCGCCTGCTGATCCTGCACGAGGACCACGAGCAGAACGCCTCGACCTCGACGGTGCGGCTCGTCGGCTCGACCGGCGCGAACCAGTTCTCGTCGATCTCGGCCGGCATCAACGCGCTGTACGGCCCGCTGCACGGCGGCGCTAACGAGGCCGTGCTGAAGATGCTCGGCCAGATCCGCGACTCCGGCGAGAGCGTCGAGCGCTTCGTCGAGCGGGTCAAGAACAAGGAGGACGGTGTGAAGCTCATGGGCTTCGGGCACCGCGTCTACAAGAACTACGACCCGCGGGCGAAGCTCGTCAAGGAGTCGGCGGACGAGGTGCTGCAGGCACTCGGCGTCAACGACCCGCTCCTCGACCTCGCGAAGCAGCTCGAGGAGATCGCGCTGAGCGACGACTACTTCAAGGAGCGTCGCCTGTACCCGAATGTCGACTTCTACACCGGCGTCATCTACAAGGCGATGGGTTTCCCGACCCGCATGTTCACCGTGCTGTTCGCGATCGGCCGCCTGCCCGGCTGGCTCGCCCACTGGCGCGAGATGAACACCGACCCGCAGACCAAGATCGGTCGCCCGCAGCAGCTCTACACGGGCTCGCCGGAGCGGTCGTACCCGGGCTTCTGACCGGATGCCGCGTCTCATCGTCCGTCCGCCGTCGAGCCGTCTGGCCGACGGCGAGCTGACCCACCTCGACCGCGTGCCGGTCGATGCCGCGCTGGCCCGTGCGCAGTGGGACGGTTACGTCGAGGCGTTCCGCTCGCGCGGATGGGAGATCCTCGAGGCCGAGGCCGCCGACGATCAGCCCGACGGCGTATTCGTGGAGGATGCGGTCATCGTCTTCGGCGACCTCGCCGTGCTCGCCCGGGCGGGCGCCGTCTCGCGCCGCGGGGAGCGGGACACGATCGCACGGGTGGTGGCGGCATCCGGTCTGGAGACGGTCGAGATCGTCGAACCGGGCACCCTCGACGGGGGCGACGTGCTGAAGGTCGGACGCACGGTCTACGTCGGTGCGTCCTCCCGCACGAACGCGGCCGGTATCGCCCAGCTCGCTGCCCTGCTCGATGCGCGTGGATGGACGGTCGTCACGCGCCCGGTCGAGCGGGTGCTGCACCTGAAGTCGGGGGTCACTGCACTTCCCGACGGCACGATCGTCGGCTACGAACCCCTCGTCGACGACCGCGAGGGCTACGCCGCGTTCGCGGCGGTGCCCGAGGAGCACGGCACCGCTGTCGTGGTGCTCGACGAGCGCACCGTGCTCATGTCGGCGGATGCGCCCCGCACCGCCGAGCTCTGGCGAGGGCGCGGACTCGACGTCGTCACGGTGCCGATCAGCGAGTTCGAGAAGCTCGAGGGATGCGTCACCTGTCTGTCGGTGCGGCTGCGCGACTGACGTGCGCGTGGTGATGCGCCTCGAGTGCCGCCGCGTAGTCGGGCACGAGCCCGGTCTCGTCGCGCAGCGGGCGCACGTACCCGCCCGACGCGGGGCGAGGAGGCACCTCGACCGGTGACGGATCGACGCGCTCGTAGGGGATGCGGGTGAGCAGATGGGTGATCATGTTGATCCGCCCGCGCCGCTTGTCCTCGTTGTCGACCTCGAACCACGGCGCCTCGGCGATGTCGGTGTGCACGAACATGGTGTCCTTCGCGCGGGAGTAGTCCTCCCAGCGGGTGATCGACAGCAGGTCGTTGGGGCTGAGCTTCCACCGCCGCATCGGATCGTTCGCCCGCGAGCGGAAGCGACGCTCCTGCTCGACGTCGGACACGCTGAACCAGTACTTCAGGAGCCGGATGCCGTCGTCGACCAGCATGCGTTCGAAGATCGGAGCCTGCTGCAGGAAGCGGTGGTACTCGGCATCCGTGCAGTAGCCCATCACCCGCTCGACGCCCGCCCGGTTGTACCAGGAGCGGTCCATGAGCACGATCTCGCCCGCGGCGGGGAGGTGGGCGATGTAGCGCTGGAAGTACCACTCGGTGCGCTGCCGCTCGGTGGGCGTCGGGAGGGCGACGATGCGCGTGACGCGAGGGTTGAGGTATTCGGCGACGCGTTTGATGGTCGATCCCTTGCCCGCGGCATCCCGGCCCTCGAAGATCACCACGATGCGGGCGCCGGTGTGCTGCACCCACGCCTCGAGGTCGACGAGCTGGGCCTGCAGGCGCGCGAGCTCGGTGCGGTACAGCTTCTTCGGCAGCGATGCGCTCATCCTCGGCCTCCTCGGTGCGGATGAGGCGACCCTACGCCGCGTCGCGACCTCGCCGCGGGAGCGCCCGCCGGGAGAATGCGCCCCTCAGGCGTGCAGGATCGCGTTGAGCGTCACGCCGACGCCGGTGCGCCGCACGGCCTCGACCGCGCCGGTGACGGAGTTGCGCCGGAAGAGCACCCCGTCGCTACCCGACAGCTGCGCGCCCTTCACGACGGGGCGTGCCCCCGCGGCATCCGCCGGCTCGTCGGCCAGCACGATCTTCGTGCCCGCCGTGACGTAGAGACCCGCCTCGACCACGCAGTCATCGCCGAGTGAGATGCCGATGCCCGAGTTGGCGCCGAGCAGCGTGCGTGCACCGATCGAGACGCGATGCGTGCCGCCGCCCGAGAGGGTTCCCATGATCGACGCGCCGCCGCCGATGTCGCTGCCGTCGCCGACGACGACGCCCTGCGAGATGCGGCCTTCGACCATCGAGGTGCCGAGAGTGCCGGCGTTGAAGTTCACGAAGCCCTCGTGCATCACTGTCGTGCCGGGGGAGAGGTAGGCGCCGAGACGCACGCGCGACGCGTCGGCGATGCGCACGCCGGGCGGGGTGACGTAGTCGAGCAGGCGGGGGAACTTGTCGAGGCCGGCGAGCTGGATGCCGGCGCGGACAAGGTGCGCCCGCCGCGCGGTGACGGCATCGGGATGCATCGGCCCGGCGTTCGTCCACGCGACGTTGGGGAGGTGGGCGAAGATGCCGTCGAGGTTCACCCCGTTGGGCTGCACCAGCCGGTGCGAGAGCGCGTGCAGCCGCAGGTACGCGTCCGCGGTGGAGGCGACGGGCGCGTCGAGGTCGATCTCGACCGACACGACGTCGATGCGCACCCCGCGGCGGTCGTCGGCGCCGGCGAGGGCGTCGAGGTCGCTCAGACCCGTGCCGGTGAGCCGACCCGACGCGGGCGACGGGTACCACGCATCGAGCACCGTGCCGTCATCCGCCGTCGTCTGCAGGCCGTGTCCGGACACCCATCGCTCATCGCTCATGTGCTCCAGGCTATCGGCGCGGCAGGGCCGCGACCGCCGATTAGGCTGGCCTCATGCCGTCCCTCGACCTGACCGCAGATGCGGTCGCCCTCACGCGGGCGATCTGCGACATCCCGAGCGTGTCCGGTGAGGAGACCACCCTCGCCGATGCGATCGCCGAGGCCCTCGCCCCGCTCGCGCACCTCGAGGTCTACCGCGACGGCGATACGATCGTGGCGCGCACGCAGCTCGGTCGCGCGCAGCGTGTGGTGATCGCCGGTCACATCGACACGGTGCCGATCAACGAGAACCTGCCGACCCGTGACATCGACGTCGACGGCGAGCCCTACCTCTGGGGGCGCGGCACCGTGGACATGAAGGCGGGTGTCGCGGTGCAGCTGCGACTCGCCGCCGAACTGGTCGACCCCCGTGTCGACATCACGTGGATGTGGTACGACCACGAGGAGGTCGACGCCGAGCTCAACGGGCTCACGCGTCTCGCCCGCACGCGCCCCGATCTGTTCCAGGGCGAGTTCGCGATCCTCGGCGAGCCGTCCAACGGCACGGTCGAGGGCGGCTGCAACGGCAACCTCCGCGCCCTCGTGCGCACGCACGGCGTGCGCGCGCACAGCGCCCGAGCCTGGGTGGGGGAGAATGCGATCCACGCGGCGGCGCCCATTCTCACCCGCCTCGCCGAGTACCGCCCGCGCACCGTGGCGGTCGAGGGACTGGAGTACCGCGAGGGGTTGAACGCGGTGCGCATCCACGGCGGGATCGCCGGCAACGTCATCCCCGACGAGTGCGTCGTCGAGGTCAACTACCGCTTCGCGCCGAGCAAGAGCGTCGCACAGGCAGAGGCGCACGTGCGCGAGGTGTGCGCCGGCTTCGACGTCGAGGTCGTCGACAGCGCCCCGGGCGCCCGGCCGGGGCTCGACGCCCCTCTCGCTCAGGAGTTCCTCGCCGCCGTCGGGGCCGACCCTCGCCCCAAGTACGGATGGACGGATGTCGCCCGCTTCTCGGCGCTCGGCGTGCCCGCCGTCAACTACGGTCCGGGCGACCCGAGCCTCGCCCATCACGACCAGGAGCGCGTCCCCCTTGGGCAGATCCACGACGTCGAGCGCGGACTGCGGGCATGGCTGAGCGTCTGATCGACCACCCGCGGGTTGTCGCTGCGCGCACCACCTGGCGGGGGCTCCCGCCGTTCGTGCGGATCGCCGTCATCTACCTGCTCGCGCGTGTCGTCACGACCCTTCTCATGGTCGCCGCCGCGGCCGCGTCGACCGCGTCGTCGCGCTTCGGTGCGCACGCGACGATCGGCGATCTCGCCGTGGGGTGGGATGCCGCGTGGTACTGGTTCACAGCCCTCAACGGCTACCCGGTGCACCTGCCGACGAACACCGCCGGCCTCGTGACCGAGAACTCGTGGGCGTTCATGCCGCTCTACGCCTACCTCGCACAGGGCCTCGGCACGGCGCTCGGCGGCTGGGGTGCGGGGGCCGTCGCGATCTCGCTGATCTCCGGCTACCTCGCCTCGATCGTGCTCTTCACGATCACGCGGATGCGCCTCGACGAGACCTCCTCGATGTGGGCGGTCGCCTTCTTCGCATCGGGGCCGCTCGCCGCTCTGTTCCAGGTCGGCTATGCCGAGTCTCTGTTCCTCCTCTGGCTGTTCCTCGCCCTCTGGGCGGTGCTGCGCCGACGATACGGATGGGTGTATCCGCTCATCATCCTCATGGCCGCCACCCGACCGGGAGTGCTGGCCTTCGCCCTGTTCCTCGGCCTGCATGGCATCGTGCGGCTGGTGCACCGCAGGACCGAGCCGCTGCGGGGACGTGACGTCGCCCACATCCTCTCCCTCGGAGCGCTGGGCGTGTTCGCCGGCTTCGCGTGGCAGTTCATCGCCGGGTGGGTCACGGGAAACCCGAACGCGTACCTTCTCACCGAGCTCTCCTGGCGCCGCAACTGGATCGCGGACGCGAGCCCGCACTTCGCGCCGTTTGACGGATTCGCCGTCGCCGTGCCGTTCTGGTCGACCCAATGGGGGTGGCCGGCCGCCGTCGGCTTCGTCGTGCTGGCCCTGGCTCTCGTCGGCATCGCGGCGCTGTTGCTGTTCGAGCCGCACGTGCGGCGAATGGGGGTGGAGCTGCGGCTGTGGACGGCGAGCTACCTCCTCTACCTTCTGGCCGTGTTCTTCCCGCAGTCGAGCATCTTCCGTCTGCTCGTGCCCGTCGCCCCGCTCACGGCGGGTGCGCTCGCGGTGGCGCGCGCGTGGTGGTGGCGCGTCGGTGTCCTCGTCGTCTGCATCGCGCTGCAGTGGCTCTGGATCTACAACGTCTACGGACTCGCGAACACGTTCTGGCGCATCCCCTGACCCCGTGGCATCCACAACCGCACGGCCCGCGGTGCGGGGCCCGGCGACCCGGAGCGATAGACTGGATCGTCAGCCACCAGGAAGGGGAGCACGATGGCAGCCATGAAGCCGAGAACCGGTGACGGTCCGATGGAGGCCGTGAAGGAGGGCCGGCTCATCATCGTCCGCGTGCCGCTCGAAGGCGGTGGACGCCTGGTCGTCTCCGTGAACGACGCCGAGGCCAAGGAGCTCTACGACGTCCTCGGTGGCGTCGTGAACGCCGCCTGAGACGACGCATCCGTCATCGAGAACGGTCGGTCTGTGCAGACCGGCCGTTCTCTGCGTCCGGGGTCAGTCCGCCGACGGAACGGTGGTCAGCTGCAGCAGTCCGTCGCCGACGATCGACACTGCGGCGATGACCGCGGGTGAGGCCTGGGTCTCCTGGATGAGCGAACGGTAGGCGGTGGTGATCGCGTCGCGGCGCACCGGGTCGGAGACGGCGCCACCGGCGAGCACGCGCGCGACCAGGACGGTGCCGCCGGGACGCACGAGCCGCAACCCGTGCTCCACGTAGTCGAGCACGTTCTCGGGGTCGGCGTCGATCAGCACGATGTCGTACGAGGCTTCGTTCATGCGCGGAAGCACATCGACCGCGCGACCCGTGATGAACCGTGAGCGCGCGGGGGCGATGCCCGCGTCCGCGAACGCTCGGCGGGCGGCCGCGAGGTGCTCGTGCTCGGTGTCGATGGTCGTGAGGATGGCGCGGGGCGCACCGTGCAGCAGCCAGAGCCCGGACACTCCGGCTCCGGTGCCGATCTCGACGATGTTCAGCGCGGCGGACGCGGCGGCAAGGAGGGCGATCTGCGCGCCGAGCGCGGGGTCGACCGGCTCCGCGCCCAGCTCCAACGCATGCGCACGCGCTTTGGCGATGGCCTCCGGCTCGATCGTCGATTCGGCGATGAACCGCGCGTCAGCGTTGTGATCCCTCATGCTCACTCCCTCTTCGTCAGCCTAGGGCTCGTCCTCAGCTTCCCCATGCAGGCGCGGCGCTAACCTGAATCCATGTTCCTGGGCCTGACCTTCGAGAAGCTGGTGCTCATCGGCGTTCTCGCGGCGGTCGTGCTCGGACCCGAGCGACTGCCCCGTGCGGCCGAGTGGCTCGCGAAAGCCACCAAGCGGGCTCGCGCCTACGCCCAGGGTGCCCGCGAGCGCATGCGCGACGAGATGGGCGACGATTTCGACGAGGTCGACTGGCGAAAGCTCGACCCGCGGCAGTACGACCCCCGCCGCATCATTCGTGAGGCGCTGCTCGACGACGCCCCCGCGGCGCCGGCGGTGCGGGCCGCGGCCCCGGCCGCGATCGCGGTCGCGGCCGCCTCCCTCGACCTCGCCGACGGCGAGGTCCCGCCCTACGACTCCGAGGCGACCTGAGTCGAGACCCCCACGCGCAGGGACCGTCCGGCGAGACCGCGCGGGCGCCGGGCGAGGGTGTCCGCGAGGCGAAGGATCTCCGCCGCCGCCGGGTCGGCCGGGGCGCTGAGGGTCACCGGTGACCCGGTGTCGCCGCCGGTGCGCAGCGCGGGACTCAGCGGCACCGACGCGACGAGCGGCACCTCATCTCCGTCTCCCTGTGAGAGCGCGGATGCCGCGGCTCGCCCGCCGCCCGAGCCGAACAGGTCGAGCACGGTGCCGTCGGCGAGCCGCAACGGCGCCATGTTCTCGATGACCCCGATGACGCGCTGCCCGGTCTGGCGTGCGACCAGGCCGCTGCGCACAGCGACTTCCGCTGCGGCCGCCTGCGGGGTCGTGACGACCAGCACCTCGGCGTGGGGGAGCAGCTGACCGAGCGAGATCGCGACGTCGCCGGTTCCCGGGGGCATGTCGATGAGCAGCACGTCGAGGTCGCCGAACCACACGTCGGTGAGGAACTGCTGCAGTGTGCGGTGCAGCATGGGACCGCGCCACGCGACGGGGCTGCGCTCCTCGCCCTCGCGCAGGAACATGCCGATCGAGATCGTCTTCACGCCGTGGGCCACGGGGGGCACGATGAGGTCGTCGATGCGGGTGGGGTGCGGCATCCGCCCGTCGGCGTCGACGAGCCCGAGGATGCCGGGAATCGAGAAGCCGTGCACATCGGCGTCGACGAGGCCTACCGCGAGCCCCCGGTCGGCGAGGGCGACCGCGAGGTTCGCCGTGACCGTCGACTTGCCGACGCCGCCCTTGCCGCTCGTGACGGCGATCACCCGGGTGAGCGAGTCGGCGGTGAACGGGATGCCCCGGGGCCGCCCCGCCCGCAGGCGCTCGGTCAGAGCGGCGCGCTGCGCCGGCGTCATGACACCGAGCTCGACGCGCACCGGGCGGTCGGCGACGGTTGCGGCGGCCGCCGCCACCTCCCGTTCGATGCGATCCGACGCCGGACACCCCACGATCGTGAGGGACACGGCGACGACGATCGCGTCGTCGGCGGCGCGCACGTCCGCGATCATGTCGAGCTCCGACAGCGGACGCCGCAGCTCGGGGTCGACGACCGCACCGACCGCGGTGCGCACCCGGTCGGTCAGACCCCCCGGGTCACTGCTGCTCACGGGCCGCCTTGCGCTCGGCCTGCTCGCGGCGTTCGGCGCGCTGACGCTTGCGCTCGCGCTCCTCCGTGGCTGCGGCATCCTCACCCGTCGCCCGTGCGTCGAGGTCTTCGAGCAGGGCGCGCAGCTCGTCGCGCAGCGAGTCGCGCGTGAGCACGTCACGGCTGAGGTCGGTGAGCGCGAGGCGCAGCGCCACGATCTCGCGGGCCAGGTACTCGGTGTCGGCGAGGTTGCGCTCCGCGCGCTGGCGGTCCTGCTCGATCTGCACCCGGTCGCGGTCGTCCTGACGGTTCTGGGCGAGGAGGATGAGGGGCGCCGCGTACGAGGCCTGCAGCGACAGGATGAGGGTCAGGAGGGTGAAGTTCGTGACCGCCGGGTCGAACTGCGCCTCCCGCGGCACGAAGATGTTCCACAGGAGCCACACCACGACCACGACGGACATGCCGATGAGGAACCCGGACGTGCCCATCGCCCGCGCGAACGACTCCGAGAACCGGCCGAACGTGTCGTTCGACGGACGCGAGGAGCGCCCGAGCACCGAGTTGCGTCCGCGAGGCGCGTCGAACGCGCCGTCGCCGCCGCGGCGAGCCATCAGCGCGTCCTCCGGGTGGTCGACGTGCCCGTGCTGTCGGCGGAGCGCCAGTCGCGAGGCAGCAGGTAGTCGAGCACGTCGTCGATGCTGACGGCGCCGAGGAGGCGCCGTGCCGGGTCGACGACGGGGAGGGAGACGAGGTTGTACGTCGCCAGCAGGCGAGCCACCTCGCCGGCGGTCGCCGTCACCGGCAGCGGGTCGACCGTGTCGTCGATGATCGCGCCCAGCCGCTCATGCGGCGGGTAGCGCAGCATCCGCTGGAAGTGCACAGTGCCGAGCAGGCGTCCGGTAGGGGTCTCGTACGGGGGAAGCGTGATGTAGACCGCGGCCGCGAGCGCGGGGTGCAGCTCGTGGCGGCGGATGAGGGCGAGCGCCTCCGCGATGGTCGAGTCGGCCGAGAGCACGATCGGCTCCGACGTCATCAGACCGCCGGCCGTGTCGGGCCCGTACTGGAGCAGCGTGCGCACGTCCTCCGCCTCGTCGGGCTCCATGAGGTCGAGCAGCTCCTCGCGCTGGTCCTCGGGGAGCTGGGCGAGCACGTCGGCGGCGTCGTCGGGCTCCATCGCATCGAGGATGTCGGCGGCGCGCTCGTCGCCCAGGGCCTCGAGGATGTGCACCTGCTCGTCTTCGGGCATCTCTTCCAGCGCGTCAGCCAGACGATCGTCGGGAAGCTCCTCCGCCACCTCGAGGAGGCGGTCTTCGGGGAGGTCGAGGAGCGTATTGGCGAGGTCGGCGGGCTTGAGGTCGGAGAAGCTCGCGACCAGATGCTCGGCGGTGTGCTCGTGGCCGGGCGTGCTGCTCTCGCGCACGTCGCTCCAGTCGGCGAACGCCGTCGGGCCCTTCGCGAACGGCGACGCGCTCGTCTTCGGGCGACGCAGGAACAGCTGGCCGATCTCCCACTCCCCGAGGCGTGTGCGCTCGATGGCGACGTCCTCGACGACCGCGGTACCCGATCCGTCGACGAAGTGCATGGTCTTGCCCAGAAGCTCGGCCATGACACGCACCTCGCCCGCGCGGGGCTGGAAGCGTCGCACGTTGATCAGGCCGGTCGTGATCACCTGCCCGCTGGCGATCGACGTCACCCGTCCGATCGAGACGAACACATGTCGGCGCCCGGGGATCTCCACCACCAGACCGATGACGGCGGGGGAGTCGTCGGCACGGTACATGACGACGACGTCGCGCACCTTGCCCAGCCGGTCGCCGGCGGGATCGAAGACGCTGCAGCCGGCCAGCCGAGCCACGAAGACGCGCTGAGTGCTCACCCGACCAGCGTAGTCGCGCGCGAGGTGACGCCCTCGGCGGAACACGGGAACCCGCGTGGGATGATGGGGCCATGAGCATGATGTCGGGTCCGGCGCCGGAGGGCGAGGTCGTCGCCTCATTCCCCGCCTACGAAGGGGCGCAGAAGGCGGTCTCGGCGCTCATCGCCGCCGACATCCCCGCACGCGACATTATGATCGTCGGACACGACGTGCGCTCGGTCGAGCGGGTCACCGGGCGGCTCGGCTGGGCCGCAGCCGCTCGCAGCGGTGCAGTGAACGGTCTGCTGCTGGGCATGCTGTTCTCGTTCATCTTCGTCTTCGGCACCGCCAACGTCCCGATCCAGACGTTTGTCGGGGTCATGATCGTCGGCATCGCGTTCGGCATGCTGCTGAGCCTCCTCATGTTCGCGGTGGTGCGCCGCCGCCGCGACTTCGCATCGGTCATGCAGATGGTCGCCGAGCGCTACGACGTGACCGTCGCCCCCACGAGCATCCACCGCGCCCGCGAGGTCGTGGGCCACCGGGCGCCGCATCCGCACCCGCCCGTTGCGGAGCGCTCGCCGATCGACGACGAACCTCCACGGTACGGCGAGCGGATCACGCCGCCCGCATCCCGTCCCGACGACGAGACGCCCGCGTCCTAGCCGCTGCCGCGCCGGTCAGGATGCCGCGACCCGCGCCATCCACGCCTCGACGTCGTCGGCCGAACGCGGCACGTCGGCCGACAGGTTGACCGGCCCCGACTCGGTCATCAGCACGTCGTCCTCGATGCGCACCCCGATGCCGCGCAGCTCTTCGGGCACGGTCAGATCGTCGATCTGGAAGTAGAGGCCGGGCTCGATCGTGAACACCATGCCCGGCTCCAGGATGCCGTCGTAGTAGAGCTCCCGCCGGGCCTGCGCGCAGTCGTGCACGTCGATGCCGAGGTGATGGCTCGTGCCGTGCACCATGTAGCGGCGGTGCTGGCCGCCCGCGTCGGCGTGCAGCGCTTCCTCGGCGGTGACGGGCAGCAGTCCCCATTCGGCGACGCGCTCGGCGATGACCCGCATCGCCGCCTCGTGGATGCTGCGGAACGTGACGCCCGGACGCGCCGCGGCGAACGCCGCATCCGCGGCCTCCCGCACCGTCTCGTACACGCGGCGCTGCACCGGGGAGAAGGTTCCGGACACCGGCAGAGTGCGGGTCACGTCGGCGGTGTAGAGACTGTCGACCTCGACGCCCGCGTCGACGAGGATGAGGTCGCCGGGCACGACGGCCCCGTCGTTGCGGGTCCAGTGGAGGTAGCAGGCGTGCGGGCCGGATGCGGCGATCGTGTCGTATCCGACGCCGTTGCCGTCGAGCCGGGACCGCTGGTGGAACGCCCCCTCGACCACGCGCTCGCCGCGGTCCGCGGCGACGGCGCGGGGGAGCGCGCGGATGATGTCGTCGAAGCCGCGGGCGGTCGCCTCGACCGCCAGACGCAGCTGGCCGATCTCGTACTCGTCCTTGATCAGGCGGAGTTCGGAGACGACCCGCGTGAGGTCGTCGTCCTCATCGAGCACCAGGTCGTCGTCCGAGGCGACGAAGTCCTCGATCCCCGCCGTCGCGATCTCGAGGTCGGCGGCGACGGCGACGAGCGAGGGCCGCGGCCCCACCCAGAACTCGCCGATCTGGGCATTGCCGTAGAACTCGGGCGTCGTGCGATCCGCGCGCTCGCGGAAGTAGACCGTGGCCGTGTGCCCGCCGTCGACGGGGTCGAGCACGAGAACGGCGCCGGGCTCGGTGTCGGCACCCCACCCGGTCAGGTGGGAGAACGCAGAGTGCGCGCGGAACGGGTAGTCGGTGTCGTTGCTGCGCACCTGGAAGTCACCGGCGGGAAGCACCAGTCGGCGCCCGGGGAACGATGCCGAGACTGCGGCACGCCGCGCAGCCGCGTAGGGCGCCTGAGGTCGCGCCGGAGGCAGCGACTCGGGGCGCTCGGCCCAGCCGGAGCCGATGGAGGAGAGGAAACCCCGGGGGAAGGGCTGCTTGCGGTTGGTGGTCGCGGGAGCCGCGGCATCCGTCGTCGTCTGGTCGTCGCTCGAAGCCATGCCTCCAGTCTCGCACCGCAGCACGGCACTGTCAGCCGGAGGTGCGCTCGAGCTGCACGATCAGAGGCCGGTGGTCGCTGCCGGACCCGTCGAGCGCCGTCAGCACCACCGACCCGGTCGCTCGCCACGCCGACGTCGCCATGACGTGGTCGATCGGTGCGCCGAGCAGCGCCGGCACCGACGTCGGCCAGGTGCCGACGGCGCCGTTGCCGGTGACGGATGCCGCGTCGTGGCATCGTCCGAGGGTGCCGCCGTCGGTGCCGAGTCGAGCCATGTGCTCGACGGTCGCGTTGAAGTCGCCCGCCATGATGACGTTCGCGCTCGCGCACTGATCGGCCAGCCACTGCAGATCGTGGCGCCAGTCCGCCATCGCGCTCTGCCGCGGCGCGACAGCGTGGGCGGCGACGATGATCGGGCCGTCGCCCGACACGGGCATCGCCACCGCACTCGGCACGGTGGACGTGTTGCTCGTGCCGTTCTGCGACGACGCGATCACGGAGTACTCGCCGAGCGAGGGACTGATGAGAAGCGTCGTGGAGTCGGCGGCCCAGCCGTCCACGCCGTACTCGGTGTGGAACGCCCACATCGGATGGCCGAGCTCGCGCATCTGCACGGCGACCTTCTCACCCACCTCGATCGTCGTCTCGGGGAGCGTGACGATGTCGGCCGACATCGCGACGGCGGTGCGGGCGATGTCGTCGGGCGGGGTGGCCTCGCCGGCGGTGTTCCACGTCATGACGCGCACACTGTTCGCGTCCTTCTCGGGCAGGGTCGTCGAACCCATCCCGCGGGACGTGAGCGTCACCCCGCCGATCGCCGCGCCGGCCAGCAGCACGAGCGTCATCGCGAACGCGAAAGCCCGCACCCGACGCACGACCGCGAGCAGGAGGAACAGCACGGCGATGCCGGCCAGAGCGAGCACGACGGGCGCTCGGAACGAGATGATCTGCGCCACCGGGAACAGCCCGTCGATGCGGAAGAATCCCGGCCAGGTGAGGGCTGCGACCGCGATCGCGGCCACGAGAGTCACGAGGATCCCCGTCAGGCGCAGCATCCTTCCACCGTAGGTCGGCAGTCTGGGAGAAGCCGGGAGGGAGCCTCTGCGGTGTGTCAGCCGGTACGCTCGCAGACATGGCGGCGCACGGCGGATTCGAGGGTCCGAGCGACCTCCACCTCCACTCGGTGCACTCCGACGGCACCCAGTCGCCGCAGGACGTCGTGCGCGCCGCGCACCGGCACGGCCTGCGCACGATCGCCCTCACCGACCACGACACGACCTCCGGGTGGGTCGAGGCTGCGGAGGCGACCACCGCCCTCGGTATGACGTTCCTCCCGGGCATGGAGCTCTCCGCCCGGCACGAGTGGCGCAGCATCCATCTGCTCGCCTACCTCATCGATCCCGACGACGCCGATCTGCGGGCCGAGACCGAGCGCATCCGCCTCGACCGCCTCAGCCGGGCCGAGCGCATCGTCGCCGCCATCGGCCGCGACTACCCCCTGACGTGGGAGGACGTCGTCGCCCAGACCACCGACGGGGCGACCGTCGGGCGTCCCCACATCGCCGACGCGCTCGTCGCCCGCGGCGTCGTCGCCGACCGCTCGCAGGCGTTCGAGGGCATTCTGCACCCGCGCGAGGGGTACTACCTGCCCCACGACGCGCCCGATCCGTTCACCGCTGTCGACCTCGTGGTGGGCGCGGGCGGGGTGCCGATCATCGCGCATCCCGTGCCCTCCGGTCGCGGGCGCATGATCCCGGTGCCCGCGATCGAGCAGCTGATCGCCCGCGGGCTCGCGGGATTCGAGATCGACCACCGCGAGAACACGGCCGCGGGCAAGGCCGTGCTGCGAGAGATCGCCGCCCGACACGACCTCATCGTGACGGGATCGAGCGACTACCACGGTGCGGGAAAGCCGAACGTGCCGGGCGAGAACACCACGAGCGACGAGATGGTCACCCGCATCATCGAGCGCGGTATCGGCACGGTGCCCGTCTACGCCTGAGCGCCGCCGGACACCGCGTCAGCGGTCGTCAGGCCTGAGCGGCCGTCTCTCCGCCCGCCGCAGACGCCCCGCCGCCACCGCGGCGACGACGACGACGCCGACGCGCGGGGGCGTCGCCGTCCGCTGCCGGCGCAGCCGCGGCATCCGTCGACGCAGCGTCGCCCGCCGCGGGGCGGTCGGTGCGACGACGCGTGCGCGTGCGCTCCTCGCGCGGCGCCGAGCTCGTCGCCTCGCGGGGCTCACGCGGCTCGCGGCGCGGCGCCGTGACGATGCGTCCCTTCGTGCCGGCCGGGATCGACAGGTCGGAGTAAAGGTGCGGGCTCGACGAATAGGTCTCGACCGGGTCGGGCTGGCCGAACTCGAGGGCCCGGTTGATCAGGGCCCACTTGTGCAGGTCCTCCCAGTCGACGAAGGTGACCGCGATGCCGGTGCGACCGGCACGGCCGGTGCGTCCCGCGCGGTGCAGGTAGGTCTTCTCGTCGTCGGGGATCGTGTGGTTGATGACGTGGGTGACGTCATCGACGTCGATGCCGCGGGCCGCGACATCCGTGGCGATGAGCACGTCCTTCTTGCCCGCCTTGAACGCCGCCATCGAGCGCTCACGCGCCTCCTGGCTCATGTCGCCGTGCACCGCGCCGGCGTTGAAGCCACGGTCGCTGAGCTCGTCGACGAGTCGCTGCGCGGCGCGCTTCGTGCGGGTGAAGATGACGGTCTTGTCGCGACCCTCCGCCTGGAGGATGCGGGCGATCACCTCGTCCTTGTCGAGCGAGTGCGCGCGGTACACGAGGTGACGGATGTTCGCCTGCGTGAGACCCTCGTCGGGGTCGTTGGCTCGGATGTGGATCGGGTTCGACATGAACCGACGCGCCAGCGCGACGATCGGCCCGGGCATCGTCGCCGAGAAGAGCTGGGTGTGACGCACCGCGGGCACCTTCTGGAAGATCTTCTCGATGTCGGGCAGGAAGCCGAGGTCGAGCATCTTGTCGGCCTCGTCGAGCACGACCTCGGTCGCGTTCGACAGGTCGAGCAGGCGCTGGCCGGCGAGATCGATGAGGCGGCCGGGCGTGCCGACGACGATCTGCGCGCCCGCCTGCAACTGCTCGATCTGCCCTTCGTATGCCTTGCCGCCGTAGATCGCCACGACGCTCGTGGCGCGGCCCTGGGTCAGCAGGTCCATGTCCTCATAGACCTGCACCGCGAGCTCACGGGTCGGCACGACGATGAGCGCCTTCACGCCGGGCTCGGGGTGGGCGCCGAGGCGCTGCACCACGGGGATGCCGAAGCCGAAGGTCTTGCCGGTGCCGGTCTTGGCCTGGCCGATGATGTCCTGGCCGGGGAGCGAGAGCGGGATCGTCTGCTCCTGGATGGGGAAGGCATCCACGATGCCCTTGTGCGCGAGTGCGTCGAGGATGTCCTGGTCGACGCCGAGATCGGCGAACGTCGTCACGATATGAACCTGTCTGATGAGGGCGGCGTCTGCGCCGCGAGATCGTCCACGCCCTCATTCAGCCGCAGGCGCGGGGCCCCGATCCCTGCCGGGGCACTCCGTCCAGGGTACCCGGTCACCGCCCGCGCACCCGCCGACGCGCGGCATCCGGAGCCGTACGCCGCCCGACATGACCGTGCCCTCCGCCGCACGAGGCGGGGAGGGCACGGCTCCGGGGGGGGAGGAGCGACGAGGCTCAGCGACCGACCGAGGGTCCGGGCGCGGGCTTCGAGAAGATCACCACGACGATGACGGCGATGCCCACGACGACGTGCGGGAGCCACACGTTCGGCGGGTAGGACGAGAAGCCGAAGATGAACGGGGACAGGGCGAGGAACAGGCTCGCCACGACGTCGAACACGAGGTGGACCGGCATCGGGATGAGCTTGAACGGGCCCCACTCGTACCGGGTGAACAGGCTGTAGACGATGAGGCCTGCACCGAGGATGAGGGGGATGACGACCGCAGCGCCTCCGACCGACGAGAAGCCGAAGATCAGCGGTGCGAACAGCAGGGCGAGGCCGACGATGTAGTCGAGCGCTCCGTGGACTTTCGTGGGAATGAACCTCATGTCACTCATTCGGCGCACCGCCCCGAACGGATGGGATCGCGTGTGGAACCGGCATCCGCCTACGCTGGTGTGCGTGTGGGACTGGTTCCGTCGTCGTCGACCCGTGGGGCGCGTGCTGCGTCTGCGCACCCGAGGCGAGGCGTCGAGGGCGACCCGCGTCGACTTCGCCGAGCTCGCCCCGCCCGTCGACACGTTCCTCGGCCAGGCGGCCTATCTGCAGCTCGGCTACTTCGAGACGCTGAGCGCCCTCATCGCGCCCACGCCGTCGCTCGCCCAGAAGGAGGCGCTCTCCCGCGCATCCGGGGCGGCCCTCACCAAGCACCAGCAGCTCGTGGCGGTCATCCGCGAGCGCGGCGACGACCCGCTGACGCTGATGTTGCCCTTCCGCGAGCAGCTCGACGCGTTCCGTCGTCGCACCCAGGGGGAACGCTCGCTCGAGACCATGCTCACCGTGCACCTGACGGCGGGCATCCTCGACGACTTCTACCGCTCGCTCGCCGCGAGCTACGGCGAGACCGGGCGCCGCGTGGCGCGCATCCTCGAGGCCGACACCGACCGCAAGGCGATCGCCGACATCATCCACGACGCGATCTCCGCGGACGAGGAGTGGCGGTCGCTGCTCGCGATGTGGGGGCGGCGTCTCGTCGGCGACACCCTGCTCGTCGCCCGTGCGGCCCTCAGCCGTTCGCCGGAGACGGCCGAGGAGGACGCCACCGTGGAGCCGGTCTTCACCGCACTCATGGGCGCTCACGCGGCCCGGATGAGTGCGATGGGCCTCGAGTCCTGAGAGATCGGATGCCCCGCCTCGCCGTGGCGGGGAAGCGGGACGTCAGCCGATCTTGAGGCGGGACTTCTCGCGCGCGTCGTGCGTGGCGCGCACGCGCGAGAGCACGACACCGACGGGCACGGTCACCACGACCGCGGCGAGGATCGACAGGACCCACAGCAGCGGGTTGTCGGTGGTCAACCCCGCCCAGGTGAGAGCCAGCCACACCGCACCGCCGGCGACCGCCCCGACGGCCGGAAGCAGCGCGACACCGCGCGAGTCGCGACCCGGGAGCGCATAGTGCAGCACCAGCCCGATGCCGATGCCGAAGAGGAACGCGAGGACGATGTCCATCGTGCTCAGGCCACGAAGCCCACGCGACGCGACTCCTCGGTGCCGAGCTCGATGTAGGCGAGTCCGGCCGTCGGCACGATGAGCGTGTTGCCCTTGGCGTCGACGAGCGAGATGTGGGTCGCGTTGTCGTCGAGCGCGGCGGCGATCTGGGCCTTGACCGAGTCGGCCGACTCGTTGGTCTCGAAGTTGAGCTCGCGCCCCGTGTTCGCGATGCCGATGCGGATCTCCACGTCCCGGTCCTCCCTGTCGTCCCCGTCGATCGCGAGGGCGATCGGTGGCCGGGGCGCGCCCGCCGCGGGCGCATGATCGAGCGTAGCCTGCGCCTCGCGGCGCACCGGCCGCGCACGTCACGCTGTCGGCGAACGATGTCGGGCGGCGTCGGTAGCGTGGTCGGGTGACGTCCGACACCGTGCCCCCCGCCGACGCGGCTGTGCGGGCGCTGGTGCGCTCGGCGCCCGCGGCGCTCACGGGCGTCGTGACGGGCGCTCCCGGCTCGGGCAAGACGACGCTGCTCGTCGAGCGTGCCGCCGCGCTCGTCGCGGCCGGGTCGGACCCCGACGCGGTGCTCGTCCTCACGCCCACGCGTCAGACGGCGACGGCGCTGCGCGACCGCTTGTCCCTTGCGCTCGGGCGCGCGACGTCAGGCCCGCCGGCGCGTTCGCTGACCTCCTTCGCGTTCCAGCTCGTCCGCGCGCATGCCGTGCACACCGGCGACGAGCCGCCCCTGCTGCTCACGGCGTCCGACGACGACCAGATCCTCGCCGACCTCCTCGCCGGCGACGCCGAGGACGAGGCATCCGGTCGCTCGCGCTGGCCGGACGCGCTCGGAGCCGCCACCCGCGCAACCCGCGGCTTCCGCGGTGAACTGCGGGCCTTCATCGCCGACGCGCGCACGCTCGCGCTGACCCCCGCCCGCATCGCCGCGCTCGCCGACGCCGAGGCCGAGATCGTGTGGACGGCGCTCGCGTCGTTCCTCGCCGAGTACGAAGGCGTGCTGGGCGACATGCGCGCCTCGACGCGTGACGCGGCGGGCCTCACGCTCGAGGCCGTCGAGCTGGTGCGCGCTCTTCCCGTCGACCACCCCGTGTTCGCTGCGGTGCGGCGGCTCGACGCCGTGATCGTCGACGACGCCCAGGAGCTGACATCCGGGGGCGTCGATCTCCTCGCCGCGCTGCGGGACCGTGGCGTCGGCGTCGTCGCCTTCGGTGACCCCGACCTCGCCTCGGGCGCATATCGCGGGGCGAGGCCAGAGAACCTCGCCGCGCTGGGCGCGCGTCTCGGATCTCTCGGCGCGCTCACCGAGCCGCACCGAGCGCAGGGCGACCTGATCGAGGCACAGCGGCGCGTGACCGTGCGCATCGGGGCCGCGGGGGGCGTCGCGCACCGCACCGCACCCGCCGGGGAATGGGTCGGCGACGGCGGCCTGCGCGCGGTGGTGGCGACATCCGTCGACGACGAGCTCGACGAGATCGCGCGCACCCTGCGCGAGCGCCGACTGCGTGACGGAGTGCCGTGGGGCGAGCTGGCCGTCATCGCGCACGACACCCGTCAGGTGCAGGCGCTCGAGGCGGGTCTCGCCGCCCGGGAGGTGCCCACGCGCGGTCAGGGCCAGGGGGTTCCGCTCGGACAGGTGCCCGCCGTGCGCGACCTGCTGACGGTGGTGCTGGCGGCCGGCGACGCGGTGGTGGCACCCGCGGCCGCGGCCGACGTCCTCGTGGCGGCGGGGCTCGATCCGCTCGATGTGCGACGGGTGCGCACGGCGCTTCGCCATGCCCACCTCGGCGACGGCGGCGGGCGCACCGGTGCGGAACTGCTCGCCGCGGCGCTCGACGACCCGATGCACGCCGCGGCGATCGACAGCCGCGAGGGGCGGGCGGTCGTGCGCACCGCCGAGGCCCTCTCGCGCATGCGTGCGCAGCTCGCCGACGGTGCAACCGCGCACGATCTGCTCTGGACCGCGTGGGAAGCGAGCGGCCGTCAGGCGGGGTGGCTGGCCGCGACGAGCGGCCATGGCCCGGTCGCCGATCAGGCCCACCGAGATCTCGATGCGGTCGTCGCCCTGTTCCAGGCCGCCAAGCGCGACGCCGAGCGCGATGAGGATGCCGCCTCGCACCCGCTGCGGTTCGTGCACGCGGTGCTCGCCACCGATGTCGCCCCCGACCTGCTCGGCCGCGACCCCGATGCCGACGTGGTCGCGGTGCTGAGCCCGGCAGCCGCGCTCGGACGCGAGTTCGACACCGTCGTCATCGCGGGCGTACAAGAGGGCGTGTGGCCCAACACCCGACTGCGCGGCACACTGCTCGGCACGTGGCGCCTCCACGACGCCGCGGCCGGCGTCACGGCCGCTGCGGGTGTGCTCGACCGGCGGCGTGCCGTGCTCCATGATGAGCTTCGCCTGTTCGTGCGGGCCCTCTCCCGCGCCCGCACGCGGGTCGTCGTGACCGCGACGTCCGACGACGATCATCGCCCCAGCGGGCTGTTCTCCCTGCTCCCCGACGCGGAGGCGGCGCGGGCGCTGCCGCCCCTCACGCTGCGCGGGGTCGTCGCCCAGCTGCGGCGGGCTGTCACCGCCGATGTCCCCGACAGGTCGGCGGCGGCGCAGCTCGCCGCGCTCGCGTCCGCCGGTGTCGCCGGGGCCCGCCCCGACGACTGGTACGGCGTGGGGGCCGCGACATCCGATGCCCCGCTGCATTCGCTGGCGCACGGTGACATCCGCGTCTCGCCCTCCCGGCTCGCGGCGCTCGAGCAGTGCGAGCTCGACTGGGTCGTGCGCGAGCTCGGCGCCGACGCGGGAAGCACCGTCGCCGGGCTCGGCACGCTCATCCACGCGGCGCTCGAGGCGGCGCCGGACGCCGACGCCGTCGCGTTGTGGGAGGTCGTGGACGCCCGGTGGAACGAGCTCGGCTTCGAATCCGAGTGGCTCGAGCGTGCCGGGCGCGAGCGTGCCCGCGACCTCGTCGATCGTCTGGCGCAGTACCTCCGCGACTTCGCGGCGGGCGGCGGTGAGCTGCTCGCGAGCGAGACGCCGTTCGAGGTGGAGATCCCGCTGCCACCCCACGACGGCGAGGGACGTGCGCTGCTGCGCGGCGTCGTCGACCGCGTCGAGCGGCGGGCCGACGGCACCGTCGTGATCGTCGATCTGAAGACGGGTCGGGCCGAGCCGCGCACCGACAAGGCCGTGGTCGAGAACCCGCAGCTGCTCGCCTACCAGCTCGCCCACGACGCCGGGGCGATCGCGCCGTCGGCGGGCCTGCCCGCGGGCGGCGCCGAACTGCTGGTGCTGCACACCGGCACGGCGAAGCCCTACCTCGAACCGCGGCAGGCGCCGCTCGACGACGAAGCCCGCGAGCGGTTCATCGCCCGGCTGCAGCACGCGATCGCCGTGATGGCGGGCACGCGGTTCGCGGCGCCCTACGAGCAGCACTGCCGAGACGAGCACGCCCACGGTGTGTGCCGCATCCATGTGGTCGGAGCGGTGAGCGCGCCGTGACCGTCTCCGCTGCCGCGGTCGCCGCGGCCCTCGGCCAGTTCCCCCCGACCGACGAGCAGGCCCGCGTCATCGAGGCTGCGCTGGGCCCGGCGCTGGTGGTCGCCGGCGCCGGAAGCGGGAAGACCGAGACGATGGCGGGGCGCGTCGTCTGGCTCGTCGCCAACCGGCTGGTCGCCCGTCACGAGGTGCTCGGCCTCACCTTCACGCGAAAGGCGGCCGGCGAGCTCGCCGAGCGCATCGAACGACGTCTCGCGCGCCTCGCCGAGTTCGAGGCGGCGGGCCTGGTCGACCGCCTCGACGAGCTGCACGCGGTCGGCGCGCTCGATGCCTTCGGCGAGCTCGAGCGCGCCGGAGCCCCCGCCGCGGAGCGCCGAGCACGCATCGCCGATCTCGCCGGACGGCTGGGAGCGGATGCCGCGGCGGGTGCCGTCGACCCCGACGACCTCCTCGATCGCCCCACCGTCGCGACCTACAACAGCTTCGCCGACGCCCTGGTGCGCGACAACGCGGTGCTGATCGGGCGCGACCCCGATGCGCAGGTGCTGTCGGAGTCGGCATCCTGGCTTCTCATGCGGCGGGTCGCGCTCGACAGCGACGATTCCCGGCTGGAGAGCCGCAGCGAATCGCTCGGCACGATCGTGTCGGCGGCCTTGGGGCTCGCGGGCGCCGCCGTCGACAACCTCGCCGACCTCGGCGACGTGGCCGCGTTCCCGTCGCGGTTCCGCGGCATCCTCGAACGGCCCTCCGAGACGGCACGGGTGAGTGTCTACGCGGACTTCCCCCGGTTCGTCGAGAAGGTCGACGGCCTCGAGGTGCTGGCGGGTCTCGCGGCCGGCTACGCGTCGGCGAAGGAACGTCGCGGAGTCATCGACTTCGCCGACCAGGTGGCCGGTGCGCTGCAGATCGTCGAGCGCCACCGGGATGTCGCTGAGGGCCTGCGCTCACGGTTCCGGGTGGTTCTGCTCGATGAGTACCAGGACACCTCGGTCGTCCAAGCGCGGTTGCTCGCGGCACTGTTCGCCGACACCGCCGTGATGGCGGTCGGCGACCCGCACCAGGCGATCTACGGCTGGCGGGGTGCCAGTGCGGGCAACCTCGACGACTTCCCGCGCGCCTTCGTGACTCGTGGCGCATGCGAACGCTTCTCCCTGCTGACCAGTTGGCGCAACAGCGCGGATGTGCTCGAGATCGCTTCGGCGCTGCTCGCACCGCTCGCCGGCGGGGCGGATGTCGCGGCCCTCCGCCCACGGCCGGGTGCGGCAAGGGGAGAGGTCGACCTCGAGATGGCCTCGACACTCGACGATGAGGCGGAACGGGTCGCGGAGTGGTTCGTGCGGGTCCGTGCCGAGCGCCGCTGCGTGGGCCTCTCGACGACCGGCGCGGTGCTGTTCCGGTCGAAGCGGCGCATGAGCGTGTTCGCCGAGGCCCTCGTGCGTCACCGCGTGCCGCATCGCGTGCTCGGACTCGGTGGGCTTCTCGACACCCCCGAGGTGGTCGACATCGTGTCGGCGCTGCGGGTCATCGCCGATCCGCTCGCCGGGTCGGAGCTCATCCGTCTGCTGGTCGGGCCGCGGTGGGCGATCGGCGTCGCCGATCTGCGCGAGCTGCGGGCGCTCGGCGCCCGGCTCGCGCGACACGACGCGGCGCTCCAGCCCCTGGCCCCCGACGTCGTCGCGACCTTGCGCGCATCCGCGGCCGACGATCACGGCTCGCTCAGCGACGCGCTCGACTTCTTCCCCCGCGTGCGCGACGACCACGGCTGGCTCGCCGGCTTCACCCCGGCCGCGCGCACCCGACTGCGCGAGGCGGCCGGCGTGATCGCGGCCTGGCGCCGAGCCGCGGGACTTCCCGTGCTCGATCTCGTGCGACTGATCGAGAGCGAGCTGCGCCTCGACCTCGAGCTCGCCGCGAATGAGGCCCGCGGGCCTCAGCGCACCGCCCACGCGCAGGTGCGGGCTTTCACGGCCGAGATCGCGGGCTTCCTGTCCTCCGACGATGCGCGGTCGCTGCCCAGCCTGCTCGCGTGGCTCGACCACGCGGCATCCGTCGACGAGCTCGCCCCCCGACCGGAACCGACGGAGCCCGACGTCGTGCAGCTGCTGACGATCCACGGGTCGAAGGGTCTCGAGTGGGATGCGGTCGCGGTCGTGCGGATGGTCGAGGACGAGCTTCCCGCCGCGAGCCGCGACGCCAAGGGATGGCTGACGTTCGGTGCGCTGCCGTTCGAGTTCCGCGGGGATGCCCCGTGGCTCCCGCGCCTCGCGTGGTCTGCGGCCGAGGCTCCCACCCAGCAGGCCCTGCGCGATGCGGTCGAGGCGTTCGGCGAGCAGAACCGCGACCGGCAGGTCGCCGAGGAACGCCGGCTGGCGTATGTCGCCGTGACCCGCGCGCGCGACCACCTGCTTCTCACCGGCTCATCGTGGGCGGGAACGGTGCAGCCACGGGCGGCGAGCCGGTTCCTGCGGGAGGCCGCGTCCGCGCTCGGGCGCGGCGCGGTGGACGTCGATCCGGGCGAGCGCCCCGATGACGTGGTGCGTACGGTGAGCTGGCCGCTCGATGCGCTGGGCAGTCGGAGGGAGAGGGTCGAGCGTGCGGCGGAGCTCGTGCGGGCGGCGGACGCCGTCATCCTCGATCCGGACCTGTCGCTTCTTCTCGTCGAACGCGACGAGCAGCGGCGCGGGGGCGATCGTTCGGCACCGACCCGCATTCCCGCCTCGGCCTACAAGGACTTCACGACCGACTATTCGGCCGCCGTCGCCGCGCGGTCCCGTCCGCTCCCCGAGCGGCCGTACCGTGAGACGCGGATCGGCACGAGCTTCCACTCGTGGGTGGAGCGCCGTGCCGGACTCGCCGGCACGGCGGGGCTCGACGACGAACTCTGGGATGGGGACGAACCGGGCGGCGTCGCTGAGCCTGCCGCCCTCGCGCCGCTCATCGACGCCTTCCTCGCGTCGGAGTGGGCGCCTCTGCAACCGATCGAGGTGGAGACCGAGATCGACTTCCGACTCGACGATCTCGACGGGCGCCCTCACGTCATCGTGTGCAAGCTCGATGCCGTCTACCGGCGCGGCGACCGGATCGAGATCGTCGACTGGAAGACGGGCGCGCCGCCGCGGACGTCGTCGGAACGCGCCGAGCGGATGGTGCAGCTCGACCTCTACCGTCGGGCCTACCACTCCCGGCACGGGGTGCCGCTCGACCAGATCGACGTCGCGCTGTTCTACGTCGCGCACGGCCTGGTGCTGCGAGGCTGACCTGCGCCAGGACGCGCGGGGGTCAGTCCCCGCCGACAGCCCAGCGGCGCAAGGCGGCGCGGGATGCCCGCTCGGCCTCGTCGGCATCTGCCACCGGGTCGAGATCGAGGTCGAGTGTCGGAGGAGCCGGGTCGTGGGGGATCGTGCGGGAACCTGCTCCCCATGAAGCGGCTTCGATCGGTTGGGTCGCCTGCGGATCGCCGTCGACGTCCCCAGCGGGGTCGGCGTCGCCGTCGACGACTGCGAGGTCGTCACGTGTCTCGCCCGTCTCGATGTCGCCGAAGGCCGAGAGGTCGGCGCGGTCGAAGGCGTCGGTCTGCAGCGAAGTGTCCCCGCGCGGCGTGGCGGCCGCGGGAACACGGTCGAGCACGTCCATCGCCGCCTGCACATCGCTGTGACGTACCGGAGTGAGGTCTTCACCGCGCGTGCTCTCGTCGAGCGAGGCCAGCAGGCTCGCCGCGTCGGCGACGACGTCGTGATCGTCGCTCTCGAGTCCGTGCACGAGCCACTTCGCGAACTCGAGCTCGGCGTAGAGGCGCGAGCGCTCGGTGAGATGGGCATCGCCGGCGCGCACGGATGCCGCGGCATACGCCTCGCGCACGGTCGCCGCGGCCACCGGGGCCGCCGCGAGCCAGTGCAGGTCGGCGGCGGCGTCGCCGACGGACAGCCCGTGCCAGTCGATGAGGCCGGATACGCGGAGGTCGTCGTCGCCCGTGAACACGAATGCGCCCGCGTCGACGCCGCCGAGCACGACGACGGTCTCGAACTCCCAGAGCGAATCGGCGTCGATCGCGGTCATCCAGCGCGCCCGGAGGGTGCGCGGCAGGTGCCCGCTCGCGGCGGCGCGATCGATGAGACGACGGGTCTCGTCGCGCACCTGATCGCTCGTGCGCACCGGCAGGCCCTCGGAACGCACGACGGCGACAGGGAGCGCGTGCACGGCAGCGAGCGCGGCGCCCAGCGCCGTCGCCACGCCGCGACCGTCCGGGATCTGCGCGGCGTCGACGTGCCAGCCGTCGACCAGGTCGGTGACCAGCGCGGGGGAGCCGTCGACGACGGTCTGACCGACGGCGACGGGAGCGGCGAACGGGAGCACCGCGCGCACGCCATCGGTCAGTGCGGCGAGGGCGCGTGCCTCGGCGCGCAGCTGCTCGGCGGCGTCTACGGTGGCGGCGACCCGCACGGCGAGGCGTCGGCCGTCGTCGAGTACGACGACGGCCGAGTCGAATCGTCCGGCCGCGCCATCGGTGAGCGCGCCGGCGGCGACGATGCGGGCACCCGGAACGGCGGCGGTGACGCTCGCGGCTAGAGTGAACGGGGTGCGCGCCATGCCCTCAGGGTAGGTTGCGAGGTCCCCCCTCGCCCGGCGCCACGCCCTGGGAGGAGCGATCGATGTCGGCACGTAACGCGCCCGAGGACGGTGCGACGGCAGGCTTCGATCGGGCCGGCGATGAGCGCTCCGACGCCGCCCTGGTCGACGCGCTCCGCGCCGACCCGGCGACCCGCGTGCTGGTCGTGCGCGGCGACCGGGTGTCGCTCACACCCGACAGCGCGCTGGAGCTCGTCCCGCCCGCGGCGGTCACCGGTCATCGCGTCGTGTGGGCGCTCCTCGGGCGCCTCGACGGCGTCGCCGTGCTGCTCGCCGCGTCGGCCGCGCAGCCGGCGGAGGAGACCACCGGCTCGCCGCTGCGCGCCGTCGCCGCGGCGTTGGTCCCCGCCGAGGCGGAGCTCGCGGTCACCGGCGTCGCGCTCGGACGATGGCTGCTGGATGCCCCGTACTGCCCCGCCTGCGGTGAGCTCACCGATCTGGTCGCCTCCGGCTGGGCGCGGCACTGCCCCCGCTGCGGGCGCGAGCACTTCCCGCGCACCGACCCCGCGGTGATCGCGGCGGTGCGGCATCCGACCGATCCCGATCTGCTGCTCCTCGGCGCCAACGCCGCGTGGGAGCAGCGGCGCTACTCATGCTTCGCCGGTTTCGTGGAGGCGGGCGAGTCGCTCGAGCAGACCCTGGTGCGCGAAATCCGCGAAGAGGCGGGCATCACCGTCGGCGACGTCGATTATCGCGGCTCGCAGGCGTGGCCGTACCCTCGCTCCCTCATGCTCGGCTTCCTCGTACGCGCGCTCGATGCTGCCGCGCAGGGTGACGGCGAAGAGATCGTCGAGGTGCGCTGGTTCCACCGCGATGAGATCGGTCGGGCACTCGCCGGCGAATCCGATCTGCTGCTGCCCGGTCCGTCCTCGATCGCCTACCGTCTCATCACGGCCTGGCACGCGGAGCGGCCGTGACCGGCTCCGGAGTGCTCTCCGGGCTCGATGACCGCCAGCTGGAGGCCGCACGCGCGCTGCGCGGCCCCGTGTGCGTGCTGGCCGGCGCCGGCACCGGCAAGACAAGGGTGATCACCCGCCGTATCGCGCACGGCGTCGAGACAGGCGCCTACTCGCCGCAGCGGGTGATGGCGGTGACCTTCACGGCGAAGGCCGCGGGAGAGATGCGCGGGCGCCTGCGCGCTCTCGGGGTCGAAGGGGTGTCGGCGCGGACCTTCCACGCGGCAGCCCTCGCGCAGCTGAACTTCTTCTGGCCTCAGGTGGCGGGGGACACCGTACCCGCGATCGTCGACAGCAAGGTGCGGGCGCTCGCCCACGCCGCCGACGGCATCGGCATGGACCCGTCGGCGGCGACGCTGCGCGACGTCGCGTCGGAGATCGAATGGCGCAAGGTCACCATGCGTTCGGTGGAGGCGTACGTCGATGCCCGGCCCCGGGGGATCGGCTCGTTGGATGTCGCGGCCGTCGCGGCACTCATGCGGGCCTACGAGAAGCTCAAGGATGAGCGTCGTCAGATGGACTTCGAGGATGTGCTCCTCGCGTGCGCCGGCATGATCGAGGCGGAGCCGCGTGTCGCTCAGGCCGTGCGGGAGCAGTACCGGCACTTCACCGTCGACGAGTACCAGGATGTCTCGCCACTGCAGCAGCATCTGCTGGACCTCTGGGTGGGTCAGCGCCACGACCTGTGCGTCGTGGGTGACGCGAGCCAGACGGTGTATTCGTTCGCGGGCGCCGATGCCCGGTTCCTGCTGGAGTTCGAGCGGCGGTACGAGAACGCCCGCGTCGTGCGCCTCGAGACGAACTACCGCAGCGTGCCCGAGGTGCTGCGCACCGCCAACGCCCTCATGCGCGGACGTCCGGGCGCCCTTGAGCTGCACCCGCCCGCGGGGAGGGCGGATGCCTCGCCGCCGACGTCGCTCACGGCGTACCCCGATGAGCGAGCCGAGGCGCAGGGCGTGGCCGCGTCGGTCGCGGCGCAGCTGGCGTCGGGGACGGCGCCTCGCGAGGTCGCGGTGCTGTACCGGTCGCACGCGCAGTCGGCGGAGCTCGTGCAGGCGTTCGCCGATGCGGGCATCCCCGTGACGGTGCTGGGCGGGGCGCGCTTCTTCGACGTGCCGCAGGTGCGCCAGGCGGTGATGGCGCTGCGTGCCGCAGCCGTGTCACCCACGGGGCACGATTTCCGGGGCTCGGTGCGGGATGTGCTCCGCTCGCTCGGCCACACCGACGAGGCGCCGGCGGCGGGGGGAGCGCTCCGTGATGCGTGGGAGGCTCGCGCGGCCCTGCTGAGGCTGGCCGACGAGGCGCCCGACGGAACGACCCTCAAGGGGTTCACCGACGCGCTGCTCGCCCGGGCGAAGGACCAGCACGAGCCGACGCTGGAGACGGTGACCTTCGCGACCCTCCATGCCGCCAAGGGCCTCGAGTGGCACCACGTGCACCTCGTCGGGTTGTCGGAGGGACTGCTGCCGATCTCGTACGCCCAGACGTTCGAGCAGGTCGACGAGGAGCGCCGACTGGCCTATGTGGGCATCACGCGGGCCGCGCGAAGCCTGTCGCTGTCGTGGTCGCGCGGGGAGGGGCGCTCGGAGCGTCGGGTGTCGCGTTTCGCCGAGGAGATCGGCATCCGCACTCTGGATGTGCGCGATGGGCGAGCCACTCGCGGCGCATCGACTGGTTCGGGATCGTCACGGAGTGGCCGCTGAGAGCGAGGTCCTCCTCGCCGGAGACGAAGCCGGCGAGCATCGTGATGGCCTCGACCAGAATGTGATCGGCGATCTCGGGCGTGGGCGCCGTGAGCAGCTGAGCCGCGATCATCGGCCACGCCGGATCGCGGTCGCGCCGATCGGCGTCGACGCACGCGAGGCAGGCCGTCGCGCCCGGTTCGACGCGCGGGCCGATGGTGATTCCCGTCGTGGTGAAGACCACCGGGATGTGCACGACGTCATCGCCGAGAGAGGCCGCATAGGCGGCCGGATGCACGGCGTGGCTGGCGACGAGCACCTGAATGGTGCCGCGTGGGCGAGGCGCGCCCTCGGATACGAGCGGCGCGAACGGCGCGAGCCGGTGGCGCACCAGGCACACGAGTTCTTCGTCGACCCCCGGCCCGCCCGCGACCTCGACTGAGCGCAGCGGCCGGGGGACCCGCTCGAGCACCGGCTCGAGCGTTGCGACGAACCGCTCGAGGCTCTCGATGTCGATACCCGCCCGGTGCGCGGTGTACCCGAGAGAACCTTCGCCGATTCCGGTCACGAGGTCGGCGATCGCTCGCAGCTGCCAGTCGGGCGGGGAAAGGAGCACGAGCCGCGCATCGGCGCCGAACTGCACGTCGACGGGGCTGCGCCACAGCGGCGGGTGGGCGGGGTCGATGCGGTACATGCCCCGATTGTGCGTGCCCGCAGGGCTCAGTCGCGGGAGTCCACAGGAACTCGCGCGAGCGTCGCGGTCTGCGGGCGCTGGGGAGGAGCCGTCGCACGCGACGCCCGTCCCCGGTGACCACGGCGGACGATGCCGCGGCGATTCCCTCGCGGATGCCGCCTCAGACCGGCCGTCCGCCGTCCGCGGTGCCGGTCGGGTCGTCGTCGCGCTCGTCATCCGTGCCGGCTGCGCGCGGCGCGTCGCCCGACTCCTCGGCGAGAAGCTGGCGCAGTGCGTCGTCGAACTCGTCCGGCTCGGGCGCCGTGCCCGCGGCATCCGCCTGCAGACGGGCGATGAGCGTCGACGGGTCGTCGATGTCGGCCGACGTCGGCATCAGGTCGGGGTAGTCCCAGAGCGCGTCGCGCGCCGCGACGCCGACCGCGTCGGTGATCGCCCGCCACATCGAGGCCGCCTCACGGGCGCGGCGGGGACGCAGCTCCAGCCCGACGAGAGACCCGAGGGCCTTCTCTGCGGGTCCTCCGACGGCGCGGCGCCGGCGCACGACCTCGGCGATGCGGTCGGCGTGCGGGAGACGGGCGGTCGCATCCGCGGTGACGACTTCGACCCAGCCCTCGACGGTCGCGAGCACGTCCTCCAGGCGGCTGAGCGCCGCGTTCTGCTGGTCGCTGCGAGGGGGGATGAGCGCCCCCGACTCGAGCAGCTGGCGCAGCTCGTCGGGCGACGACGGGTCGAAGCGCGACGCGACGTCCTCGAGAGCCGACACGTCGATGCGGATGCCGCGGGCGAACTCGCCGATCTGAGCGATCACGTCCAGGCGCAGCCACTTCGCGTGCCGGAACAAGCGGGCGTGCGCGAGCTCGCGGGTGGCGGTCGCGAGCGCGAGCTGGTCGTCGGGGATCTCGAGTCCTGCTCCGAAGTCCGCGAAGTTCTGGGGGAGGATCGCGGCGTGACCGGCGGGCAGCAGCGGGATGCCCACGTCACCGCCGGAGACGACCTCCATCGACAGACGTCCGACCACCTGACCGAGCTGGGTGGCGAACAGCGAGCCGCCGACGGTGCGCATGAGGCGGCCCGCGCCCTGTGCGACTTCCCCGAACTCCTCGCCCGTCTGCTCGACCAGCGCGGCCGTCATCGCATCGGCGATGCTGCCGGAGACGGGCTCAGCGAGCTCGCGCCAGACCGGCAGTGTGAGTTCGACCCAGCGGGCGCGCGTGATCGCACCGCCCGGCTGCGCGAGCTCGGGGACCGTCGTCGCTTCGCCGAGCCACAGGTTCGCGAGGGAGAAGGCCTGATCGAGGTCGCTGCGCTGAGCGGAACTGACGGCGAGATCGCTCTGGCCGGCGATCTGCAGGGCCTGGCGCGAGGCCATCTCCCAGGTCGCCTCCTCGCCGCCGGCGAAGGCGGCCTGCATCTGCGTCATCATCTGCTGCAGCGTCGCCGGGTCGATGTTCATCCCCGACAGGCGGGAGAGCAGCTCGGGATCGAGCTGGCCGCCGTCCGTGCCCCCCCCCGAGCAGCCGCCGGAGCAGCTCGTTCAGGTCATCGCCCTGCGATGCATCGTCGTCGTCGTCGTGTGCCACCTCAGTCGCCTCTCAGCCGCATGTCGAGCTGCCAACTACGCTAGTTGCACACACCCTCGCAATGCCCGGGACGAGCCAGATCGTCGTACGCCGGCCGCGAACGACACGACGGAGGCGGCGTGACGCTGTTCGACGAGACCGGGCCCGCGGCATCCGAACGGCCCCGGCGTCCGCGGTCGCGCGCGGGGGTCGCCGGCATCTGGGCGCTCGTCGTCGCGCTCGTCGCGCTGCTCGTGCTGTCGTTCCTTCCGTCGGCGTATGTGATCGAGACGCCCGGGCCGGTGTTCAACACGTTGGGCACCGTGCAGAACGACCAGAAGCAGCAGGTGCCGATCATCACCGTCTCGGGTGCGACCACCTACCCGACGGCCGGCGAGCTGTCGCTGTTGACCGTGCAGGTCGTGGGAACGGCCGACGCTCGTCCGTCGTGGCTCGAGTTGATCCCGGCGTTCTTCGACCCGTCGCGCTCGATCGTGCCCGCCGACGCGATCTATCCGCCCGACCAGACCTCACAGCAGCTGAGCGACCAGAGCTCGGCGCAGATGGTCGATTCGCAGCAGGAGGCGACTGCGGCGGCCCTCACCCACCTCGGGTACACCGTGACGCCCTACCTCTCGGTCTACTCGGTCGAGTCCGACGGTGCCGCCAACGGGGTGCTGCAGAAGGACGACGTCGTCGAATCGGCCGACGGCACCGCCGTGACGGATGTCGCGTCGCTGCGTGCGATCATCGCGGCCAAGGACGGCGCACCGGTGAGCCTGACGATCCAACGCGGGGGCACGACGCAGCAGGTGAGCATCACCCCGAAGCAGCAGATCATCAACGGCCAGTCCACGTGGTTGATCGGGGTGTCGCTGCTGACGCAGTTCCACTTCCCGATCGATGTGAAGCTGCAGCTGTTCAATGTCGGCGGCCCGAGCGCGGGGATGATGTTCGCGCTCGGCATCATCGACACGCTCACCCCCGGCAATCTCAACGGCGGCAAGAACGTGGCCGGCACCGGCACGATCGACGCCGCCGGCGAGGTCGGGGCGATCGGGGGCATCCGCCAGAAGATGTACGGGGCCCGTTCCTCGGGCGCCGAGTACTTCCTCGCACCGGCCGACAATTGCGACGAGGTCGTCGGGCACATCCCGCAGGGGCTCTCGGTCTACGCGGTCTCGACGCTCGACGACGCGGTCAAGGACCTCACGGTGATCGGCTCGGGCGGGGACACCTCCACCCTCGCGACATGCTCGACGGTCATGGCCTCGCCGACGCCGTCGGTCTCGCCGACGCCGACGCCCTGACCACTCCCGACACACCCGGAGGACGCGGCGACGCCGGGAAGATGCTCGGCGTTCCTCCAGAGCCCGCCTCGTAGGATGACAGGGTGACCTCCGCCACGGCGCCGAAGCCCACCCGTCCGAGTCGAACCCGTCGCGTCATCGCGATCTCCCTCGTGGTGATCGCGCTGCTCGTGGCCGCGTTCTTCATCTTCGCCAACGTCTACGCGGACTGGCTGTGGTACTCCCAGCTCGGCTTCCTGAACGTGCTCACCACGCAGTGGGTGTGGCGCATCGGCATGTTCGTGGTGGGCTTCCTGGGGATGGCGGTGCCGACCTGGCTGGTCATCAACCTCGCCTACCGGCTGCGCCCGGTATACGTGCGGTTGAGCTCTCAGCTCGACCGCTATCAGGAGGTCGTGGAGCCGCTGAGACGACTCGCGATGTGGGGCATCCCGATCTTCTTCGGGCTCTTCGCCGGCTTCGCCTCATCTGCGCAGTGGCAGACCGCGGCCCTCTGGGTCAACGGCGTGCACACCGCGACCGGCGACCCGCAGTTCAACCTCGACACCGGCTTCTACCTGTTCGCGCTGCCGTTCTACTCGGCCGTCCTCGCCTTCGCGTCGGCCGTGGTGTTGATCTGCCTGCTGCTCACGGCCGCGGTGTCCTACCTGTACGGCTCCGTTCGGGTAGGCCAGCGCGAGCTGCGCATCTCGCGCCCCGCGCGGGTGCAGCTCGCCATCATCGCCGGCGTCTACCTTCTGCTCCAGGCGGTGAGCCTGTGGCTCGACCGCTACAAGACGCTCACCAGCGCCGACGACCGCATCACCGGGGCGGCATACGTGAGCGTGAACGCGACGATCCCGGGTCTGGCCATCCTCTCGATCGTGGCCGTGCTCGTGGCGATCCTGTTCTTCGTCACCGCCGTGATCGGCCGGTGGCGCTACCCGCTGATCGCGACGGCCCTGCTGATCATCACCTCGCTCGTCGTCGGTGTCGGCTACCCGTGGATCGTCAATCTCGTGCAGGTGCGTCCGAACCAGCTGAGCGTCGAGAGCCAGTACTACCAGCGCAACATCGACGGCACCAAGGCGGGCTTCGGCCTGAGTGACCTGCAGGAGACGAACTTCTCCGCGAACACCACGGCACAGCAGGGGCAGCTGCGATCGGATGCCGAGACGACGGCGCAGATCCGCATCATGGACCCGGCGATCATCCCGCCGACGGTGGCCCAGCTCGAGCAGTACCGGTCGTACTACCAGTTCCAGAGCCCGCTGAGCGTCGACCGCTACACGATCGACGGGCAGACGCAGGACACCCTGGTGTCGGTGCGCGACCTCAATCTCAACGCGCTCGGCACGACCGCCAGCACGTGGCAGAACACCTCGCTCATCTACACGCACGGCTACGGGCTTGTGGTCGCCAAGGGCAACGCTCGCACCTCCGACGGCAACCCCGTCTTCCTCGAGCGCGGCATCCCGTCCGCGGGCTTCCTGACGTCGGGCGAGAAGTACGAGCCGCGGGTGTACTTCTCGGCGAACGCTCCGACGTACTCGATCGTCGGCGCCCCCGCGGGCACCGCGCCGATCGAGCTCGACTACCCGGCCGGCGACGGCAGCAGCACCGAGACGAAGACCACCTTCGCCGGCAACGGCGGCCCAAACATCGGCAACGTGTTCAACCGGCTCATCTACGCGATCAAGTTCCAGGCGGAGCAGATCCTGTTCTCCGACTCGATCAACCAGGATTCGCAGATCCTCTACGACCGCGACCCCGCAACGCGCGTGCAGAAGATCGCCCCGTACCTGACCCTCGACGGCGAGCCGTACCCGAGCGTGGTGGACGGCCGCATCGTCTGGATCGTCGACGGCTACACCACGAGCGACCAGTACCCGTATTCGACGACGACGAGCATGTCCCAGGCCATCGCCGACGCGAACAACCCCACTCCGCGGGTCGCGCTCGACAACGTCAACTACATCCGCAATTCGGTGAAGGCGACCGTCGACGCGTACGACGGTCATGTGACGCTCTACGCCTGGGATCCGACGGACCCGCTCCTGCAGGCGTGGCAGAACGTCTACCCGTCCACGGTCAAGCCGATCGCCGACATGTCGGCCGATCTCATCAGCCACGTGCGCTATCCGACCGATCTCTTCAAGGTGCAGCGCACGATGCTGGGCGTGTACCACGTCAACGATCCGCAGTCGTTCTACCAGCGTGACAACGCCTGGACGACTCCCGCCGACCCGACCGACAACACCGTGCTGCAGCAGCCGTACTACATGACGATGCAGATGCCGGGCCAGGCCTCGCCGACCTACTCGATGTTCACCTCGTTCATCCCGCAATCCGACGGGACGAATGCGCGGAACGTCCTGATGGGCTATCTCGCGGTCGATTCGGATGCCGGCACCACCGCCGGCACGAAGGGTGCCGATTACGGCAAGCTGCGGATGCTGGTGATCAACGCCTCGACTCCGGTGCCCGGGCCCGGGCAGGTGCAGAACACGTTCAGCGCCGACCCCGCCGTCTCATCGTTCATCAACCTGCTCAAACAGGGGCAGTCGCAGGTGCTCAACGGCAACCTGCTGACCCTGCCCGTCGGTGGCGGCCTGCTCTATGTGCAGCCCGTGTTCGTGCAGTCGTCCGGCGCGACGAAGCTGCCGACGCTCCAGAAGGTGCTCGTCGCCTTCGGCAGCCAGGTCGCGTTCGAGGACACCCTGACGGCAGCGCTCGACTCGCTGTTCGGTGGCAACTCGGGCGCCGCCGCGGGCGACAACGGTGTGACGGCATCCCCGGTGCCCACCGGGACGTCGACCCCGAGCGCCACGCCTACGCCGTCGCCCTCTGCGAGCGGAGGCACCGGATCGTCGACCGCCTACCAGGCGGCGCTCCAGGAGGCCAAGCAGGCGATGCTCGATCGTCAATCGGCTCTCCAGGCCGGCGACTGGACGAAGTACGGCGAGGCCGACGCGCGTCTGACCCAGGCGATCAACACGCTGCTGCAGCTCTCCTCGCAGTGAACCGACGGTGGGGTGGGCGCGCGGGCGTCCACCCCACCTTCGGGCATTCGAGGCTCAGCGCGCCAGCTGCCACCACCAGATGAGCAGCAGCGTCACCGCGAACCCCGAGAACTGATTGATCCAGAGGAACCGATCCCATCCGACGGTGGCGCGGTGCGCGGTCTCGGCGGTGACCGCGCGATACGGCCACACGGCGACCAGGTAGGGCACGGCGAGCAGCGCGGCCAGCGGTGCGGGCCAGGCTCCCCCCGTCACGACGAGCGCGGCGGCCGCGTAGCAGGCGAGCGAGAACCAGACGGTCGCGCGGGGGCCGATCGCCGTCGCGACGGAGGCGATGCCGGCCTCGCGGTCGGCCGCGACATCCTGCACCGCGCCGAAGGCGTGCGACGCGACCCCCCACAGGGCGAATGCGCCGATGACCGCGGCGAGGGCCCACGTCCAGGTGGCCCCGGCGAGCACGAGGCCGTAGATGGCCGGTGAGAAGAAGTGGATGCTGCTGGTCGCCGAGTCGGCGAAGGGACGCTCCTTGAGGCGCAGCGGCGGCGCGGAGTAGAACACCACGAAGAACAGGCTCGCGGCGAGCGCCAGCCACGAGAGCGCGGAGCCGACGATGACGAGGTAGACGACGAACGGCAGGCAGCTGAGGCCCGCCGCCCAGAGCGTCACGCGGTGCAGCCGCCGATCGAGCACAGCACCGTGAGCACCGCCCTTGCGGGGGTTGCGCAGGTCGGACTCGTAGTCGAACACGTCGTTGATGCCGTACATCGCGAGGTTGTAGGGGATGAGGAAGAACACCACGCCGACGACGAGCGTGACGGAGATCTCGCGGGTGGCGAGCAGGTAGGCGGCGCCGAACGGGTAGGCGGTGTTGATCCAGCTGACCGGCCGCGAGGACACGAACAGGGTGCGCACGACGTTCATGCGTCGCTCCTCTCGCGCCGCGAGACGAGGGCGGCGATCGCGGGCACGAGGAACGCCGCGCACAGCGGGTAGGAGAAGTCCTCGATCGGGGCGAGGCCGATGCGGATGCCGCTCAGATGCTCGGGCGGGTAGGAGAACAGCCCGGCGCCGATCATGACGTTGTCGAAGACGGCGGTGAGGGCGAGCAGGGCGACGGCGGCGAGGGCGGATGCCGCCATCCGCCGTCCGAATCCGGGGCGCACGGCGCTCAGCAGCGTGACGACGACGGTGATCGCGAGGAACGGGAGCACGAGCAGCGCGTAGGTCATCGAGGTTCCTTCCGCGCGAGGAGGCGGGTGCCGGCTCCGGCGCAGACGGCGGCGAGGTAGCAGAGGAACAGCAGGAAGGTGATCTCCTCGAGGGGGAGGTGCGGGGCCAACTCGATGCCGAGGTAGAGCGGCGAGTCACCCTGCACGAAGACGCCCGCGGCGATGCCGACGAGATCCCAGACGACGAAGAACGCGGTGCCGACGAACACCGCGATCGCGGAGGTCAGCGGCCGCGCCCACAGGGCCAGCCGGTATCGCGCGTCGAGCAGCGCGACGCCCGCCGCGGAGACGACGATGACGAGCAGATATAGGCCGGGCACGTCAGCGACCCGCCGGCTCGACGAGCGGCGCCGCGCTGCGGTCCGCGCGCAGGCGTTTGGCGACGAGCTCGGCCGAGATCAGGCACATCGGCAACCCGATGCCCGGAAGCGACGAGGTGCCGGCGTGGAACAGGTTCGGGACCTTCGCCGAGCCGTTGCGCGGGCGGAACACCGCGCTCTGGCGCAGCGTGTGCGCGAGTCCGAGCGATGTGCCGCGCCAGGCGTTCAGGTCGTCGGCGAAGTCGGCGGGCGCGATCGTGCGTCGCACGACGACGCGGTCCACGAGGTCGGGCACGCCGCACCACGAGGCGATCTGGGCGATGGCGGCATCCGCTGCCCGTTCGATTCCCGCCTCTCCCGCCCCGTCGATGCCGCCGTGGCCGAGCGAGGGATCGGCGGGGACCGGTACGAGCACGAACAGGTTCTCGTGGCCTGCCGGCGCGACGGTGGGGTCGGTCGCGCTCGGGCGGCACACGTACAGCGACGCCGGGTCGGGGATCGCCGAGGGCTCCCCGAAGATCGCATCGAAGTTCTCGCGCCAGCGCTCGGTGAACAGCAGGGTGTGGTGCGCGAGCTCGGGCAGTTCGCCCCGCACGCCGAGGAGGATCAGCAGCGCCCCCGGTCCCGGCGTGCGTCGTTCCCACCAGCTCTCCGGCAGCTCGCGGTGGGTTTCGTCGAGCAGCGCCGTCTCGGTGTGGTGCCGGTCGGCGGTGGACACGACGACGTCTCCCGCGAGCATGCTGCCGTCGGCGAGCCGCACGCCGCGCGCCCGCCCGGCCACGACGTCGATCGCGGTGACGTCGGCGCCCGTCTCGATGACGACGCCGCGCGCCCGCACGAGGCGCTCGATCGCCCGGATGAGGGCGGTGAAGCCTCCCTGCGGGTACCGCACGCCGTCGGTCAGGTCGAGGTGGCTCATCAGGTGGTAGAGGCTCGGCACACCGTACGGCGATCCGCCCAGGAAGACTGCCGGGTACTCGAGGATCTGCCGCAGCCGGCGGTCCGTGAACGTGCGCTCGACCCGCGACGCGAGCGGCTCGACGAGCAGCCGCGCGAGCCGCGGCAGCTGCCGCGCGACGGCGCCGTCGACGAGGCCCGCGTACCCGAGGTACGGGTCGTACAGGAAGCGCGAGACGGCGAGGTCGTAGGCGTCGGCGGCGGAGTCGAGGTAGCGCTCGAGCTTCGCGCCAGCGCCGCGCTCGATGCTCTCGAACAGAGCGGATGCCGCGCCCCGCCCGCTCGGCACGTCGAGGGCGTCGTACCCCTCGGAGTAGACGCGGTACGCGGGGGAGAGCGGGACGAGGTCGAGCTCTCGCTCGGTGGTGGTGCCGAGAAGACGGAAGAAATGCTCGAACACGTCGGGCATGAGGTACCAGCTGGGGCCGGTGTCGAACCGGAATCCGTCGCGGTCCCACGTGCCGGCCCGACCGCCGACGTCATCGCCGCGTTCGACGATCGTCACGGTGTAGCCGTCGTCTGCGAGGAGGGCGGCCGTGGCGAGCCCCGCGATGCCGGCGCCGATGACGATCGCGGTGCGGCCCGTCATCCGCGCACCCCGAGGCGCTGGGGCCGTGCGCCCAGCAGGGCGCGAGCGGCGAGGTACGCCTTGACGGGGTCGGGGACGCGCACACGGCCCGCGGCGGCATCCGCTCGACGCAGCCGTCGCGAGAGGGCGGCGAACAGGTCGTGGGCGGCGGTCACGGCGGGTCGGCAGTCGCGGGGGAGGAGCGGCACGGTGTCGGCGGCGAGGTCGAGGTCGCCGTCGATGCGGTCGAGCACGTCGGCGCGGGACCGGGCGTCGGTCGCGCCGAGGTAGTCGCGGCCGAGGCCGGCCGCGTCGTGGTCGAGGTCGCGCAGGAAGTTGACGTCCTGGAACGCTCGCCCGAGCGCGCGGGCGCCGGCGACGAGTCTGCCGTCGGGCTGGATCGGTGCGACGGCCCCCGCGTTCACGAACACCGCCAGGCACATGAGCCCCACCACCTCGGCCGAGCCGTAGACGTACTCTTCGTGCGAGCGGGCGTCGTGCACGGTCGTGTCGAGGTCGGTGCGCATGGACGCGAAGAACGGTGCGGTGAGGTCGGTGCCGATGCCGCACGCGCGCGCCGTGCCGGCGAAGGCGTGCACCACCAGGTTGCTGCTGAACCCGCGCGCGACGGCCGCGGCGACCTCGGCCTCCAGGCCGGCGAGAAGCTCCGCCTGGCCGTCGCGGGCCACTCCCGCCTCGGCGGCGGGACCGTCGACGATCTCGTCGGCGATGCGCACGAGCGCGTAGACGTTGCGGATGTGGGGCCGCACCCGGCTTCCGAGCAGTCGCGCTGCCAGAGCGAAGGAGGTCGAGTAACGCGCGATGACGGTGGCCGCGGCATCCGCTGCCGTGCGGTCGTAGAGCGCGATGCCGGGTGCGTCGGTCACGGGATGCGCTCGCGGATCGCGTCGGCGGCACGGTCGACGAGGGCGGATGCCGCGACGCCGAGCTCCTGCGCACGGGTGCGCGCGGCGTCGAGTGCGCTGTCGATGAGCGCGACCAGCGCCGCACGGGCGCCGCTCTCGTCGAGCGCGCGCTGCGCGTCGAGCACGGCGATCGGACCGGTGTGGGCGACGGCGAGTGTGTCGCGCACCGCGTGCCACCCCTCGGTGCGACGGGCCAGGGCGATGAGGGGCGTCTGCTTCGCTTCGCGCAGGTCCACGCCGGCGTCGCGACCGGCCTGCGCGGAGGTACCGAACGCGCCGATCAGGTCGTCGACGAGCTGGAACGCGAGGCCGAGGTGGGTGCCGCACGCGGCGAGCGCCGCGGCATCCGTCTCGTCGGCACCGGCGATCACGGCGCCGGCGGCGAGCGGGGCGGCGAAGGAGTAGACGGCCGTCTTGTCGTGAGCGGTCGCGATGAGGCTGTCGTCTTCGGCCTCCGCGTCGGCGGCCGCATGCTCGACATCGGCGAGCTCTCCCGCGGCGGAGACGAGAACCGCGTCGTCGAGCAGATCGAGAAGGCGGGAGCGCAGGTCGGCGGGCAGATCGACCGCCGCGACCAGCCGGGTCGCCTCATAGAGGAGCACGTCGCCCGCGAGGATCGCCGCCGCCTCGCCGACGCCGGTCGCCGCCGACGGTGTGGCGCCGTGACCGAGCGCGCGACGGCGGAACTCCCCGGCGACGTTCGGCACGCCGCGACGCATCGTGTCGTGGTCGATCACGTCGTCGTGGATGACGAACGCGGTGTGCAGCAGCTCGAACGCCGCGGCGACGGATGCTGCGGCATCCCTGCGCCCGTCGGTACCTCCGCAGGCGCGGAACGCCGCGAGCACGAGCGCGGGACGGAAGCGCTTCCCGCCGGATGCCGCGCGGACCATCGAGGCCGCGAGGTCGTCGAAGGCGTCGCCGAGCCCGGCCCCTCGCTTCTGCAGCCGTGCCAGGGAGGCGTCGATCGCGTCGTCGACGGCGGCGCGATCGACCGCGGAGATGCGGGCGATCATCGCGCCGCCCTCGCGGCGGTGTCGTAGAGGGCGAGTCGGGGGACCTGCAGCCCGAGCCACGGGCTGAACGCCCACGGTGCCGCAGAGACGGCGGCCGCGACAGCCGAGGGTTCGACCCACGCCCATTCGGCGACCTCGTCCGGATCGGGATGCAGCGGTCCTGTCGCGTGCGCGACGAAGACGGGGCACACCTCGTTCTCTACGACGCCCGATGCGTCGACGGCGCGATAGCGGAAGTCGGGGAGGGTGAGCGTCACGTCGTCGAGGGCGAGTCCGAGCTCGACGCGCGCGCGGCGGTGCACCGCCGCCTCGAGGTCTTCGCCCGGGCCGGGATGGCCGCAGAAGGTGTTCGTCCAGACGCCCGGCCAGGTCTGCTTGGAGAGCGCGCGGCGGGTGATGAGCACCCGTCCGTCATCGTCGAGCACGTGGCACGAGAACGCGAGGTGCAGGGGGGTGTCGGCGCCGTGTACCGTGCTCTTGGGAGCCGTCCCGACGGGACCGGCGCGCTCGTCGAGCAAGACCACCTGCTCGACGTCTGACACTGTTGCTCTCCCCTTTTGCTAGCTAAACTAGCGATCTCTGAGTCCGATGCTACAAGAGGTGTGGAGGAGTGTCCACATGTCCGAGTATCGACCCGACCCCGCGTCCCGCGAAAGCGCCGTACAGCGGGTGCTCGTGGGCGTGCGGGCGCTGAACGACGCCCTCGACCGCATGCATTCGGGCGTCAAAGACGACATGGGGATGAACGCCACCGATCTCGCGACGCTCCGCATGCTGATCATCCGCGAGCAGCAGGGGCAGCCGGTCAGTCCGCACGACATCGCCCGGCATCTGCGCATCTCGACGGCCTCGACGACCAAACTGCTCGACCGGCTCGCGGCGGCGGGGTACCTCGAACGCCGCCCCCATCCTCACGATCGCCGCGCGCGGGTGATCGCGCTCCTCCCGGCATCGCGCACCGCGTTCTTCGCGCACTATCGCGAGAGCCTCGGCGCGATGCGTGACGTCGCCGGAACGTACTCCGACGCCGATCTCGACGTGGTCGCGCGGTTCCTCGATGGGCTGGCCGACGCCGTCGCCGCGCACGACGGCTGACGCGCGGGCCGCCTCGCCACGCAACTCAGGCGAACGCGCCCTGCGCGAGGTATGTCCCCGACCGGGCTGCCGACGGCACGAAGAAGATGCCCGAGCCGATGTGCGAGATGTACTCGTTCAGTGCGTCCGACGAGCCGAGACGGCGCTGCAGCGTCTCGAACTGCGCGGGGTCCTTCTGGTAGCTGATGAACAGCAGGCCCGCGTCCAGGAACCCGTACTGGTTGATGCCGTCGGTGTAGTTGTACCCGCGGCGGAGGATCTTCAGACCGTTGTTGTTCTCGTGCGCGGCCAGCCGGATGTGGGCCGTCGGATCGATCACCGGTGCGCCCGAGGCATCCGTCTTAGAGAAATCCGGGGTGTCGGATTCCACCGTGCCGGTCAGCGGCGCGCCGCTGAGCTTGTGGCGTCCGAACACACGGTTCTGGTCGGACACCCGGTCGGTGTCCCAGTTCTCGATGCGCATCTGGATCTTGCGCACGACCTGGTAGCTGCCGTCGCGCTGCCAGTCGGGACCATCACCGGTGAAGACGAACTGCGAGAAGTCCGCGTCGTCGACGATGTTGCGCGTGCCGTCCTTGAAGCCCATCAGATTGCGCGGCGTCGACTGCCCCTTTCCGGCTGAGGCCCGCCCGAAGCCGGTCACCGTCCATCGGGTGGATGCCGCGCCGAGCTTCTTGCCGACGCGAGCCAGCGACCGCACCGCGTGATAGGCGACCTGGGGGTCGTCCGCGCAGGCCTGCACCGACAGGTCGCCGCCGGTGAGCGACGGATCCAGGGCCTCGCTCGGGAGCTGCGAGAGCTCCCGCAGCAGCGGCGGCTTCTGAGCCGCGAGACCGTACTCGTCGCCGAACACCCGCGGACCGAGACCGATCGTGACGGTCAGCGACGCCGGGTCGAGGTCGACGGCCTCGCCGGTGTCGTCGCCGATGGCGCTCGGCTGCGACGGCTCGACCTGGCCGATCGTGGCGCCGCGCATGAGCTGAGCGCTCGCCGCCGACCAGGTGGCGAGCAGGGTCTGCAGGTCGGTGCGTGAGGACGTGGTCAGGTCGAACGTCATGAACACGCAGTGCCGCTGCGGAGGGGTGCGGATGCCCGCCTGCTCGGCGTCGCCGTAGAACGAGACCGCATTGTCGAGCCGCACGACGTCGCCTGACGACGCGGTCGGCTGCGCCGCGACGGCGCGCCCGCCGGCGAAACCGGTCGCCACCCCCGCCACCAGGCCGCCGGCTGCGGCGCCGAGGAGCAGTCCGCGGCGGGAGACCCCCGCATCCGGTGACTCCTGCGACGACGGCTCCCGCGGCGGCACGGCCGCGCTCACGATGCTGTCGCCGCCTTCTCCGCGATCTGCGCAAGCGGTTCCTGCAGGGCCTGCACCGCACGGCTCAGAGTCGCGGCGTCCGCGGCCTTCACGGCGTCGGTGTAAGGCACGTAGCCGCCGATCGCGCTCTGATCGCGGTAGCCGTCGAGCAGCTTGTTGACGGCGGCGAACTGCGCAGAGATCTGCTGGGTCAGCCCGGAGTCGAGCGTCGTGAGCCCGGGCTCGAGGTAGGCGAACGCCTGCTGCGCACCCTCGACGTTGCCGGCGAAGTCGACGAGGTCGATGTGGCTGTACGCCTCCTCCTCGCCGCTGATCTTGCCCGACTGCACCTCTTCGAGGAGGCTCGCTGCGCCGTTCGCGAGGTCCTCCGGCTTGTAGCTGAGCGCCTTCACGAGCGAGTCGAGCGTGGTGACGTTCGTGAGGAGCTCGGCCGCGAGCTGTGTCGTCGACGCCGTGATCGCGCCGGCCTGGAACAGGTCGCGCTCGATGGCATGGAACCCGTGCCAGCCGACGGCGGGATCGAGGTTCGACTCGCGCATGTCGATGAGGTAGTCGAGGCTGCCCGCGTTGTCGGTTGCGGAGTGGCCCGGCAGCACGAACCCGTCGACATCGGACTCGATGCGCTCGTAGAACGGACGCGCGAGCGCGTAGTCGGCCTGCGCCTTCGTGAGGTCGCCGGCGTCAATCGAAGACTTCAGGGTGGCGACCGCGGTCACCATGCTGTCGACGACGCCATCGACGTAGGTCGCGTAGCCCTGGGTGCCCTCGGCCATCAGCGATGCGGCGCTGCCGGTCGGGGTCGCGGCCTGGCCGGTGACGCTGAAGGGGATGGTTTCGGTGGCGGCGCCCGGGCAGTAGAGCTGGTAACTGCCGCCGTCGAGGGTGACGGTGAAGCTCGCGGGGGAGAGGCCGGGCGCGAGGTTCTCCTTCTCGCCGACGATCCTGTCGCCGCTGAGAAGCTCGATCTCGGTGATGGAGGTCGCGCTCTGGTTCGTCACCGTGAAGGTGACCGGACCTGCGGCGGCAGTCGCCGTGTCGAGGCTGCAGGTGCCCCCGTTGTCGCCGGTGAGCGTCACAGCGACGTGGGTGGCGCCGCCGGAGGCGGTCGCGGAGGGCGCGGCTCCCGCGCTGCATCCGCTCAACACGAGGGCGAAGGTGGCGGCGGCGGTGAGCGGGGCCAGGAGGCGGACGTTCATGAGGTCCTTCCG
>NZ_SCOB01000006.1:0-152153 GCF_005503465.1 Microbacterium sp. 4NA327F11 | reverse complement strand
CGGTGACGAGGCCGGGGTGCAGTACCTCGCCATCGCGGACGCGACCCGCACCGTGTCGACGCAGCACGCCGCGCTGCGCCTCGTCGCGGGCCGGTGGTCACTGAGCGACATCGGGTCGACGAACGGCACGAGCGTCGTCGACGCCCGCGGATCCGTGCAATCGCTGGCCGCGCACACGGTGGCCGAGATCACGGGCGAGTTCCGCCTCGGCGACATGGCGCTGCGACTCGAACCGGGCCGCTGACGCGATCCGGCGGATGCCGCCGATCACCGCCCGCCCGGCTGATCTCCGTAGAGCCCGTGGCTCGCGTGTGCTGCCGGCAGCGACGACGTCCCCTCGTGTGGTCCGGCACGCCGCCGTCCGCGCAGAACCGCGAGGGTGCCGACGATCGCGAGCGCGGCAGCGACCAGGACCGCGATGATCACCCCGACGAACACCGCCACGCTGTTCGCGGGGGGCCGGGCGGTGACGCTCACCGCGGCGGAGGGCGTCTCGCTGACGACCGGCTCCGCCGACACGAAGGGGCTAACCGGCCCGCGTACGCCCTCGCCCGGCACCATCACCAGCGCCTCGAAGGGCTGAATCGTTCCCCAGCCCGCGGCATCCGTGCGCTGGTCGGGATTCGCGCGCACAGCGGTCACCTCGAGGCGATAGGCCCACTGAGCCGGCGTCTCCTGCGGGTAGGCCGCGGCGACGAGCGCCGCCGCCGCCGACACGTAGGCGGTCGCGAAGCTCGTGGCGGGCTTGTCGGAGACGTAGATGCAGTCGCCGCCCTGGGTGGAGGTGGTGAGGATGTCCTGGCCGGGCGCAGCCAGGGCGACGTGCGGCCCGTGGATGCTCGCGTCCGTCACGACACCGCTGAGGTCGGTCGCCGCGACGCCGACGGCCCCCGGATCGCCCGCCGGGTAGCGCGCACCGTCGGCGGCATTCTCCTCGATGGCGAGCTGGTTGTCGCGGTTTCCCGAGCTCGCGACGACGAGGCTGCCCCGGGATGCCGCGTATGCCACCGCATCCCGCAGACCGGCGTCATCGGTCGCGGTGCTCATCGAGACGTTGATGATCTGCGCGCCGTTGTCGGCGGCGGTGCGGATGCCCGCGGCGAGACGGGCGACCGAGGGGCCGAAACCCGCTTTCACCTGGTCGGACTCGGTGCCGGCGAACACCCGCACGGACAGGATGCGCGCCGCCGGGGCGAGGCCTTCGACACCGGAGCCGTCGAGGGGGCGCGCGGCGATCTGACCTGCGATCGCGGTGCCGTGGCCATTGAGGTCCGCGTTCGCACCGGCGCCGTCACCGACGAGGTCGATCGCGCCGGCCATCGCGCCATCGAGGTGCGGGTTCGCCGCGACCCCCGAGTCGACGACGGCGACGGTGACTCCCGCGCCCTGCGTGATCTGCCAGGCATCGCCGCTCTGCAGCACGCCGAGCGCCTTCACCGGGTCGGTTATGCGCGTCGAGGCGGTGCACTCCCCGGTGTCGGTCGCGAGCGGGCGCGCCAACGCGGCATCCGTTCGTCCCATCGCCGCCGCAGGCGTCGCCGCGGCCAGCAGCGCCGCTCCGAGCGCGACGCCGACGACCGCACGGATGCCGCGGCCCGCCGTCACGGGGCCCCGGTCGCCGTCGGGCTCGGCGAGAGCTGCTGCCCCTCGGTGCCCCCGCCGGCCCCGAACTCGGTCAGCGCCGGCCCGGTGAGGAAGAACGGGATCCAGGCTTTGGTGACCGTCGTCACGTCGGTCGCCTGGTAGCCGAGACGCTGGAGGGTCTGCTCGGTGGCGCCCGGCAGCGCGTAGGCGGTGCCGGTCGCGTCGATGAGGGTGTCGAGGCCGCTCGACTGATCGCCGCGCCCGGCGGCGTTGACGAGCGCACCGTGACCGGCGGCGACACTCACTCCCGCCGGAGCCGGCAGGCTCGCGGCGCGGGCGGCCAGCACGGTGCGCGTCGCCTGTCCGTCGCTCGCGAGCAGCGCGCAGGGCCGCGACGCCGCGTCGAGGGGGGTGAATCCCGCGGCGGGCCAGTCGGCGCCGCCCGCCGGCTCCTTCGCGGTCGGGAGTCCCGAGCTCACCGACTGGGGAACGTCCTTCACGTCGGTGGCCTTCGCCCCGCTGCCGAGCTGGTACAGCTGCCACGCGAGCGGGCTGAGCGGGGCGAGAGTGTGATCCGACTGCACCAGGAAGCGATCGTCCTCGGCGCTCCCCGAGTAGTGGATGACGTCCCCGACGCGCAGGGTCGTGCCGAGCACCTGGTCGCCCGCGTCCGTCACGGTCAGTGGAGCAAGCGGGGCCCCCGGAGTGAAGAGATTGAGCCAGTCGACGCTCACCGCGCGCGGCGTGCTCGCCGCGATCCCGGCGGCGCGCAGCACGGCGTCGCCCGACGCGGCATCCACGAGGTGACTCGTCCCGCCTGCGACGACGTACCGGCCGCCGGCCGCGTCGACCACGATGGCCCGGTCTGTCGCGGTGGCCGCCGGTGCCTCGCCGAGCTGTACGGCGATGCCGGCGGCGTCGGCGAGGCAGGCCGTCCAGCCGGTGTCGATGAGAGCGGATGCCGCAGGCACCTGATCGGGCGCGCCCACGATGCCGACGGTCGAGCCGAGGGGGATGTCGGCGAGGTTCGACTGACTCGTGTTGATGACGTCGAACTGCCCGGCCGGCATCAGCAGACGCGCACTGGCGGTGTTGAGCACAGGGTGCAGCACGCCGTCGACGGTGACGTAGCGCGCGCCGGTGTCCTTCGCGATGATGAGCTTGCCGTTCTGCCAGCCGCTCGGGAGCCCCGGCTGGATGAGCCCGTAGAACACTCCGGCGAGCACGACCGCGGCGGTGAGGGCGATCGCGGCGATGACGGCGCGCAGTGGCGCGGCGGGCTCGAGCTCCTTCCCCTCGGGGGCACCGCTCGTGAACGCCGTGAGCAGGCGGCGGCGCGAGAAGTTCTGCGCCTCGATCAGGTCGCTCTTGGTCGCCACGCGGTCAGACCCATCCGCCGGCGATCACCCCGAGCGGCAGCAGCACCGCCAGGATGATCAGCTCGATCGTGTCGGCGACCCGTGCGAGCCGGGTGCGCGCGCGCGGCGCGAGCACCGTGATCGTCACGACGACCGCGGTGGCGATGATGAGCGCGACGAGGAGGACGAGGCGAAGCGCCGGCTGGCCGACGGTCACCGTGATACCCGTGACGGCGAGGCCGACGGTGCCGAGCGCCATGATCGCGAGCACCGCGCTGCGCGCGTAGGACTGGCGCGACGGGAACATCATGCCGAGGAACGCGAGTGCGCACAGCGCGGCGCCGGCCGCGTTCGCGGCCGCCACGAGCGGTGTCGCGGCGAGCGCGACGATGCCCAGCGCGAGACGGCTCGCGACGAGCACGCGATGGCCCGCCGCGATGCGCCGCGCAACGTCGTCACCGTCGATCGGTGTCGGCGCGGCGAACACCTCGGCGTCGCTCTGGGGCGAGATGACCCGGATGCGCGTCGAGCTGAGGGCGAGCCAGGGAAGCCCGTTGCCGAGCGTCGCCACGACCGCGACCATCACCGCGTAGACGGCGACCGCATCCACCGGCAGCACGGCGGCGAGCGTCGCAGTGACGCCGACCGCGGCGCCCGCGACGAGGGGGGCGAGCTGGATCTCGGGGCGGTCGGGTTGGAAGGCGAGTGAGGCGCCGCCGATGACGACCGCACCGAGTCCCGCGGCCGCGAGGGGCCACGTCCAGATCTCCGTCCCCGGCACCGCGAGGAATCCGGCGAGAGCACCGAAGAGGGCCGCGGCGATGCCGAGGCCGTGCCCCGCCTCGCTCTGGCCGAGGCGGCCGACCACGGCGGAGACGGCGACGAGCACGACCGCGCCTCCCGCGGCGACGATCGCACCGAGACCCAGCCCGGGGCCGGCTGCGAGCAGCAGCGCCGCGCACACACCGAGCAGCGTGAGGGACGCGGCGAGCGCCGTGCGTGCGTTGTCCTGGAGCGACCAGGGTCTGTGCTGTGAACTGGTCGCGTCGATCACAGCCTCGACGATGTCGTCGTAGACGCGCGGCTGAGCAAGCAGACCGCCGCGGGCGAGCGTGAGCAGGTCTCCGTCGTCGACACCCTGCTCCGCCGCCCCGCGCGCGACGTCGAGCACCGTGCCGTCCGCGCGCTGCAGGGCATAGCCCGCGTGCGTCATGGTCGGATCGAGCACGCCGAGACTGCGCGCGAAGCCCGGCATCAGCTCGATGAGCGGCAGCTGAGCGGGGATGCCGATGTCGAGCCGGCGGCCCTCGCACTGCACCGACACGCGCACGAGAGCACGCGAGGCGACGACGCTCTGACTCACCGGTGCGCTCCCCCTCGTTGCCCTCATCCGCCGTGCCCGCGCACGACGCCGCCAGTGTAGCCGCGGCGTGGAAGCCCTCGAATGCGCCTGGGGATGACTGCGAGGAGCCGGATCCAGATGACAGAACTCTCATCCACGAACTATCCACAATGGCCGGATCGGGCCCCGAGCGCGGGGGCCGATGGCTACCGTCGGACCCGAGGCGCTCGATCACGGTGACGACCACCGCACGGGAGCCCCACTCCGATCCAGTCAATGAATGAAGGGGGTTGACGTGGCAGATGTGATCTCCGCCGAGGAAGGCGCGCTCAAGCGCGGAGCCGAGGCAGTGAACACCGCGAAGGCCGGCATCGACCAGCAGGTGAAGTTCGTCCGTGGCGAGATCGAGCAGGTGCGCGGCTTCTGGACCGGCGCGGCCGCCGTCGCGTACACCCAGCTCATGACCCGATGGGACGACGAGACACGCAAGCTGAACGAGGTGCTCGTGACGCTCGAGTCGGCCCTGACCGGCACCGAGCGCGACCAGTCGGCGACAGAAGAGTCCCACCAGCAGACCATCTCCGGTCTTTCGTCGATCATGGGCAGCTGACGCACGCGTCGGCAGAGAGTAAGAGGAGTCATCATGCAGTCGATGTCCGTCAAGCCCGAGCAGGTCGTCGCCCTCGCCGGGCAGATCCGCACCGGCGCCAACGGAATCAAGGCTCGGCTGGAACAGCTCGAGAACGAGGTCGGCAAGCTCCGCGCCTCGTGGAACGGTGAGGCGCAGACCGCCTACGACACCGCACAGCGCAAATGGACGCAGTCACTGACCGCGCTCAACACCCTGCTCGAGCAGATCTCCGCCAAGACCACCGAGATCTCGCAGGGCTACGTGTCATCCGACAAGTCGTCGGCAGGCCGATTCTCGCTCTGACGTTCGGGCGGTGATCGCGGGCGGGCGTCCGGTCGGCGATCACCGCCTCGCCGATGAGGGGATGCCGCGGCCACCGGCATCCGTCTCGTCACCGTCGATGAATCGATCACAGGAGGAGTCATGACCGGATCGATCAGCGCCGCCGAGGGCGCGCTGCGGCGCGGTGCGGAAGCCGTATCGGGCGCGCGGGCCGACATCGTCGACAGCATCGGTCGCGTCCGAGGCGAACTCGACCAGCTGGGCGCGTACTGGCAGGGAGACGCCGCGACGGCGTTCCAGTCGCTGGTGTCCACGTGGAGCGGGGATGCGCAGCGCCTCACCGCCGTACTCGTCGAGTTCGACGGGGCGCTGCGCGGGACCGAACGCGATCAGGCCGCGACGGAGGACGCGCACCAGCAGACCATCTCGGGCCTCGGCACCATGATGGGCGGAAGCTGACATGCACGACTTCTCGGTCGACCCGCTCGCTCTGGAGGTCAGCGCGGCGGAGCTGCGCACGGAGAGCGCCCGTATCGGCGCGATCCTCGCCGGCCTGGAGCAGGAGGTCGGTCGGCTGGAGGCGAGCTGGGACGGCGATGCCCGATCCGCCTACCAGCGGGCGCAGCGCTCGTGGAGCGCGACCTTCTCCGAGATGCGGGATCTGCTCGAGCGCATCGCCCGCGCGGCCGATCAGATGTCGGCCGGGTACGTCGAGTCCGACCGCGCCTCGGCCAAGCTCTTCCGGAACGGCTGAGACCATGACCGATCCGGCGAGGCGACGCGTTGCGGCCCGCGAACCCGAGATCGGCACGCCGTCGAGAGACCTCGCTCAGTGACCCGCCCCGTCATCGAGAGGCGGCGCATAGCCGTGATCGATGCGACGTCCCGTCACGATCTCTCCGTGCCGATCGACCGCACGGTCGCCGACGCGCTGCACGCTGCACGCATCGACCTCGACCCTGCCCGCCAGACGCTCCTCGGCCGGGGCGGAAGACAGATCGCCCCGGGGTCGCCGATCGGCGACCTCGACGACGGCGCGGTCCTCACCGTCGTCGAGACGGGTGAGCGCCGGCCCACCGCGAGGAGCGGCATGCGCCGACGGCGCGACGCCGTCGAGAGCGCCGCCCTCTGGTGGACTCTGGGCGCGCTCGGCCTGGGGGTCGCCGTGGTCGCGCTCGGCGCGCCCGACGCGATCGTCCCGTCCGCGCGGCCGGTCCTCGCCGCCGTCGCGCTCGCCGCGGCGATCGCCTCCTCGGTGCCCTGGGCGACGCGGGCGTCCCCGCGCGCGACGGGCGCGGGGAGCGCGTGGGGCCCGCTCGCGCTCGCGTTCGCCGGCGGCGCGGTCGCGATCCCGGAGATGCCCGCCGCATCCGCGTCGCTGGCGGTGTTCACCGGTCTCGGATGCGCCGCGGCGCTCGCAGGGCTGCTCGGACTCGTCGCCTCGGCCGCCACCTTCCGCGCCGAGCTCGGCGTGACCGCCGTGGTGCTGCTGCCGTTCGCGCTGGTCTGGGGCGCGGCGATGATGCTCGACCTTCCCGTGTCCGCACCCGCCGCCGTCTCGCTCGGGCTCGTCCCGGTGGCGCGCCGCCTGCTGGTCGCGACTCTGCTCGACGTGTCTCCGGGCATGTTCATCGACTATCCGCGATTCCAGACGACGCGCTGGTCGGTGCGGCAGACCTATCCCGAGCCCGGCGGCCCCATCTCCGCGTCGACCGCCGCCGAAGTCGCCGTGCGATCCTCGGCTCGGCTCGTGGCGGGCACCGCAACGCTCTCGCTGATCGCCGCGGCCACCGCCCCCATCGCGCTGCCCGGCTTTCCCCTCACCGATCCACTCGTGTTCGCGGGCCGCGTGGCGCTCGCGATCTGTGCCGCCGCCGCCCTCCTGCTCGGATCCCGCCGCGCCCTGTCGCCCGTGACGATGTGGATGCCGCGGCTCGCCGCGACGGTCGTCATCGGTACCGCCGTCGCCGGGATCATCGGCGCGTTCGACGCCGATGTGCTCGCCGTCTCGGCGGTCGTGCTGCTGGCGGCGGGCGTGCTCGCGGGTCTCGCGGCGATCCCCATCGCCCGGGGTGCGCGGTCATTGGCGTGGTCGCGGACGGGAGACGTCATCGAGTGGCTCGCGATCGCCCTGGCGCTCCCGGCCGGCCTGATGGCCGCCGACGCCATCGACCTGCTGCGTGGAATGATGGGCGCATGAGCGGGGGGTCGCCGCCGAGCGGGGCCGTCGGCACGGGACCGGACACCGCGGCGTCGCGGTCGACGCATCTGGGCGCCGTGGCCGGTGTCGGCGCACGGGTCGCCGCGTTCACGATCGACATGGCCGCCGTAGCGGCGATCGCCACGGTCGTCGGAGTCGCCTCGGCATCCGTCCTCCTCGCAGTGCTCGCGACCCTCGAGGCGCTGGTCGCCCTGTGGGTGGTGCAGGGACGCACGGGGACGAGTATCGGGAAGGCGCTGCTCCGGCTGCGCGTGACGAGGGCGGACGCTCCGTTCTCGCCGGGGGTGGGACGGGCGTTCGTGCGCGGCCTCATCTCGGCGATGGGTGCTGCGGTGCTCGGCGTCGGAGCGTGGCTGGTCGAGGCGTCGGCGGCGTGGGACCGCGGGCCTCGCCGACGCTCCTGGGCTGATCGCGCGGCGCAGACCGTCGTCGTCGCGGTGCCTCGCCGTCACGAGGCCGACGTCGTCATGGGCACGCCCGACAACGGGGCCACGGTGCTGCCGGCCCCCGCGGTGAGGACGCACCGAGGGGAGGGCATCGCCGGGAGAGCGGCGATCGCGCCGGTCATCCGTCGGCCGGATGCCGCGCCCGTCCTCATCACCTCGACTCCGCGGGTGGGCGGGGTGATCTCCGCCGCACCGACGCCGGTGGTCGATACGCTGCCGGGCGAGGTCACGGGGGGCGACAGCGGCGGATCGACGGGACAGCCCGGTCCGCATCGGCGGGGTGTCGTCCCGTGGGAGACCGACGGACCCGCGGCAGATCCGTCATCGGGCGAGCTCCTGCTCGCGTTCGACACCGGACAGCGCGCGCAGCTTCCGGTGCCGGTCGCCGTGAACCTGGGGCGCCGGCCCGAGCCGACGGCTCCAGGTGACGAGCTGGTCGTCGTGCGCGACCCCGACGGCACCGTCTCGAAGACGCACGCTCGCCTCGAGCACACCCGCGCGGGCACCTGGATCACCGATGTCGGATCGACCAACGGCACGGACCTCCTCGATGAAGAGGGGCACGCCACGCCCGTGCTGCCGGGGGCGCGCACGCAGGTGGAGGACGGCGTCCGGGTGCGACTCGGCGACCGCGTCTTCACGGTGAGTCGTCTCCTCGGCGACTCCGACTGAGCGGATGCCGCGGCGCGGCCGCCACCGCGCGACTTATCCACCGATTCCCCGGTGCGCACATCGTCGACGAGCGCCTCCACAAGAATTGATCCGATCCAAGAGGGGGAGGCGCTGACATGTCGTGGCTCGGTGTGAACTTCGAGGCCGTGCAGAACCAGGCCGAGAAACTGCTCATCCAGTCGGCGCAGCTGCCGACGTCCGAAGAGCTGACGCACGTCGACGGGCACTCGACGGAAGCGGCCGAAGCGACGTTCTACGCCTGGCTCGCACGCAACGCATCGACGCTGGCCGACTCCGTGACCGGCATCCAGACCGTCATCACCGAGCACTCCGACGCGTTGAAGGCGGCCGCCCAGCGTCTCGTGGCATCCGATGACCTCTCTGCACTGACAGCGGGGATGCTCGAGCACGCCATCGACGTCGCGGCCGCACCGTCCGCCGCCTCGGCACCGCCGCCACCCGCAGGAGCCGCGCAGACCGACGGCTCCGCCGTGGCGAGCGCCTGGGTCGACGGATCGTGAGGTTCGCCGCACCGCGCATCGCGGCGGCGACGGCGTTCGTCGCCGCGACCGCGCTCGCGCTCGTGCCCTCCGCCGCGTCGGCCGCGGCGACGACCGATGGCAACTGGTGGTATGCCAAGTACAACCTCGCGCAGCTCCACTCGTCGGGCATCGACGGCTCCGGCGTCACCATCGCGGTCATCGACGGACCCGTGAACACCGAGTTCCCCGCACTCGTGGGCGCGGACATCGTCACCCACGGGCCGGCGTGCGACGGCTCCGCGGCGACCACGACCACGTACACCGAGGACTCCGGTCATGGCACCTCCGTGGCGTCGCTCCTGGTGGGCACAGGCGCCGGCCCCGGGGAGATCCGGGGCATCGCTCCGAAGGCCACCGTCGACTACTACGTGGCGCCGCTGAACTCGACCGACCCTGCGTGCGGGGTGCAGACGGCCGACGGTCAGCGCACCGACCTCTACGGCGCCCTCATCGACGAAGCGGTGCGCAACGGCGCGGAGATCATCAGCATCTCGACCGGTGGGCCCGCCGTCCCCGCCGAGTACTACTCGGCGATCGCCCGCGCCCTCGCCGCCGGCGTCGTGATCGTGGCGGGCACTCCGAACGCGAACGGGTCCGCGTCGACCTATCCGTGGGACGCGAACGGCGTCGTCGCCGTGTCGGCGATCTCCTCGACCGGGAGCCTTCTGGAGAACCCCGCCGGCACTCCCGTCATCAACGACGACGTCACCGTGGCGGCCCCCGGTGTCGATATCTCGACCCCCGCCGGGGCGAGCGACGGCAGCTGGATCGCAGGGACCTCCTCGGGATCATCGCTCGCGACGCCGCTGGTGGCGGGAATGCTCGCGTTGGCGAAAGAGAAGTATCCGTCGGCGACCGGGAATCAACTCATCCAGTCGCTCATCCACCACGCAAGCGGGACGACGAACGGAAACCTCGCTGTCGCACAGGGGTACGGATACGGCGGCGCACTCCTCGCGGGCATGCTGACCGCCGACCCCGCGTCCTATCCCGACACCAATCCCCTCATGGGGAAGTCGTCGGGCCTCCCCACGGCGCAGCAGTTCGCAGACGCCCGCAGCGGCGGCGCCTCCACGTCCTCCGCGACGCCGAGTCCCGTGCCCTCCGGAGCGGGCACCGTCGCCTCCCCCGAGTCGAGCGGGGGCGTTCCGATCGCTCTCGGCGCGGTGGGCCTGCTCGTGGTCGCGGGCCTCGCCGTGACGACGGTGCTCGTCATCCGTCGAACACGCGCACGAAGTCCTCAACGGAAGGATGCAGGATGAGCAACCCCGGGCCTTACGAACAACGACTCATCCAGCTCGCTCAGGTCGGCGACTGGTCGCAGGCGAACCTGCCGCAGCTGCAGAGCCTCCTCCCCGACCTCGCCACGGTGCTCCGGGCGGCGTCGGACGACAACGGACTGACCGGACAGGCGTCCCTCGCCGCGTCAGAGACGCTCCGCACATCGGCGACGGCCATCGACCAGCTCACCGCGGCGATCGGCGTCTTCCAGGCCGCCATCACGCAGGCGAATGCCGTTCGGGAGTCCGCCCGCTCCGCGCTCGCCGCGCTCCCGAACGGATCTCTCGACGGAACCCAGGAGGCGCTCGTGCGTGGGGCGGCGACGGGACTGACCCTCCCCCTCGGGCCGATCTCGGTCATCGCCGGGCCGTTCGCGGTCGACCAGATCAATCAGTGGATGAGCTCCCAGCGCGAGGCCGCCGCGCACAAGGCCGTGACCGCTGCGTCGAGCGGCATCACGGCATCGATGTCCGATCAACCCCGGTTCCCACTGCTGTCCGCTGACGGCTTCAGCCGATTCACTCTCAACACGGCACCCGATGGGACAGACACGCCGGCGACGCCGCCGGCGCGCACATCGACGACGCACTCCGCGAACACCGTCACCGCACCGCCCGTTCCCACAGCGGCCACGGTGCCCGGTGTGACCGACCACACCGCGCAGACCGGCGACGGCAGCTGGACCGGGGGAAACGACATCGTGCTGACACCGGACGGTCCGCTCGGCTCCGGGGGAACGAGCTTCGCCCCGGGAACGGTCATAGGGGGCGGAGCCGGCACGGGACTGCAGGGAGGCGCGTCGACTCTCACTCCGGCCACCCCCGGCGGGTTCGGGGCGGGCGCCGGAATCGCCGGTGCCGCGATGCTCGGAGCCGGCGCGCGGTACGCCGGTGCGGGCCTCACCGCGGCGACCACGGCCGACGCGACCCCGGGCGCGGGAGCGTTCGCCGGGGGCAGGAGGGCGGCCTCCTCCAGCGGGTCGGGCGGCCTGGGCGCCGACGCCCGCAGCGGTTCCGGAGGACTTCTCGGCGGCGCCCGCTCGTCGGGTGCCGGAGCGGCCACGGCCGCCCCCACCGAAACGTCGGGGACGCGCAGCGGCGCCGCGGGCGGCATGCTGGGCGGCGGCGCCCCGGGCTCGGCGAACGGCGGCGGGAAGCGCGGCGGCCGCGGCCTGGGCGGCCCGGTCGCACCGAAGCTCGAGGAGGACGTCGACATGGGTCCGCGCTCGGAGGGCGCCGGAGCGGGCGGACGCGCCTGACCGGGCGACGCCCCGCCACCACTGACAGCCAGCCCCGCCGCCCGGTCACACAGCCGGTAGGGCCCGAGACGCACCGAGGGAGCACCCGGATGAGCGGAACACCGCGACTCGCACCTCCGCGCGTGCCCAGCGGCAAGATCCTCGTGCAACCTCCTCCCGAGCTCGTCCCCGCCGACGGGGCCGGGGGCATCCTCACCTCACTGCTCCCGATGATCGGTTCGGTCGGCGCGATCGTGATGGTGACGATCTCCAACGCCGGGCCGACCGGCTTCATCACCGGAGGCATGTTCCTGCTGTCGTCGCTCGGCTTCGTCGCCGTGAACGGGTGGCGGCAGCGCTCGCAGCGAGCCGCGCAGGTGCTCGCCAACCGGCGCGAGTACCTCGCCTACCTCTCGGAGCTGCGGGATACCGTGCGCAGCGCGGCCCGCCAGCAACGCCGGCACGGGAACTGGATCCACCCGGCCCCCGCCGCGCTCCCGTTCCTCGCCGAGGAGCGCACCCGCGTCTGGGAACGGGCCGGGACAGACGACGCCTTCCTCCGCACCCGTGTGGGAGTGTCCGATCAGCCGCTGTGCATCACACTCGAGGCGCCCGAGCTCCCTTCGCTCGCTCAACTCGACCCGGTCGCCGCGAGCGCGGCGCACCGGTTCATGCTCACCCACGAGATCCAGCCCGCGCTGCCGCTCGCCGTCGACCTCGGGGACGACGCCCGCACCGAGATCATCGGCTCCGACGAAGACGCCGTGCGGGCGCTCGCGCGATCGATGGTCATCGGCCTCGCCGCCCTCCACGACCCCGACACCCTCCAGATCGCCGTTCTCGCCGGGCCCTCGCAACTGCCCCACTGGGAATGGGCGAAGTGGCTGCCGCACGCGCAATCGGTGCGGGTGGAGGATCGCGTCGGGCCCGCACGCCTGATCGCCTCCGATCTCGACGCTCTCGAGGACCTGCTTCCGGCGGGTCTGCGCGAGCGTCCGCGATTCGGCCGCGACACCCGCACGAGCCCGCACATCGTGATCCTCGTCGACGGGGTACGGCTGCCCGCGGGGCATCCGATCGTCGGCGGCGAGGGCATGGCCGGCGTCACGGTACTCGAACTCCCCGAACGGTGGAGCGACCTCGACGACCGCGGCACCCTGCGCATCGCCCTGCCGACCGAGGGGCGCACGGTCAGCGAGCTCATCCACCTCGGTCGCGCAGCCGTGCCCTTCACGCCCGATACCGTGACGATCGTCGAAGCCGAGGCGACCGCCCGGCGACTGCTGCCGCTGCACTCCCAGCCGACGGCGTCCACCGGCGAGACCGGCAGTGCTCAGCGAGAGCTCGTCGAGCTGCTCGCTCTACCCGACGTGCGTGACATCGACGTCGATCGCACGTGGCTTCCCCGTCTCGAACGCGACCGGCTGCGGGTGCCGATCGGACAGGACACCTCGGGCGCCGCCCTCGTGCTCGACCTGAAGGAAGCCGCGCAGCAGGGCATGGGACCCCACGGTGTGCTCATCGGCGCCACCGGCTCCGGGAAGTCGGAGGTGCTGCGCACCCTCGTGCTCGCGCTCGCCCTCACCCACTCCCCCGAGCAGCTCAACTTCGTGCTCGTCGACTTCAAGGGCGGCGCGACCTTCGCCGGCATGGCCGGGATGCCGCATGTCTCGGCGATCATCACCAACCTCGGTCAAGAGCTCGCTCTGGTCGACCGCTTCCAGGATGCCCTGCAGGGCGAGGTGGTGCGGCGGCAGGAACTGCTGCGCTCCGCCGGGAACTTCGCCAACGTCAGCGACTACGAGAAGGCGCGCAAGAACGGCCGCAGCGACCTCGAACCGCTCCCCGCGCTGCTGATCGTCGCCGACGAGTTCAGTGAGCTGCTGTCGGCCAAACCCGAGTTCGTCGACAGCTTCATCAACATCGGCCGCGTCGGTCGCTCGTTGCAGGTGCATCTGCTGCTCGCGTCACAGCGACTCGAGGAGGGCAAGCTGCGCGGTCTCGACACCTACCTCTCCTACCGCATCGGCCTGCGCACCTTCTCCGCCGCCGAATCCCGCAGCGTGCTCGGCGTTCCCGACGCGTACACGCTCCCCCAGGAGCCCGGAGTGGGATACCTCAAGGCCGACACCGAGAACCTCGTGCAGTTCCGCGCGGCCTATGTGTCCGGGCCCCCGAAGACATCGCGCTCCCGCCGCAGCGTCGACGCCGGCGACGGCATCGCCGGCAATGCCGAGATCGAACTGTTCACGGCGGTCGCGCAGCACACGGATGCCGCGACCCCCGCGGTGGCGGAGACATCCGAGCCGGTCGTGGAGGTCGAAGAACGTTCGACCTTCCAGATCGCGGTCGAGCGCATGAGCGGTCGCGGCCCCGCCGCGCACCAGGTGTGGCTGCCCCCGCTCGAGGTGCCCGCCACGCTCGACCAGCTCATGCCCGATCTCGTCGCGGACCCGCAGCTCGGGCTCGTCTCGCCGGGCTGGCGCGCGGCCGGGTCGCTCGTCGTGCCGCTCGGGATCGTCGACGTCCCCCTCGAACAGCGCCGCGAAAACCTCGTCGTCGCTCTCGGCGGGGCCGCCGGCCACGTGGCGATCGTCGGCGGTCCCCTGAGCGGAAAGTCCACCGTCGCGCGCACCCTTCTCACCGCCGTCGCCCTCACACGCACGCCCCTGGAGGTGCAGTTCTACGTGCTCGACTTCGGCGGCGGCACGTTCACAGGCCTGCAGAGGCATCCGCACGTGGCGGGGCTCGCGACCCGCACCGAAGAGGAGGCGGTGCGACGGACCGTCGCCGAGATCGAGCAGATCATCGATGCTCGGGAGCAGTTCTTCCGCCAGCACGCGATCGACTCCATCGACACCTACCGACAGCGCCGTGGTGCGGGGCTCGTCGACGACGGATACGGCGACGTCTTCCTCATCGTCGACGGATGGGCGACGCTGCGTACCGAATACGAGCCGCTCGAACCCCGGATCCAGGCGATCGCCGCCCGCGGTCTCAGCTTCGGAGTGCACGTCGTCGTCACCGCCAACCGATGGCTCGAGATCCGCGCGAGCCTGAAGGACCTCATCCAGACCCGCGTAGAGCTGAGGCTAGGCGACCCGACCGACTCCGAGATCGACCGCAAGCAGGCCCTCAACGTGACCGCCGGACGCCCGGGACACGGGCTCGCGCAGAACCGGCTCCACATGCTCACGGCGCTCCCCCGCGTCGACGGCGACGGCGACCCCGCCCGGCTCGCGGGCGGGGTCAGCGACCTCGTCGCCCAGACCGCCGCCGCCTGGCGCGGCCCCGCCGGGCCGAAGCTGCGCCTGCTGCCCGAGCGCATCACGCTCGACGCGGTGCGCGCGGCATCCGACCCCTCCTCGCGCCGGTTCCTGCTCGGCATTGACGAAGCACAGCTCGCCCCGTTCGGCATCGATCCCGCCGTGGAGCCGCACCTCTTCCTCTACGGCGATGCCGGGTCGGGCAAGTCGTCGTTCCTGCGGGGCATCGTGCAGGAGATCACGCGCCACTACAGCGCCAGCGAGGCGAAGATCTTCGTCGTCGACTACCGCCGATCGCTTCTCGGGGAGATCCCGTCTGACTACCTCGGCGCCTACCTGACCTCGCACGAGATGGCGACGGGCGGCCTCAGCGAGCTCGCCGCGTTCTTCGCCGGCCGCATCCCGGGCCCCGACGTGTCGCCCGAACAGCTGCGGCAGCGGTCGTGGTGGACGGGCGCCGAAGGCTTCATCCTCGTCGATGACTACGACCTCGTCGCCACGAGTCAGGGCAACCCGCTCGCGGTGCTGCAGCCGCTGCTCGCGCAGGCGGGCGACCTCGGTCTGCACGTCATCCTCACGCGCCGCGCGGGCGGGGCGAGTCGGGCCGCCTACGACCCGATCATCCAGCGGTTCACCGACCTCGGCACGACAGGCATCCTGCTCAGCGGCAACCCCGAGGAGGGCGCACTGATCGGGCGGGTGAAGCCCGCGGCATCCATCCCGGGACGCGCACAGATCGTGAGCCGCGAGCGCGGACACCTCACCGCGCAGCTCGCGTACGCGCCCCCGACGGTGTCGTAGCGGCGCTCCCCTCAGGCGAACAGTTCGCGACCGTCGGGGTCTCCCACCCGCCACGGCCGCAGCGACTCGGGCGCCGGCCACGGCAGGACGATGACCTCGTGCGGCGCATCGATCGCACCGAAGTCGTCGGTCTTCACGACGACCCGGCCGGCGTCAGGGGTGATCTCCACCAGGCGCACGCGCAGATCGACGCCGCCGCGCATGAGCACCCACGGCTCGGCCAGCCACGCCAGCCCTCCGGCCTCGAGAGCGTCTTCGGCGTCGAGCCAGTCCTGTGCGCCGGATACCGCGCGCCCCAGCAGGTCGACGGCGACCCAGGCATCACCGAGGGGACGGATCCACCCGAGCAGCTCGCCGTCGTCGCGGCGGTAGGGAGTGCTGTCTGCAGGGACCATCCCGTCATGCTCCGCCGGCGGCCGCCCGGTGTCCAGCGCGTCAGTCGATCTCGGCGAACGCGCGCACCGGGAAGGTGCCGAACCCCTCGACCGCCGGCGGCGCGGCGGTGAAGCGCGCACCGGACGCCGGGACATCCCCGAGTCTCGTCAGATGCTCGACGACGTGCACGCCCGCGGCGAGCAGCGCCGAGTGCGTCGGACGTTCCCCGCCCGACTCGGTGTCGTCGATGTTGAGCGAGTCGATGCCGACGAGCGTCACGCCCTCGGCGATGAGCCACTCGGCGGCCTCGCCGGTCAAGAACGGCGCGCCCGCGCCGTAGGCGGGAGTGCCGAAGTGGCGGTCCCAGCCGGTGTGCAGCAGCACGGCCGCACCGCGCAGGTCGCGACCGGCGAGCGCGTCGACACCGATGCCGCGCGCCCCGGGCGTCCAGGCGTCGGTGAGCGAGAAGACCTCGGCCCGCAGGCCCACGAGCGTCGCGAGGTCGAGACCGGCGAGATCGGGGCCCTGGGCGTAGCGGTGGTAGGGCGAGTCGAGGTAGGTGCCGGTGTTGCCGATCATCGTGATGATGTCCATCGCGAACTCGGTGCCCGGCGCGTAGCGCGCCCGCGAGTCCTCGCGGGTGAGGTGCGAGGTGATCGTCGGGGCCGGCAGGCCCGGGTAGGTGACGAGTCCGGCGCGGATCGGATGCGACAGGTCGACGATGCGTCGGGATGCGGCGGTCATGTGCTCATCCTGACGGATGCCGCACCCCACCCGGCGTGCAGCGACGGCCAGGTGTGCGCGGCTTTCGGCCATGCCCGCGCGCCGCGCAGGAGTGCCCGCCCCCGGCAGGCCGGAACGCCTGATGGGACGGATGCGTCGGGCGCACCGGGCCCGCCCGCGGCCGTCAGCGCATGATGAGGTAGCCGCGGTCGGCGGCGAAGCCGCCGATGCGGTGGCCGGCCGCCAGGTGCCCGACGAGCGCATCGCGCACCCGCAGCCGCCAGGCCGCGGCATCCGGGTCGCCGGCCGCGCGCAGCGCCTCGATGTCGGAGGGCACCGGCACCGTCGCGATCACCTCGTCGTCGGCGGGAGCCGGGGCGGGGGGACCGGCGACATCCCACTCGACGAACACCCGATCGGTCGCGTCGCCCCGGTTGATGCCGTCGTTCATCGGCCCGTAGAAGTCGACGAGGTACTCGGTGGCGCGGGCGCCGAGGCGCGTGAGGTTGAAGTGCGCGTTGCGGGCGACGAGAGGGTCGTACGTCCAGGTGATGCGCGCGATGCCGCGTTCTGCCGCCCAGGCGCGCTGGTGCTCTTTGAGCTGGCGGCCGAGGCCGCGCCCGCGCAGGCCCGGCGCGACGCCGGTGACGTGCGAGTGCAGCGCGCTGAGGGCGGGCGCCGAGAAGAACGCGATGGACGCCGCGACCATCTCGTCGCCCTCGTGCGCGGCGAACACGTAGTTGCCGCCGTGCGCGAGCGCGGTCATGAGGTTGGTCGGCACGGCGTCCTGATCTCCGCCCCAGACGCGGCGCAGCAGCGCGGCCGCCGCGAACACCTCGTCGGTGGTCTCGATCGGTCGCACCTCGAGGGGCGGCATCCGCTCGCTCACGCGGCCTCGCTCTGCTCGACCATCGTGACGAACTCGGCGAACAGGCCCGGCCAGGCCATCACGCCGTAGGGCGTGCGCGCGACGACGACCCGGCTGTGACCGAGCAGCTCGTGCAGCAGGTTCGCTGTCTTGAGCGGATGCGTGCGGTCGCCGCTCCACGCGAGGATGAGCGTCGGCACCTCGACCTTCGCGATCGCCTTCTTCTTCGGGAAGTCGGTCGCCGCCGCCCCGCGCATGACGGTGGGGAGGAGGTCCTCGGGGATCGTGATGCTCGTCGCGGGCGCGTCGGCGAGCGCGGGCGGCACCGGTGCCGTCGACCCGTGCTGCACGAACGCGGCGATGCCGCCGTGCTCGACCATCTCGGCGTTCGCCAGATACGTCTCGCGCTGCGCGATACGGCTCTTCCACGCGGTCGGCGGGGTGACGAGGGTGAGCGAACGGAACCGCTCAGGTGCGGCGACGGCCGCGTGCAGCAGGGTGCCGGTTCCCATCGACGGACCGATGCCGTGCACGGTCTCACCCGGTGCGACGTGGTCGAGCAGCGCCAGCAGGTCGTCGGCGAGACGGTTCCAGCCGTAGTCCGCTTCGACCGGCGTGCCCGTCGACAGCCCGTGTCCGCGGGCGTCGAAACGCAGGATCCGATGTCCGCGCAGCGCGCGGGCGAGGTTGAGTCCGAGCTGGCCGTCGCGTTCGCGACTGGACGTCAAACCGTGCAGCTGCACCACGAGGGGACCCGTGGTTCCGGTGACGTCGTAGTCGAGAATCGCTCCGCGCACCTGGAAAGCCGGCACGACGCCTCCTGCGTTCTTTTCGCGAAACGTGTGACCCCTACACTACGACGCCATGCGCCTCACCACCGTCGCCCAGATGGCCCTCCCGCAGGGCACCCTGCACAGCTACGCCGTGCGGGCGACGATCGATCCGTCGCGCGAGGTGCCGGTGTCGTTCGACCAGGGCCGGCACGTGGGCCACGGCGACCGCCCGGGATCGTGGATGGCCGTCGCGTTCCGCCTTCCCGTCGCCGCCGATCGCGACGCCCTCGCCGACGCCTGGCAGCGCACCATCGCGCGTCACGGCACGCTGCGCACGGTGTTCTCGCTCGATGCCGGACGGGTACGGCTGCACGAGGCATCCGTCGACGGCGGCACCTGGCGCACCCACGACGTGCCCGGCACGACCCGTGACGCGCTGCGCGGTCTGCTCGACGCGGAGTGCCGCCCGTTCGCGGCGCCGTCGTACCTGCTCGCGGTCGTCGAGCCCGAGCCGGACGCGGCCGACGCGCGCCCGGTCGTCGTGCTCGCGAGCGACCACTCCCACGTCGACATGTGGTCGCTGCTGATCCTCGCGCACGACGTGCGCGCGGCGCTCGAGGGCGAGACGACGGATGCCGCTCCCGCCGCCCCGTTCGCCGACCACACCCGCGCGCTCGCGGCGATGCCCGACACCCCGCCCGAGATCACCGAGCGATGGAACGAGATCCTGCGCGCGGGCGGCGGGCGGATGCCGGTGTTCCCGCTCCCGCTCGGCGACGTGAGCGCTCCGGTCGAGGCCATCGTCGAGGTGCGCGACGTGATCGACGGGATGCAGCTGCGCTCCCTCGAGGAACGGGCGCGGGCGCGCGGCATCCGGGTCATCGCCCTCGCCGTGTCGGAGCTCGCACGCCTGTTCCGCGACCTGGCGGATGCGCCGCTGCGCGCGGTCTTCCCGGTGCACTCCCGCGGCGAGGCCCGGTGGCGCGACTCGGTCGGCTGGTACATCACCAACGCGGTGCTCGAGGTGACCGACCCGGAGCCGTCCGCCGCGGCGGCCGCGATCGACGAGGCCGTACGGCTCGGCGCCTACCCGCTCGCCCCGATCTTCGACCGGTTCGGCCACGTGCCGCCCGCGCCCGGGATGTTCGCGATCTCCTGGCTCGACATGCGCCGGATGCCGGCGCGCATCGATCCGGCCCTCGAGCCGCAATACGTGTCGGCGGTGCTGCCGACCGACAACGTGATGATCTGGTTCATCGCGAACGAGACCGGGCTGCACCTGCGCTGCCGCTACCCCGACACTCCTACGGCCCGCGAGAGCGTAGGCGGGTGGCTCGACGCCCTCACTGTGCGGCTCGCGGCGGCCGCGGCATCCGAACCGGTCGCGGGCTGAGGCCGGCACGGCGGTCGGCGCCGGGGCGCTCGCTCCCGCGTCGGCCGACGGCCGGTCGGCGCACCATCACCACCCCCGGAGCGGTCGCGCGCCTCAGCCGCGGGCCGCGCGCAGCCCGGAGATGAGCCCCTCGAACGGCAGATCGGCGGCGCCGACCAGCAGGCGGTCGTCGCCGAGCGCCGCGACGCGCACCTCGACATCGGCGATGCCCGCCATCGTCTGGGCGCGCACGTCGGCGGTGAGTCCGGCGAGGTCGACGTCGGCGAGGGCCGCGAGGAACCCGCCGAGGATCACCACCGCCGGGTTCATGACGTTCGCGGCGTTCGCGAGCGCCGTCGCGAGGATGCGGCGCTGGCGCGCGATCTCGAGGCGCCCCGAGGGTCCGGCGGCGGCCATCGCCTCGCCGAGGTCGGCGCCGTCGCCGGGCGAGACGCCGAGCGCCGCGAACAGGCGCGCCTGGGCGACTTCGTCCTCGAGCACCCCGTCGTCGGCACGGCGGTCGGCGGCGGCGATGATGCCCGGCCGGTTGTGGCCGAACTCCCCCGCGAAGCCGGCGGCGCCGCGCACGAGCACACCGCCGACGATGAGCCCGCCGCCGATGCCGCTCGCGCCGCCGTTGAGGTAGACGATGTCGAACGCGTCGCGGCCGGCGCCGTAGCGGTGCTCGGCGAGGGCGCCGAGGGTGGCGTCGTTGGCGACGAAGGTCGGTACGGATGCCGCGTCCCCGACGCGCTGCGCGAGGGCGTCGTCGCGCCAGCCGAGGTGGGGCGCGTCGACGACGACCCCGTCACTGGAACGCACGAGACCGGGCACGGCGAGTCCGACGCCGATGACCCGGTGTGCCGCGGCATCCAGTGTCTCGGGGATCCAGCGGGCGACGAGGCCGGCGACCTCCGCAGCGGTCGGGGGTCGGCGGAACGGCACGCGCTCGCGCACGGCGAGGGTCTGGTCGAGGCGCACGGCGGCGAGGGTGACGGCATCGACTTCCGGGTTGACCGCGATCGCGACGGGCGCGGACGCGACGGTCACGACCGGCGAGGGGCGGCCGACTCCGCCGCCGGCACCGGGCAGCGACTCGGTGACGAGGCCGTCCGCGTCGAGCTCTGCGACGAGGGCGGCGATCGTGGAGCGATTCAGGCCGGTGGCCTGCACGAGCTCCGACCGGGTCTGCGCGCCGTCGCGACGCAGCAGGTCGAGCACGTGCGCGAGATTCTCCTCGCGCACGGCGGGAACGGATGCGGCCATGTCCCGAGTGTAGTATGTTGTCGCTCACAACAATTTGATGCGAAGGAGCACCATGACCACGCCCACCGCCGCCGACAAGTTCTCGTTCGGTCTCTGGACCATCGGCTACAACGGCGCCGACCCGTTCGGCGGCCCGACCCGTCCGGCCCTCGACGTGGTGCATGCGGTGGAGAAGCTCGCCGAGCTCGGCGCCTACGGGCTCACCTTCCACGACGACGACCTGTTCGCGTTCGGCTCGACAGACGCCGAGCGCCAGCACCAGATCGACCGCCTGAAGGGCGCTCTCGCGGCGACCGGCCTCATCGTGCCGATGGTCACCACCAACCTCTTCTCCGCGCCCGTCTTCAAGGACGGCGGCTTCACCTCGAACGACCGCCAGGTGCGCCGCTTCGCGCTGCGCAAGGTGCTGCGCAACCTCGACCTCGCCGCCGAGCTCGGCGCGAAGACCTTCGTGATGTGGGGCGGCCGCGAGGGCGCCGAGTACGACGCTGCGAAGGACATCCGCTCGGCCCTCGAGCGCTACCGCGAGGCGGTCAACCTGCTCGGCGACTACGTCACCGACAAGGGCTACGACATCCGCTTCGCGATCGAGCCGAAGCCGAACGAGCCCCGCGGCGACATCCTGCTGCCGACCGTCGGTCACGCACTCGCGTTCATCGAGTCGCTCGAGCGCCCCGAGCTCGTCGGCCTCAACCCCGAGGTCGGACACGAGCAGATGGCGGGGCTGAACTTCGCCGCCGGCATCGCCCAGGCGCTGTACCACGGCAAGCTCTACCACATCGATCTCAACGGCCAGCGGGGCATCAAGTACGACCAGGACCTCGTCTTCGGCCACGGCGACCTGCACAATGCGTTCGCGCTGGTCGATCTGCTCGAGAACGGCGGCCCCGACGGCGGCCAGGCGTACACCGGCCCCCGCCACTTCGACTACAAGCCCAGCCGCACCGAGGACGAGAACGGCGTGTGGGACTCCGCCGCCGCCAACATGCGCACCTACCTGCTGCTCAAGGAGCGCGCCGCGGCCTTCCGCGCCGACCCCGAAGTGCAGGAGGCCCTGCAGGCTGCCCGCGTGCTCGAGCTGCAGACGCCCACCCTCGGCGCGGGCGAGAGCTACGACGACCTGCTCGCCGACCGCAGCGCCTACGAGGACTTCGACGCGAGCGCCTACTTCGGCGCCCGCGGGTTCGGCTTCGTGCGTCTGCAGCAGCTCGCGACCGAGCACCTGCTCGGCGCGCGCTGACCGGCGGCGGGGAGAACGGCGATGGCGCTCGTCGCGGGCGTGGACTCGTCCACGCAGTCGTGCAAGGTGCTGATCGTGGATGCCGCGACCGGCCGGGTCGTGCGCGAGGGTCGGGCGTCGCACCCCGACGGCTCCGAGGTCGACCCGGAACGGTGGTGGGAGGCGCTGCAGGAGGCGATCGCCGCCGCCGGCGGTCTCGATGACGTCGAGGCGTGGGCGATCGGCGGCCAGCAGCACGGCATGGTGGCGCTCGACGCGACCGGTGAGGTCGTGCGGCCCGCGCTGCTGTGGAACGACACCCGTTCGGCGGGCGCCGCCCGCGATCTCATCGCCGAGTTCGGTGCCGACGACCTCGCCGAGCGCTCGGGCGTGGTGCCCGTGGCATCCTTCACGATCACCAAGCTCCGCTGGCTGCGCGATCACGAGCCCGAGGCCGCCGCCCGGGTCGCCGCGGTCGCGCTGCCGCACGACTGGCTCACGTGGCGACTGCGCGGCTTCGGGCCGGTGGCAGGCGCCGAGCCGCGCTTCGACGAGCTCGTGACCGACCGCTCCGACGCGTCGGGCACGGGCTACTGGAGCCCCGCGACCGGGGACTACGACCGCGACCTGCTCGTCGCCGCGCTCGGCCATGACGCGCGTCTTCCCCGCGTGCTCGCTCACGACGAGCAGGTGACGGATGCCGCGGGCCGCCGCGTCGGTGCCGGCGCCGGCGACAACGCGGGCGCCGCGCTCGGCGTGGGCGCCGTGCCCGGAGATGTGATCGTGTCGATCGGCACGAGCGGCACCGTGTTCGGCGTGAGCGCCGAGCGCACGATCGACCCGACCGGCACGGTGGCGGGGTTCGCCGCCGCAGACGGCAACTTCCTGCCGATCGTGGTGACCCTGAACGCCGCGCGGGTGCTCGATGCGATCGCACGACTGCTCGGCGTCGACCTCGACGAGCTCAGCCGGCTCGCCCTCGCCGCCCCGGCGGGTGCCGCGGGACTGCGACTCATCCCCTATTTCGAGGGTGAGCGCACGCCCAACCTGCCCGACGCGACGGCGAGCCTCGAGGGCATGACGCTCGCCTCGACGACGCGCGAGAACCTCGCGCGCGCGGCGGTCGAGGGCATGCTGTCGGGACTCGGCGCCGGCATCGACGCGCTGCGCGGCCTCGGGGTGCCGGTGAACCGGGTGCTGCTCATCGGCGGCGCCGCGCGCTCGACGGCCGTGCAGCAGATCGCGCCGCTGGTGTTCGGCGTGCCCGTCGAGGTGCCGGAGCCCGGCGAGTACGTCGCGCTCGGCGCCGCCCGCCAGGTCAGCTGACGACGGGGCGGCTGAGCGGTCAGGGCCAGCGGCTCAGCGGTCAGGCGCTCAGCGGCTCAGATCGGCGGATGCCGCGGCCGCCGCGTCGATCAGCAGCGGCACGACGGTCTCGGCGAGGCGCTCAGCGGTACCGGGCCCGCCCGAGGTCGCCACGTTGACCGCGGCGACGGCCCGGCCGGCACGGTCGCGCACCGCGACGGCGGCGGAGACGAGCAGCGGCTCGAGCTCGCCGTCGACGATCGCGTACCCCTGCTCGCGCACCGCGGCGAGCTGACGCGCCGCCTCCGCCGGAGTGTGGCGGTCGCCGGAGGCGGCGATCCGCGCGAGCGCGTCGGCCTCGTCGAGGTCGGCCAGCAGCACCCGGCCCATGCTCGTCGCGAACGCGGGGAACCGGGTGCCGATCGTGATGCGCACGCTCATGATGCGGCGGGTCGGCACGCGGGCGATGTAGACGATGTCGCCGCCGTCGAGCACGGATGCCGACACCGACTCGTCCACCTCGCGCGAGAGGCGTTCGAGGTGGGGCTGCACAAGCTCCGGCAGCGTGAGCGACGACAGGTAGCTGAACCCGAGGTCGAGCACCCGGGGCGTCAGCGCGAAGGTGGCGGCCGCGGCATCCGTCCGCACATAGCCGAGGGTCTCGAGCGTGCGTAGGAACCGTCGCGCGGCCGCGCGGGGGATCTCGGTGCGCCGGGCGACCTCACTGAGGGTGAGCTGCGCGTGATCGGCGTCGAAGGCGCGGATGACGGCGAGCCCCCGGGCGAGCGACTGCACGAAGTCCTCGGACGCGCGGGCGCCGTCGGCGTCGGGCGGCGTCGCGTCGGTCATCGCTCTATCTTTCCAGCACCACCGCGAGGCCCTGACCGACCCCGATGCACAGCGCCGCCACGGCGACGCCGCCACCGCGACGGGCGAGCTCGTGCGCGGCGTGACCGAGCACCCGACCCCCGGAGGCCCCGAGCGGGTGACCGATCGCGATGGCGCCGCCGTGCACGTTGACCTTCGCGGGATCGAGGTCGGGCCAGCCGGCGATGCACGCGAGCGACTGCGACGCGAACGCCTCGTTCAGCTCGACCACGTCGACGTCGGCCCAGGTGCGACCGGCTGCGGCGAGCGCCTTGTTCGCCGCCTCGATCGGCGCGATGGGGAACACGTCGGGGTCGACCCCGTGGGTCGCCCGGCCCGCGATGCGCGCGAGCGGCTCCCCCTCGATCTCCCCTTCGGCGGCGAGCAGCACGGCGGAGGCGCCGTCGTTGATCGAGGAGGAATTGCCCGCGGTGACGCTGCCGTCGGCGGCGAAGAGGGCCTTCAGCCCCGCGAGCTTCTCGACCGAGGTGTCGTCGCGGATGCCCTCGTCGCGCGCCAGGTCGACACCGGGCACGGCGACGATCTCGGGGGCGTACACACCGTCCGCCCAGGCCTGTGCGGCGAGCCGGTGCGAGCGCACCGCGAAGGCGTCCTGCGCGTCGCGGTCGATGCCCCACTCGCGGGCGATCTTCTCGGCCGACTCGCCGTTGCTGATCGTCCACGGCGTCGGCAGCGCGCGGTTGACCATGCGCCAGCCGATCGACGTGTTCCACATCGTCTGGTTGCCCGTCGCCAGCCATGGCTTCGGCGACTTCTCGACGACGAACGGGGCGCGGCTCATCGACTCCACGCCGCCGGTGAGCACGATGCGGGCGTCGCCCGACTCGATCGCGCGGGCCCCCTGGATCGCCGCCTCGAGCGACGAGGCGCACAGCCTGTTGACCGTGACCCCCGTGACGCTCGTGGGGAAACCTGCCAGGAGAGCCCCGAATCGGGCGACGTTGCGGTTGTCCTCGCCGGCCTGGTTCGCGTCGCCGAAGATGACGTCGGCGATGCGGGCGGGATCGATGCCCGCGCGCTCGACGCTCGCGCTCATGACGACGGCGGCGAGGTCGTCGGGGCGCACGCCCGACAGGGCGCCGCCACCTCGGCCGAAGGGGGTGCGGACGGCGTCGTAGACGAAAGCGGCGGGCATCAGTGCTCCTCGGCGGTGGCGTCGGCGAGCGCGAGCCCGGTGAGGGCGCGCAGGTCGTCGACGGTCGTGTCGCCGAACGCCTCGCGCACGGCGAAGCCGTCGGGGGTGACGTCGAAGACGGCGTGGTCGGTGTACACCCGCGAGACGCAACCGACGCCGGTGAGCGGGTAGGAGCACGCGGCGACGAGCTTGGACTCGCCCTGTTTGGTGAGGAGGTCGGTCATGACGTAGACGGCCTTCGCGCCGATGGCGAGGTCCATCGCGCCGCCGACCGCGGGGATCGCACCCGGCTCCCCGGTGGACCAGTTCGCCAGGTCGCCGTTCTCGGCGACCTGGAACGCACCCAGCACGCACACGTCGAGGTGGCCGCCGCGCATCATCGCGAACGAGTCGGCGTGGTGGAAGTAGGCGGCTCCGGCGAGGGCGGTGACCGCCTGCTTGCCCGCGTTGATGAGGTCGGGGTCGACGAGGCCGTCGTCGGGCGCACCGCCCATGCCGAGCAGGCCGTTCTCGGTGTGCAGCACGATCTCCTGGTCGTCGGGCAGGAAGTTGGCGACGAGGGTCGGGGCGCCGATGCCGAGGTTCACGTACGACCCCTCGGGGATGTCGGCGGCGATGCGGCGCGCGAGCTCCGCGCGCGAGATGCGGGTGGTCATCGGGCTCTCCCCTCACCGGCGGATGCCGCGGCGGCGCGTCCTTCGAGGTCGACGCCGCCGACGAACACGCCGTCGTCGAGCCACGCGCGCTCGCCCACCGCGACGACGCGGTCGACGAAGATGCCGGGCGTGACGACGGACTCGGGGTCGATCGCGCCGAGCGGCACGATCTCGTCGACCTGGGCGACGGTCACGGTGGCGGCGGTCGCCATCACGGGGCCGAAGTTGCGCGCGGTCTCGCGGAAGACGAGGTTGCCCCAGCGGTCGCCGCGCAGCGCGCTGATGAGCGCGATGTCGGCACGGATCGGCTGTTCGAGCACGTAGGTGCGACCGTCGATGACCCGGGTCTCCTTGCCCGCGGCGAGCTCGGTGCCCACGCCGGTCGGGGAGAAGAAGCCGCCGATGCCGGCGCCGGCGGCGCGGATGCGCTCGGCGAGATTGCCCTGCGGCACGAGCTCGAGCTCGATCTCCCCGGCGCGGTAGAGACCGTCGAACACCCACGAGTCGCTCTGGCGGGGGAAGGAGCAGACGATACGGCGCACGCGGCGTGCGGCGAGCAGCGCCGCGAGGCCGGTGTCGCCGTTGCCGGCGTTGTTCGCGACGATCGTCAGGTCGCCGGCACCCTGCGCGATGAGGGCGTCGATGAGCTCGACCGGCTGACCCGCACGACCGAAGCCGCCGATCATCACGGTGGCTCCGTCGCGGATGCCGCGCACGGCGGCCGCCGGGTCGGCGACGACTTTGTCGATCATGGTGCTCCGTCGGGGTGATGTTCGTTGAGCGAACGCATGTTCTTTCTGCGAACAGACTAACGCGGCATCCGAGGTTCGTCCAGACCGGCATTGCAGATGCCGCGATCGCGTGTATATCGTTGCGCCACACGGATTGATCCCCATTAAGTGCACCGTCTACATAGAGTGTGCGCGCGAGGATCCCACCGACAGGGCCGATGGAGGACCTCATGGCAGCAGTCGACGACGACACCGATCTCGCCTACGACGTGGTGGTCGTCGGCGCCGGCGCGGGCGGGCTCGCCGCCGCCGTCGCCGCGGCGCACCACGGCGCACGTGTGCTCGTGCTCGAGGCGGCCGACGTGTGCGGCGGCGCCACGGCCTGGTCGGGCGGCTGGCTCTGGGCGCCGCGCACGCTGCTCGCCCACGAGGCCGGCGTCGACGAGTCGGCCGAGGACGTCACGGCCTACCTGCGGGCCGCGCTCGGCGCCGACTTCGACGAGGAGCGGATCGCCGCGTTCCTCGACGGGGCGCCCGAGATGGTCGAGTTCTTCCACACGCGCACCGCCCTGCAGTTCGTGCCCGGAAGCCGCATCAACGACATCTACGGCGACCTGCCGCACGCCGGCACCGGCAACCGATCCGCGGCACCCCGCCCCCTCAACGCCCGCCGCCTCAGCCGGCGCACCCGCCGCCTGCTGCGCGGGCAGCTGTACGAGACCTCCTTCCTCGGGATGGGCATCATGGCCGGTCCCGACCTCGGCGCGTTCCTCGCCGCGGCCCGCGGCAGCCTGCGCGGCATCTGGCACTGCTTCTGGCGGGTCGGCCTGCATCTGATCGACCTCGTGACCCACCGGCGCGGCCTGCAGCTCGTCAACGGCACCGCGCTGGTCGGCCGTCTGCTGCAGTCCGCCGAGGACGCCGGGGTCGACATCCGCGTGAACACCCCGGCCACCGCGCTCGAGCGCGACGCCGACGGGCGCGTCGTCGGGGTCGCCGCCACCTCTCCCGACGGCCCGCTGCACGTCACCGCGCGGCACGGCGTGGTGCTCGCCGCCGGCGGGTTCCCCCGGGACATCCCCCGTCGCGGCGAACTGTTCCCCCGCACGCCGGGCGGCCGCGACCACTGGACCCTCGCCCCCGCCACCGCCGACGGCACCGGCATCCGCCTGGGCGAGAGCGCCGGCGGCCACGTGCGCACCGGGGCCTCGGCGGGCGCCTGGTGCCCCGTCTCCCTCGTGCCCTACCGCAACGGCCGGGTCGGCACCTTCCCGCACATCATGGACCGCGCGAAGCCCGGCTCGATCGGCGTCGTGAGCACCGGGCGTCGCTTCGTCAACGAGGCGAACGGCTACTACGACTACGTGACCGCCCTGTTCGAGGCGGCACCCGAGGGCGAGCCGGTGCAGGCCTGGCAGATCGCCGACGCACGGTTCGTGCGCCGCTTCCCGCTGGGCATGGCGAAGCCTCGGCCCGTGCCGCTGTTCCCCTACGTGCGCAGCGGCTACCTCACCAAGGCCCGCACCCTCGGCGAGCTCGCCCGCCGCTGCGGCATCGACGAACAGGGCCTCATCGACACCGTGCAGCGCTTCAACACCGCGGCGCGAGCGGGCGTCGACCCCGAGTTCGGCCGCGGCAGCACCCCCTTCAACCGCTACGGCGGCGACCCGTCGAGTCATCCGAACCCGTCCCTCGCGCCGCTCGAACGCGGCCCGTTCTACGCCGTGCGCATCCTGCCGGGATCCTTCGGCACGTTCGCCGGCCTCGACACCGACGCGCGCTCGCGGGTGCTCGACGACGCTCGGCACCCGATCGCCGGGCTCTACGCCGTCGGCGCCGACCAGGCGAACGTCATGGGCGGCCACTATCCCGCCGGCGGCGTCAACATCGGCCCCGCGCTCACGTTCGGGTTCCTCGCGGGCCGCGAGCTCGCGCGCGCCGAGGTCGAGGCGACCCGATGACCCGGCGGCTCGGCGTCGCCCATCTGACGCTGCTGAACCTCACCCCTCCCGAGGTCGTCGCGACCGCGGCGCAGGCCGGCTTCGACTTCGTCGGACTGCGGGTGAAGGCCGTCACGGCGAACGAACGCGCCTACCCGATGGACGCCCGCTCGCCGATGCTCGCCGAGACCCGCCTGCGCCTCGCGGACACCGGTCTCGTCGTCGAGGACATCGAGTTCCTGCCGCTGACGGCCGAGGTGACCGCCGATGACTGGCTGCCCGTGCTCGAATCGGGGGCCGCCCTCGGCGCCACCGGCCTCACCGTCGCCGGCGCGGACCCCGATCGCGGACGCCTCACCGACACGCTCGCGCGTCTGACGGCGGATGCCGCGGCCCACGGCATCCGCCCCCTGATCGAGCCGATCAGCTACCAGCCGCTGTCGTCGATCCCGGATGCCGCGGCCCTCGCCCGCGCGACCGGCGCCGCCGTGCTCATCGACCCCCTGCACCTGCAGCGGGGTCCGAGCAGCGTCGACGACGTCGCCGCGCTCGAGCCGTCGCTGCTGCCGGTCGCCCAGCTGTGCGACGGGGCCGCCCTCCCGCCGGGGCCGACCGTCGAGGACCGTCTCACCGAGGCCCGCCGCGCCCGCCGCGTCATCGGTCAGGGCGACTTCCCCCTCGACCGGCTCATCGCGGCGCTGCCCGCGCACATCCCGCTGAGCGTGGAGGTGCCCGACGCGGCACTGCAGGCGCAGCTCACCCCCCGCGAATGGGCCGTGCTCAACGCGCGGGCCCTGCGCGAACTGCTCGCACGCGCCGACGCGCGCGCCGCGGCATCCGACCCCCGACACGAGAGCGAGATCACCCGATGAGCACCACCGACACCTGGGACGAGACCGTCGATCTGCTGGTCGTCGGCGCGGGAGCGGGCGGCCTCGCCGCCGCGCTGACCGGCGCCGACCACGGCCTCGACGTGCTCGTCGCCGAACGCACCGAGTTCCTCGGCGGCACCACGGCGTACTCGGCGGGCACCTGCTGGATGCCCGACCACCGCCATCAGCGCGCCCTCGGCCTCACCGGTGAGCGCGAGGCGGCGAGCCGCTACCTCGACACGCTCGTCGGCGACAAGGCCCCCCGCGAGCTGCGCGAGGCCTACCTCGAGCGCGGTCCCGAGATGATCGACTACCTCGACCGGCTCGGTGTGCGGTTCTACCACTCGACGACGGTGGTCGACTATCACCCCGAGATCGAGGGCGCCGGCATCGGGCGGGCGCTCGAGCCCGAGGTGTTCGACGCCCGCGTGCTCGGCCCCGAGGGGCTGCGGCGGGTGCGTCGCCCCGTGCCGGAGTTCGCCCTGTTCGGCGGCACCCTGATGGTGCGCCGCGCGGAGGTGGGACAGCTGCTGCGTCTGTTCGAGTGGTCGCCGAAGGCGGCGGCGCTCGCGCTGCGTCTCGGCGTGCGGTGGTTCTTCGACCTGTGGCGGTTCCCGCGCGGCACCCGGCTCGCGATGGGCAACGCGCTCGTCGCCCGGCTCTCGCACGAGCTCACCCGGCGCGGCGGGCGGCTGAGCTTCGACACCTCGGTGCGGGAGCTCGTGGTCGAGGATGGCCGCGTCGTGGGCGCCGTGCTCGCCGCGGGCGGCGTCGAGCGGCGGGTGCGCGCCCGTCGCGGCGTCGTGCTCGCCGGCGGCGGCTTCTCGGCCGGGGGCGCCTGGCGTGCCGAGCGGATGCCGCATCCCACCCCCCAATTCACCCGCGCCTCCGAGGGATCCACCGGGTCGACGCTCGAGGTCGGGGTCGCCGCCGGCGGCACCCTCGGACCCGACCACGGCGACAACACGTTCTGGTTCCCGAGCTCGATCGGCGTGCGCCGCGACGGGTCGCGGGTCGTGTTCCCCCACATCTGGGACCGCGCGAAGCCCGGCATCGTCGCCGTCGGACGCAGCGGCACGCGGTTCGTCGACGAATCGGTCTCGTACCACCGCTTCACCCGGGCGATGTACGCGTCGCTCGGCGCCCAGGATGCGATCCCGGCCTGGCTCGTGATCGATGCGCGCGCCCTGCACGCGTACGGGCTCGGGATGATCCGCCCGCACACCCCGCGGCGGGTGCTCGACCGCTACGTGCGCCAGGGCTACATCCATCGCGCGGACTCGATCGCGGCGCTCGCCGCCCGCATCGGGGTCGACCCGTCGGGGCTCGAGGCGACGGTCGCCGCCAACAACCGCTTCGCCCAGACCGGCGTCGACGAGGAGTTCCACAAGGGCGAGAGCAGCTTCGGCCGCCAGTACGGCGACCCGACGCACACGCCGAACGTGAACCTCGGTCCGATCGCGCAGGCGCCGTACTACGCACTCCCGCTCGTGCCGACGCCGCTCGGCACGGCGCTGGGCCTGCGCACCGACACCCGCGCCCACGTGCTCGACGCCGACGATGCCCCGATCATGGGGCTCTACGCCGTCGGCAACGACGCGGACTCGGTCATGGCCGCCGAGTACCCGGGCGCCGGCTGCCAGGTCGGCGCCGGCCTCACGTTCGGCTACGTCGCCGGGCGGGATGCCGCGGGGCTCGACAGCGTCTCGACGAAGAACCCGAGCGCGGCGGTGGTGTCGAAGTAGGCGTAGCGCACCCCGTTGCCTCGCACCGACGATCCCTCCTGGCGCACCGCGATCCCGCGCTGCGCCAGGGCGTCGACGACGGCGGCGTGGTCGTCGACGGCGAAGCGCACGTGGTGGAGCCCCGGGCCGCGCTCGTCGAGGAACTCCTGCCAGATGTCGTCGCCGCCACGAGGCGAGAGGAACTCGAGCTCGAGTCCGAACAGGTGGTAGAAGAGCGCCCCGACGCGCGTGTCGGTCGCGCGGCCGCGGTGCGTGGCATCCGGATAGTGGTTCTCCGACCGCGAGGTCGGCTCGACACCGAACACGAGGCGCATGCCCGCCTCGACGGCGTCGAGGTCGGCCACGACGATGCCGACCTGGTCGAGTGCGGAGGCGAGGTCTGCGAGAGCGGGCGGGGTGGGGGATGAGGACATCGGCGTCTCCGGGGATCGTGTGGACTCTGCGCATTGACTATGTGTTGCAGAGTCATAAAGATGTGATCATTGAATTGTCGTGAGGATATAACTCTCGCGACCCCGCCGCACTCCCCCGAAACGAGGAACCGTGGAAGCACGCTGGCTCGAGGCCTTCGTCGCCGTCGCCGAGGAACTGCACTTCGGCCGCGCCGCGCAACGGCTGCACATCGCGCAGTCTCCGCTCAGCCAGACGATCCGCCGGCTGGAATCGAGCATCGGCACCAGCCTGTTCGACCGCAACACGCGCAGCGTCTCGCTCACCCCCGCGGGACGGGCGCTCCTCCCCCTCGCCTACCGGGTGCTGCAGGACATCACCCTGGCGACCGCCGCCGCCCGCGCCGCTTCCGGGCGGGTACACGGCAGCGTGCGCATCGGGTTCTCCGGCGCGTTCAACCACATGACGCTCCCCGTGCTCGCCCGCGCCATCCGCCGCGAGCTGCCCGATGTCGACCTGCAGCTGGTCAGCCGCGTGCGCACCGGCGACGGCATCGCGAAGCTGCGCAACGGCACGCTCGACATCGCCTTCGTGGGCCTTCCCCTCGGCACCGGCGGCGACATCGACTTCCGGCTCATCGCCCGCAGCGAGATGGGCGCCGTGCTGCCGGTCGACCACCCGCTCGCCGACGAGCCCGAGATCGCGGTGCGCCAGCTCGCCGACGACGACTTCCTCTCGATGCCCATGGACGGCTCCTCGACCATGGCCGAGGGCCTCGTGCGCTGCTGCACCGCCGCGGGGTTCCGTCCCCGGGTGACCCAGGAGGTCACCGACCCGTACATGATGCTGACCTTCGTGGCCACCGGCATGGGGGTCACGATCGCCGCCGAGGACCTCGCGTCGATCATGCCCCGCGGCGCCCGCTGGGTGCGGCTCAGTGACGCCCCCTCCTACATGCACCACGGCATCGCGTGGGTGCCGTCGGAGCAGACCGCGGCGGTCTCCGCGGTGCTCGAGCTGTCCCAGCGCATCCTGCCGACGCCCCTGATCCCGGCCGGGACGTGACATCCGAATTGTGCCGAACGGGCGCACAGTCATTGACCTTTTCGATCGTGGACGCGCAAGATCGCCGGTGTCAGGCTGACACGCATCGATCGCAACCGCGGTCGATTGTCAATGACGACGGCACCTGATTCCGGCGTCACCCGAATCGAAAGCGCAGACATGTCAGCGAAGACAGTTCCGCCTCAGCCCCCCAAGAACAACGCCCGCATCGCCGCCGTCTCCGGCTTCGTCGGGAGCGCCCTCGAGTACTACGACTTCTTCATCTACGCCTCCGCCGCGGCGCTCATCTTCCCCCACATCTTCTTCCCCTCCGGCCAGCCCGGCGTCACCACCCTGCTCTCGTTCGCCACGGTCGGCGTCGCCTACGTCGCCCGCCCGTTCGGCGCGATCCTCTGGGGCCACATCGGCGACCGTTTCGGCCGCAAGCGCGCCCTCCTCGCGTGCCTCGTGATCATGGGCGTCGCGACCTTCCTGGTCGGCTGCATGCCCACCTGGGATGCCATCGGCATCGCCGCGCCGATCATCATCGTGGTGCTGCGCCTCATCCAGGGCATCTCCGCCGGCGGTGAGTCGCCCGGGTCGAGCTCGCTCACCCTCGAGCATGCCCCCGACCGCCGTCGCGCGTTCTTCACCAGCTGGACCATGGGCGGGATCATGTTCGGCATCGTGATCTCGAGCCTCGTGTTCATCCCGATCGCGGCCCTTCCCGAAGACGCCCTGCTCAGCTGGGGCTGGCGCATCCCGTTCTGGGCGTCGGCGATCGTCACGGTCGTGGCGATCATCCTGCGGCGCATGCTCGACGAGCCCGAGATCTTCGAGGACATCAAGAAGTCCGACGAGGTGTCGGCGGTGCCGATCGCGTCGCTGTTCGGTCACAACGGGCTCACTGTCGTGCGCATCACCCTGATGTCGCTGTTCACCGTGATCAACACGATGTTCAACGTGTTCCTTCTCGCGTACGGCACGACCGTCGGCGGGATGCCACGCGAGTCGCTGCTGTGGGTCATCACTGTCGCGAACTTCACCGCCGTGGTCGTCGGCCCGTTCGTGGGCATGCTCGCCGACCGCATCGGCCGCAAGCCCGTCTTCCTCACCGGGCTCGTGCTGCAGTCGCTCACGATCTACGCGCTGCTCGCCGCGGTCGACGCCGGCAACCTCGCCCTCACCTGGGTGCTCGGCGTGTTCCTCATCGGCGTCGCGTACACGCTCTCGAACGCGGTCTACCCGGCCTACTTCCCCGAGCAGTTCCCGGCCCGCGTGCGCTACACCGGCATGGCGGTGAGCCTGATGCTCGGTCTCGTGCTCGCCGGCTTCACGCCGACGATCGCCCAGGGCTTCGTGACCGGTGAGGGCAACACGCAGAACTGGCCCGCTGTCGCCTGGTTCACCATCGCGATCGTCGTGATCTCGGGCATCGCGACACTGTTCGCCCCCGAGACCGCGCGCACGCCCACGGCGAAGCTCGGACTCACGCGGGCCGAGCTCAAGGAGGCCGAGGCGGCCCAGGCGCAGCCCGCGACCGAGCGGGTCTCCGCATCGGCGTGACCGACACACCACGCCGGAAGGGATCGGATGCGCGGCATCCGGTCCCTTTCGGCACGACCGAGAGGACGTCACCATGACGACACCGGCCCCCTCCTACCTCGTCGGCCTCATCGGCGCCGGCATCGGATCGTCGGTCACCCCGGCGCTGCACGAGTCCGAGGCGGATGCCGCGGGCCTGCGCTACCTCTATCGCACGATCGACATCGACGTGCTCGGCTACGGCGTCGACGCCACGGTGGAGCTCATCCGCCGGGCCGGCGACCTCGGATACGACGCGCTGAACATCACCCATCCGTGCAAGCTCGCGGCGATCGACGCCCTCGACGAGGTGTCGCCCGACGTCGCACTGCTCGGCTCGGTGAACACGGTGCTGTTCCGGGACGGACGCGCGATCGGGCACAACACCGACCACTCCGGGTTCGCGCGGGGGCTGCGCGACGGGCTCGCCGGTCGCCCGCGTGACGCCGTGCTGCTGGTCGGGGCAGGCGGCGCCGGCGCCGCGATCGCGTACGCGCTGCTGAGCGCGGGCGTGCGCCGCCTCGAGATCGCGGATGCCGCCCCCACCCGCACGGGAGCGGTGATGCGCGCGCTCGCACCGGCCTTCCCCGACGCCGAGCTGCGCGCGCTCGCGCTCGACGAGGTCGCCGACGCCGCCGCCCGGGTCGACGGACTGGTGAACGCGACCCCGGTGGGGATGGTCGGTCACGACGGCATCCCGGTGGATGCCGCGCTGCTCCGCCCGCCGCTGTGGGTCGCCGACGCGGTCTACCGTCCGGTGCGCACGCAGCTGATCGCCGCGGCCGATGACGCGGGCTGCGCGGTGCTCGACGGTGGGCGGATGGTGGTCAACCAAGCGGCCGACACGTTCCGGCTGATCACGGGCATCGAGCCCGACCGGGAGCGCATGCGCGCCGTCTTCCTCGACCGGCTGGGGGCCGCGACGCTCGCCGGATGAGGCGGGCGCACGGGTGGGCGGCGCGATCCGCCCACCCGTGAGGGTCAGAAGTCGGCGCGGCCGCCGGACAGGTCGAATGCCGTGCCGGTGGTGAAGCTGCACGCATCGCTCGAGATCCACATGACGGTCGAGGCGACCTCGTCGATCTGCAGGAAGCGCCCCATCGGGATGAGCGCCCGCGTCCGTTCGATGAAGGCCGGCGGGAGTTGCGCGAACAGGTCGGTCTGCACCATGACGGGCGTGACCGCGTTGACGGTGACGCCGTCGTGGATGAGCTCGCGGGCGAGCGACTTCGTCAGCCCGACGACGCCGTGCTTCGCGGCCGAGTAGGCGGCGAGCTCGGGGTTTCCCTCCTTGCCCGCGATCGACGCGACGAACACGATCCGGCCCCACTGCTGCGCACGCATCGCGGGCGCGACGGCGCGGGCGGCGAGGAACGTGCCCGTGAGGTCGATCTCCAGCACCCGGCGCCACGCCTCCGGGTCGTAGTCCCACACGGGCGCGACGGGCCCGGTGATGCCGGCGCAGGCGACCAGCACGTCGATGCGGCCCGCCAGCGCGAGGGTCTCCTCCGCCGCAGCGGCGACGGAGGCGGCATCCGTCACGTCGACCCGCAGCGCGAGGGCGGGGGTCCAGCCGTCGACGGCCGTGGGATCGAGGTCCCAGACGACCACGCGGGCGCCCGCCGCGGCGAAGCGGGCACCGATACCGGCGCCGATGCCGCGGGCGCCGCCGGTGATGACGACCACAGCGTCGTCGAAGTCGAAAGTCACATGAGTCACGCCTGCACGTTAGTGCCGCCACTGCGGAGAATTACCCGCCTGGGGCTACATGAACATAGACGGATTTGGTCGTTCCCTGTCTTGATCATCCCTCGCATACTGGCCACCGGCGCACGCGCGCCGATCGTTCTGACGAAGGAGTCCCGATGGCGACGTTCGCGGTCACTTACGACTACGCGACCGACAGCGACCAGGTGCGCGACGCGCACCGACCCGAGCACGTGGCGTTCCTGCGCGGGCTGCACGAGGAGGGCGCGCTGTACATGAGCGGCCCCCTCGCGCAGGACCCGCCCCGGGCCCTGCTCATCTTCGAGGCGCCCGACGCCGACGCCCTCGCGGCCCGGCTCGACGCCGACCCGTTCCACCGGGTCGGCGCGATCGGCGTGCGCACCATCACGCCGTGGAACGTGTTCTTCGACCCGCGCGCGGCGGTGGTCGCATGACCATGCGCGTCGCCCGCACCGTCGCCCGCGAGCAGCTCGCGTTCGTCGAACTCCCCCGCCCCGAGCGCGCCCCCGGCGAGGTGCTCGTGCGCATCCTCGCGGTGACGCTGTGCGGCACCGACCTGCACATCTTCGAGGACGACTACCCCACCGAGCTGCCCCTGGTGCAGGGGCACGAGCTCGCGGGCGTCGTCGTCGAGACCGACCCCGACCGCGCCGACCTGCGCGGCGCGCGCGTCGTGATCGACCCGGTCGTCGCGTGCGGCGTCTGTCACGCCTGCCGGGCCGGACGGCCGAACGTGTGCGCGTCGCTGTCGGTGCTCGGCTGCTACGAGGACGGCGGCTTCGCCGAGTTCGTCGCCGTGCCGGCGACCCGGGTGCACCGGGTGCCCGCGGGCCTCCCGACGGAGGTCGCCGCTCTCGCCGAGCCGACCTCCATCGCCCTGCAGGCCGTGACCCGGTCGCGCCCGCAGCCGGGGGAGATCGCGCTCGTGCTCGGCTGCGGCCCGATCGGCCTCCTCGCCGCCCTGGCCCTCGCCGACCGCGGCGTCATCGTGCTCGCCGCCGACACCGATGCGGTGCGGGCCGCCACCGCGCGGGGCTTCGGGGCATCCGAGACCTTCGTGGTGGCCCCCGGGTTCCCGGATGCCGCGCAGCAGCGGACGATCGACGAGCTCACCGATCACGCGGGGCCGATCATCGTGATCGAGGCGACCGGCGTGCCGGCGTCGCTGCAGAACGCGGTGCGCCTCGTTGCGAGCGGCGGACGCGTCGTGCAGGTGGGCATCTCGACCCGCACCGTGGAGCTGTCGATGACCGACCTGCCGTACAAGGAGCTCGACCTGCTCGGCAGCCGCAACAGCCTCGGGCTCATCCCGCAGGGCCTCGACCTGCTGTCGCGTCACCGCGGCGCCGCCGAGCAGCTGCTCACCCACGCGTTCGCGTTCGACGACCTCGCCGACGCGTTCGCCGCGATGGCGGACCCGGCCGTGCCGACGGGCAAGATCGTGATCCGGATGCCGCTGGCCGAGGCGGTGCCGGCATGAGCGCCGTCGTGGCGCACGGCGCGGCGGCGCTCCCCCGCGACGTCGACGTGCTCGTGGTCGGCTCCGGTGCCGCCGGGCTCGTCAGCGCGCTGCGGGCGGCCGATGCCGGAGCGCGGGTGGCGGTCGTCGAGAAGGCGTCGACGATCGGCGGCACGACCGCCGCGGGCGGCGGCGTGATCTGGGCGCCGGCGACGGCGGTCGCCCGCGAACAGGGCTGGCACGACGACGCCGAAGCGGGCATCGCCTACCTGTCCGCGAGCTCGGGCCACGTCATGACCCCCGCGGCGATCGAGGGCTACGTGCGCACGATCGGCGCGGCCATCGACTACCTCGCCACCCGCACGCGGGTGCGCTTCACCGCTCTCGCCCGGCCCGACTACCGCGTCGAATGGCCCGGGGCGGCCCTCGGCGGGCGCAGCCTCGACAACGACGCGTTCGACCCGTCGAGCCACCCGGGACTCGCCGACGAGATCCGTCCGTCGTCGTACTTCCCCCTGCTCACGATGGCCGAGCGCGACAGGCTCGACGGCGCCGCCCCCGACCCGGCGCTGATCGCCGACCGCCACGCGCAGGGCGTGCGCACCATGGGCGGGGCGCTCATCGGGGCGCTCGCGGCCTCGGCGGCGGACCGCGGCATCCCGATCATCGCCGACGCCCCCATCGAGGGGCTCCGGCGCACGGAGGACGGGTGGGAGGCGACGTTCGGCGCGGTGGCCGTCATCGCCCGCGCCGTCGTGCTCGCCTCGGGCGGATTCGAGTGGAACCCCCGACTGCGGGACGCCTTCCTGTCGTTCCCGATCACGCCGATCAGCGCCCCCTCGAACGAGGGCGACGGGCTCGAGCTGGGCCTCGCCGCCGGTGCCGCCGTCGCCGACATGACGGCGATCTGGGGCGTGCCGGTGCTCACCCCGCCGGCCCAGCGCTACGACGGTCTGCCGTCGGGGCGCATGGGCAACGTCGAGATGACCCTTCCCGGGTCGATCGTGGTCAACCACGCCGGCGAGAGGTTCGTGAACGAGGCGCTCGCCTATCAGGACACGTCGCGGATGTTCGGCGACACCGACCCGACGACCGGGCGCCCGCGCAACATCCCGGCGTGGCTCGTCTTCGACGCCCGCTTCGCCCGGCGCTACGCGATCGGCGGGTCGGCCACCGGCGCCGCCCCCGACTGGGCCACGACCGCGCCGTCGCTCCCCGAGCTCGCCGTCGCCCTCGGCATCGACCCCGACGGGCTCGCCGCCACCGTGACGGCCTTCAACGCCGCGGCCGCCGACGGGCTCGACCCGGCGTTCGGGCGCGGCCAGAGCGCGCAGGACCGCTTCCTCGGCGACTCGACGCACGAGCCGAACCCGTGCCTCGCACCCCTCACTGAGGCGCCGTTCGCCGCCGTGCCGCTGTCCCCCGGAGTGCTCGGCACCTCGGGCGGCCTCGCCGTCGACGAGGACGCGCACGTGCTCGACTGGTCGGGCGCGCCGCTGCCGGGGCTGTTCGCGGCGGGGAACGTGGCGGCGGGAGTCTTCCGCAACACGTATCCGGGCGGCGGGGCGACCCTCGGGTCGGCCGTCGCACGCGCCTACGCGGCGGGCGACGCCGCCGGCCGGGAAGCCGTCGCGGCCACGTCGGCGCGGGCGGGCGTGCCCGCGTGAGCGCGGCGCCCGTACGGGTGGGGCTCGTCGGCGCCGGGGCGATCGGTCTCACCCACGCGGAGACGCTCGCCCGATCGGCGACGGCGACCCTCGTCGGCGTCGCCGACCCGACGCCCGCGGCGGCTCGGCTCGGCGACGCGCACGGGGTGCCGTCGTTCCCCGACCTCGACGCGCTGCTCGGCGCGACGGCCCCCGACGCCGTCATCATCGCCACCCCCAACGAGCTGCACGTGCCGCTCGCGCACGAGCTCGTGCGTCGCGGCATCCCGATGCTCGTCGAGAAGCCGCTCGGCGCGACCGCCGACGAGGCGACGCTGCTCGCCGACGCGGCGGCCCGTGCCGGGGTGCCGGTGCTCGTCGGGCACCACCGGCGGCACCACCCGGCCGTGCGTGCCGCGTCCGCGGCGATCGCCGAGGGGGCCCTCGGACGCATCGTCGCGGCGTCGGTCACCTCGTTCCTGCGCAAGCCCGACGACTACTTCGACGTGCCCTGGCACCGCACGGCCGGCACCGGGGGCACGTTCCTCATCAACCTCATCCACGACGTCGACCTGCTGCGGCACCTGTGCGGCGAGGTCGTCGCGGTGTCGGCCGTCGCCTCCCGCGCGGCCCGGGGGCTCGACGTCGAGGACACCGGAGCGCTCGTGCTGACATTCGCCTCCGGCGCGGTCGCGACGATCGTCGTCTCGGACATCGCCGCTGCGCCGTGGTGCTGGGATCTCACCGCGGGCGACGCGCCCCGCTTCCCCGTGCACGCTGTCGACTCGCATCGCATCGTCGGCACGGATGCCTCGGTGTCACTGCCCGACGCGACGGTGTGGTCGCATGCGGGCGAGGCCGTGTGGACGACGCCGCTGCGTGGCATCCCGTTGCCCCTCGACGCGGCGAACGCGTTCGACCGTCAGCTCGATCACTTCGCCGCCGTCGCGCGCGGCGAGGCGGAGCCGGTCGTCGGCGCCGCCGACGGCGCGCGCAACGTCGCGATCGTCGAGGCGGTGGCGCGGGCGGCGCGCACCGGGCGGAGCGTCGCGGTCTGAGCGCTCAGGCGTCGCCGAGCACGTCCTTCGCGATGCGGAAGGCCGTGTTCGCCGCCGGCACGCCGCAGTAGATCGCCGACTGCAGGATGACCTCGGCGATCTCGTCGTGCGTGAGCCCGTTGGTGACGGCCGCCCGCAGGTGCATCGCGAGCTCCTCGTGGTGGCCGAGCGCGATGAGCGCTGTCAGCACCGCGACCGAGCGCGACCGCCGGTCGAGCCCGGGACGCGACCACACGTCGCCCCAGGCGTACCGGGTGATGAAGTCCTGGAAGTCCGCTGTCAACGGCGTCGTGCCGGCGACGGCCCGGTCGACGTGCGCGTCGCCGAGCACCGCGCGGCGCACGGTCATGCCCTGGCTGCGGCGGGTCTCGTCGTCGAGGGGATCGGTCGTCATGGCTGCGCCTTCCGGGCGTGGGGGGTGAGGAATGCGATCAGCGCCGCGGCGGTCGCGGCCGGCTGCTCGGCGGGCGGGAGGTGCGCGGCATCCTCGATCACCGCGGCGCGACCGTCAGCGACGCCCTCGGCGATCTGGCGGGCCTTCGCCTCCGGGGCGACCTGATCGTGCCGACCCCACAGCGCGAGCACCGGGGTGTCGATCTCGCCGAGGCGGGCGGACACGTCGTAGGCGGCGAGCGCCTCGCAGCAGGCGGCGTAGCCCTCGTCGTCGGCGTCCTGCAGGGCGTGCAGCAGGCGGCCCGACAGCTCGGGCTCGCGCGCCATCGACTCGGGGGCGAACCAGCGCTGGGCCGACCCGATGATGAGCGCCGACGTCGACTGCGCGCGCACGGTCGCGGCGCGCTCGTGCCAGCTCTCGGGGGTGGCGAGCAAGGCCCCGGAGGCGACGATAGCGGCCGCGTCGACGAGACCCGGATGCCGCAGCAGCAGCTCGAGCCCGGTGGCGCCTCCGAGGGACACGCCCGCGTAGAGGGCGTGTCCGCCGTGCGCACGGATGAGGTCGGCGACCGCGTCGGCGAGCTCGCCCACCGTGAACGGGGCGGCCGGGGAGGGAGCGTCACCGTGACCCGGCAGATCCCACGCGATCACGCGGAAGCGCTCCGCGAGCGCCGGGAGGGTGTTCTCCCACAGGATCGTCGAGGTGCCGAGGGACGGCCCGAGCACGAGCAGCGGCGCATCGGCGGGCCCGACCGGATTGGTCGCCGCGATCACGGGCGCGGTCATGCGTCCTCCTCGGCGAGGGTCTCGTCGACGAATGCCGCGGCCAGCCCGAGATAGCGCGCGGGGTCGAGCAGGTCGTCGAGGTCGACGCGCAGGCCGCGGGCCGCGAGCGGTGCCTCGAGCAGTGTGCGCAGGTCTCCGCCCGTCGTCGCGCCGGCGATCGCGGCAGCCACCGTGTCGGCGCCGATGAGCGGGGCGAGCTCGGCCGAGAGCCGTTCGGCGACGATCAGCCCGTCGCTGAGCGCGAGGGTGCGCGCCACGGCGTCGAGGTCGACGACAAGACCGGCGGTGAGCGCCGCCGCCGTGCGTGCGGCCCCCAGCGCGACGCGCAGCAGCTCGCGCAGCGCGGGCCATTCGGCGTGCCAGGCGCCGTCGGGGCGCTCGTCGACGGCGCCGGCCGCCGCGAGGTGCAGGGTGGCCGCGAGCTGCGGTGCGCGCAGCGCCGCCGATCTGACGAGCACGGATGCCGCGGGGTTCCGCTTCTGCGGCATGGCGCTCGAGCCACCGCCGACCCCCTCGGACAGCTCGCCGATCTCGGTGCGCGACGCGGTCGCGACGTCGGCGGCGATCACGCCGAGCGCGTCGGTGACGGCCACGAGCGCATCGCCGAGGCGGGTCACGGGGCGGCGTTCCACGTGCCAGGGGGCGGCGGGAGCGGCGAGAGCGAGCTGCGCGGCGAAGGCGGCGGGCAGCTCGCGGGCCGTCGCGGGATCACTGAGCACGACCGCGGACGCGAGGGTGCCGCCGGCGCCGCCGAGCTGCGCGGGCAGGGCGGCGAGCGCCGCGGCGAGATCGGCGCGCGCCGCGCGCACACCGCGCAGCCACGACGCGAACCGGGCGCCGAGCGTCGTCGGCACGGCGTGCTGGGTGAGCGTGCGGGCCGCTGCGGGCACGTCGCGGTGAGCGCGGGCGAGGGCCGCGAGGGAACGGGCGGTCGCCCGCAGGTCGAGGTCGATCTGCTCCCCCGCGCGGCGCGCGACGAGCGCGAGCGCGGTGTCGACGATGTCCTGGCTGGTCGCGCCGCGGTGCACCCACCCGCGGTCGGCGGGCGCGACGGCGGCCCGCAGGTCGCCGACGAGCGGGATCACCGGGTTTCCACCAGACACCGCGCGACGCGCGAGGTCGGCGGCATCCACGGGCACGTCGGCGATCGCCGCGGCGACCGCGTCGACCACGTCGGCGGGGACGGATCCGACGGCCCCCCACGCGCGAGTGAGAGCGACCTCGACGTCGACGAGGGCGGCGAGCACCGCGGCATCCGACACGATCGCGTCGGCGCCGACGGTCACCGGGGAGAGCAGGCCGACATCGAAGACGGGGGGATCAGAAGGCAAGGAACACGGTCTCCTCATCGCCCTGCAGATGGATGTCGTGATGCAGATCGCCGCCGGGCGTGCGCGTCGCGATGAGAGTAGCGCGCTCGGCCGGGCTCAGCGACGCCAGCAGCGGGTCGGCGGCGAGCGCGGCCTCGTCGTCGGGCAGGTAGAGGCGGGTGTGGAGCTTGTTCGGAAGGCCCCGCGCGTAGACGATCACCGCGAGGAAGGGGGCGCGTCCGGGCTCGGCGCCGGGGTTGCGGGTCCAGAACTCGAAGTGGCCCTCGTCGGTCGTGAACGCGCGGCCGAAGCCGGTGAACGTGTGGTCGTCGCGACGGAACGCCCCGCGCGCCCGCGGCACGGTGCCGTCGGTGTCGGCGCCGAAGATCTCGACCATCGAGTCGGGGATGGGGTTGCCGGCGCCGTCGTAGACGGTTCCGGAGACGACGATCGCGCCCGGCGAGTGCGGGAAGGCGACCTGGTGCATGCGCGGGTACTCGGTGCCGTAGGCGAAGAACGGGCCGACGGTCTGCCCGGCGGTGGCGTCGAGGGTGCGGGGCGGGGTGGGCATCAGTGCTCCTCCTGCTCGGTCCAGGTGGCGTCGGGGCCGTCCACGACGATGTCGAAGCGGTAGCCCATCGAGAACTCCGGCACGGTGAGGTCGTGGTCGTAGACGCTGATGAGCGCCTCACGGTCCTTCGCGCGACGGATCGTGTTGTAGATCGGGTCGAGCGCGAACAGCGGGTCGCCGGGGAAGTACATCTGCGTCACGATGCGCTGGGTGAACGCGTTGCCGAAGACCGAGAAGTGGATGTGGGCGGGTCGCCACGCGTTCACGTGGTTCTTCCACGGGTACGGCCCGGGCTTGATGGTCGTGAAGCGGTAGGCGCCGTCGTCGTCGGTGACGATGCGGCCGGCGCCGGTGAAGTTGGGGTCGAGCGGCGCGGGGTGCTGGTCGCGCTGGTGGATGTAGCGACCCGCGGCGTTGGCCTGCCAGATCTCGACGAGCTGGTTGCGCACGGGGCGCCCCCAGGAGTCCAGCACCCGGCCGTGCACGGTGATGCGCTCACCGAGGGGCTCGCCCGCGTGCTGCAGGGTGAGGTCGGACTCGATCGCCGCGACATCCCGCTGGCCGAAGGCCGGGGAGAACAGCTCGATGGTCTCGGGGTCGACGAGCTTCGGGTTCTTGGTCGGATGCCGCAGCACACTCGACCGGTAGGGCGGGAAGTCGTACAGAGTGGCGGGCACGTGCTCGCCGGCGGCCTCGCGCGCATCCCACTCGGCGTGGAGGGCGGTGATCTCGGCGGTGATGGCCGCCTGGGTGGCCTGGTCGGGGGCCGCGAGCAGCGATTCGGGCGCCGCCGCGGTGCGTTCGCTCGTCATGGTGTCTCCTTCGACGATCCGTGGGGATGCCAGCGTCGCACCGCGCGCTGGCGCGCCGAGGAGATGTTCTCATTGAGTGAGAATCATGCGTCGGGGCGGAGCGCCCGCGACAGCTCTCGCGCCGCCTGCGTCACCATCGGCGCAAGGCGCTTCTCGAGGGCGTCGCCCGCGTGCGCGACCACCCCGATCGCGGCGGGGGGCAGCCCGGTGAGGGGTGCGAGCGGCGCCGCGACCGAGATGTTGCCGAGCGTCATCTCCCCGTGGGTCGACGCCCACCCGCGTGCGCGGGCCCGCGCGAGGTCGGCGCGCAGCGCCTCGGGGTCGGTGATCGACCGGGACGTCTCGGGCAGCAGGGGCACCGCCAGGTAGCGGTCGAGCCACGCCTCGTCGCGCCCCAGCAGGATGGCCTTGCCGACCCCGGTCGTATGCAGCGGATGCCGCCCGCCCTCCCGGCCGAGCGTGGGCACCGAGGCGCGTCCGGTGATGCGTCCGGCGAACACGATCTCGGCCCGCTCGGGCGGCACGTCGACGTCGAGCACCGCGAGGTGCACGTTCTCCCCCGTCGCCTCGTAGAGGCGCACCATGTGGGGCAGCGCGACCTCCCGCAGCCGCACGGCGACCGGCGACAGCTCGCCGAGCTCCCACAGCCGCGTGCCGATGGCGTAACGCGCCTCGCCGACGGCGACGAGCCATCCTTCGGCGACGAGGGAGGCGACCAGTCGGTGCGCGCTCGAGAGCGGGATGCCCGCACGCGCGGCGAGCACCGCGACCGGCAGCGACGGCTCGTCCTCGTCGAACGCCGCGAGCAGCCGGGTCACGCGACCGAACACCGTCTCTGTCATGGCCTCACGCCTCGAGGGTGAGCCCCGCCGGGATCGGCTCGATGCGCTCGCGCAGCTCGAGGATGCGTCGCGCGTGGGTGTGCAGGCGCACGTCCTCGGCGAGCTCGGGCAGCCACTGCGGCACCGGAAGCGCCTCGCCGTCCGGTGAGGGCACGACGAACACGCTCATGCAGAGCGTCGCGAGGCGTCGCTCGTGGGGCGTGCGCGGGTCGCCGGTGAGCACGCGGCTGACGACGTGCGCGCTGCGCGCGCTGGTGTAGACGATGCGGGCGTCGATCTCGACGAGGTCGCCGATCGAGATCGGCGTGAAGAAGTGGATGCCGCCCGAGTAGGCCCCGACCGCGGCGCTGGCCTCGGCGCCGTCGCGCACCCATGCCGCGGTGACCGCGTAGGCGGCCTCGTCCATCCACCGCATCACCGTGCCGCCGTGGGCTTTGCCTCCCCAGTTGACGACGCCGGGCGGCACGAGGAAACGCAGCGTCGTGCGGGGGGCGGCCGAGGCATCCGTGTATTCCTCGTCGAGCATGAGCGACTTGATCTCGGTGCGCGAGGCGATGCGGTCGAGCGCGAGGCGCTGCAGCTCGGCGTCGGCAGCCGACACGGGGCTCCACGCCGCCACGGGGGCCGGCCGGCCGTCGGCACCCTTCGCGACGAAGACCAGGATGCACGTGGTCGCCGGGGTGTACTCGCGGGTGCTCACGTCGGCCGAGGCGACCGTGGCGACGATGTGCATGCTCGTGGTGCCGGTGTGCACGATGCGGGCGCTCACCTCGATGAGACTGCCCGGCGGGATCGGACGCCGGTGGCGCATGTTGCCGACGTACGCGGTGACGCAGTAGCCGCCGGCCCAGCCGACCGCACACGCATAGGCGGCCTTGTCGATCCACTCCATGACGCTGCCGGCGGCGACCGAGCGTCCGCCGGCGGCGGTGTCGCCGGGGGTGGCGAGGAAGCGCAGCGTGATCCGGTCATCACGACCGGCGGCGGGATGGGCGAGCGCAGCGGGCTCCGCGTCGGGGGTCACGCACGACAGCGTAGTGAGTCGGATGCCGCGGCCCGCGGCATCCGCGCCCTCTCACCGCCCGCACAGCGCCGAGCCCGAGGCCTGGCGCTCCTAGACTGACGGGTGTGACCGGCCCTCTCACCGCCCCCATCCGCACGTCCCGCGACCACGCGTGCCTCATCGTGTACGGGCCGGACAAGGCCGGGGTCGTGGCGGCCATCACGGCGCTCATCACCCGCCACGAGGGCAACATCGTCTCCCTCGATCAGTACTCCGACAACCCGCAGGGCGGGGCGTTCTTCCAGCGGGTGGTGTTCCACCGGCCGAACCTGACGGCGGCGCTGCCGAGCATCGAGGAGGACCTCGCAGAGACCCTCGCCCCCTACGCGATGGAGTGGCGGCTGACCGACCAGTCGATCCCGAAGCGCATGGCGATCCTCGCGTCGACCTCCGACCACTGCCTGCTCGACCTGCTGTGGCGTCACCGCCGCGGCGAGCTGCCGGTGTCGATCCCGATGGTCGTCTCGAACCACACCAACACGGCCGACGACGTGCGCTCGTTCGGGGTGCCGTTCTTCCACGTGCCCTCGCAGGGCGCCGACAAGTCGGCGGCCGAGGCCGAGATCCTGAAGCTACTGAAGGGCAACGTCGACTTCGTCGTGCTCGCCCGCTACATGCAGATCCTGTCGGGCGACTTCCTCGCCGAGCTCGGGGTGCCGGTCATCAACATCCACCACTCGTTCCTCCCCGCCTTCATCGGCGCCGACCCGTACCGCAAGGCCAAGGAGCGCGGTGTGAAGCTCATCGGCGCGACCTCGCACTACGTGACCGAGGACCTCGACGAGGGGCCGATCATCGAGCAGGACGTCGTGCGCGTCACCCACGCCGACACCCGCACCGACCTGCAGCGCCACGGCGCCGACGTCGAGCGCGCCGTGCTCTCCCGCGCGGTGCTGTGGCACGCGCAGGACCGCGTGATCCGCCACGGCAACCAGACGATCGTCTTCTGAGGCGGGCGCGGCGTGGGCCGCGGCATCCGCCCCGAAGTGGTCAGAACACGTACTCCATGAGCTCGAGCCCGAGCACCCGGAACGCGTCGTGCGCCCGCAGCCGGTGCGCGATCGACAGGTCGTCGAAGCAGACCGTCAGCGCGTAGGACACCCCCGCGCGGGGACCGGCGAGCACCCCCGCCTCGGCGCGTACGCCGTCGCCCCGGCCGGTCTTGTTCAGGAACAGCAGACCATGCTCGTCGCCCTCGTGAGCGAACGGGTCGAGCCCGGTGACGGATGCCGCGAGGCTCAGGTCGTGCCCATGGCTCAGCCACTCCGACACCTGCGCACTGACGGCGGGTGTCACGACGCGGGAGTTCACGAGGTCGGCGAACAGCCGCGCGTACTCGCGGGTCGCGCCGAGCGCGACGTGCGGGGCGTCGTCGGGGCCGCGCCGGTCGCGGAAGGCGTCCATCATGGCCGAGCGCGACAGCCCGAGCTGCTCGAGCCGCACCCGCACGGCGGGGAGTCCGATGCGGGCGAGCAGCGCGTTCGCCGCGAGGGCGTCGCCGGTGGATGCCGCCAGCACCGCGAGGTCGACGACGGGCAGCGACGGCGCGGCGAGATGCTGCCAGGTTCCCGGCCCCGCGACCGCGGGGAGGCTCGTGCGGTCGACCACCTCGTAAGGGTCGAGGCGGTTCTGGTCGATCTGCGCCGCCACCTCCACCAGAAGAGGCACGACGCCGAGCCCCGCGATCGGCAGGCTCACGTAGTCGTCACCGACGAGCACCGCGCTGCCGCGGTCGAGGTCGTCGACGTGCACCGACACCTGGGCTCCCGCGACAGCGAGGGCGTCGAGCGCCGCCATGGTCGACGTGAACGAGCGTCGCCCCACGGCGACCCGGCGGCCCGACCGGCTCGCCGCACGGCGGCGCCCGGGCGACGCCTCGGCGCCCCGCGCACGATCAGGAGTCGGTGCCACGGTGGGCTCCCTCCCGTCGGGTGCGGTGCGCGCGCACGGCGACTGTCAGCATCCGTTCGCGTGAGGCCATGCCAGCACGGCCGGGTTACCAGATGGTGACGCGCTCGCTCTCGGGGAGCCAGAGCGCATCGGTCTCGGTCACGCCGAACGCCGCGTAGAAGGCGTCGACGTTGCGCACGATCTGGTTGCAGCGGAACTCGTTGGGCGAGTGCGGGTCGATCGTCAGCAGCCGGATGGTCTCGGCGTCGCGACCCTTCTGCTGCCAGATCTGCCCCCAGCTCAGCAGCAGCCGCTGGATGCCGGTGAACCCGTCGATCTCGGGAGCGGGCTCGCCGCCGAGCGAGATCTCGTAGGCGCGGATCGCGATGCCGAGGCCCCCGAGGTCACCGATGTTCTCGCCGATCGTGAGAGCGCCGTTGACGTGGTTCTCGGGAGCGAGACCCTGCGGCACGAGCTCGTCGTACTGGGCGATGAGGCTCGCCGTGCGCTGCTCGAACGCCGCACGGTCGGCGTCGGTCCACCAGTCCCGCAGCGACCCGTCGCCGTCGTACCGGCTGCCCTGGTCGTCGAACCCGTGGCCGATCTCGTGGCCGATCACCGCGCCGATGCCGCCGTAGTTGGCGGCCGCGTCGCGATCGGCGTCGAAGAACGGGTACTGCAGGATCGCCGCCGGGAACACGATCTCGTTCATGAGCGGGTTGTAGTAGGCGTTGACGGTCTGCGGGGTCATGAACCACTCGTCGCGGTCGATGGGCCCACCGACCTTTCCGAGCTGCCGGTCGTGCTCGACGACGTGCGCGCGGCGCACGTTGCCGACCACGTCGGCGGGGTCGACGACGAGTGCCGAGTAGTCCTTCCACCGCACCGGGTAGCCGATCTTCGGTGTGAAGGCGTCGAGCTTGGCGAGCGCGCGCTCACGGGTCTCGGGGCTCATCCACTCGAGGGTCGTGATCGACTGACGGTAGGCCTCGATGAGGTTCGCGACCAGCTCGTCCATGGCGACCTTCGCCTGCGGCGGGAAGTGCCGCTCGACGTAGACGCGGCCGACGGCCTCGCCGAGCGCCGCCTCGACGAGGCTCACGCCCCGCTTCCAGCGCTCGCGGTTCACCGGCACGCCGGTGAGCTGAGTGCCGTAGAACGAGAAGTTCTCGGCGACGATCTCCTCGGTGAGGAACGGCGCCGAGCCGTGGACGATCGCGTAGCGCAGCCACGACTTCCAGCCCTCGAGGTGCGCGTCGACGAGCAGTGCGCCCAGACCCTCCAGGAAGCTCGGCTGCTGCACGACGACCTCGGCGAACGCATCGGGATGCCCCGGTGCGAGCGCCGAGCGCCACGGCTCCAGGTCGACGCCCACGAGCGACTGCACCTCGTCCCAGGTCTTCAGGTTGTAGGTGGCGACCGCATCGCGGCTGCGCACGTTGTCCCAGTGCGCGGCGGCGATCTCGGTCTCGAGCGCGACGATGCGGTCGGCCTGGGCCGCGGCATCCGTCACGTCGACGAGGCCGAGCAGACGCTCGATGTGCTCGCGGTACGCGATGCGGGTCTCGCCGAAGTTCTCGAGCCGGTAGTAGCTCTCGTCGGGGAGGAACAGCCCGCCCTGCACGAGGAAGGGGACGTAGCGGGTCGGGTTGCCGGGGTCGGGCTCGACGTAGAGGTCGATGAGTCCGCGCACGCCGTCGCGCTCGAGCTCGCCGATCGCGATCAGGAGGTCCTCGACCGAGCCGATCGCGTCGATGCGGGCGAGCTGCGCCGAGATCGGCGCGAGGGATGCCGCGGCGATGCGCTCGGTGTCCATGAAGCTGGCGTAGAGGTCACCGATCTTGCGGGCCTCGGTGCCGGGCTCGGCCTGCTGCGACTCGGTGATGATCGCGGCGACGTCCTTCTCGGCCTGCTCGGCGATGAGGTGGAACGAGCCCCAGCGGGCCTTGTCGTCGGGGATCGCGGTGCGGTCGAGCCAGGCGCCGTTGACGTGGCGGAACAGGTCGTCCTGCGGGCGGATCTCGGTGCTCAGTTCGCCGAGCTCGAGACCGGAGCGGAGGTCTGCAGACATGGGCTCCACCCTACGCCGCGCACTCATGGGTCGGCCGGGAGTTGCGCACATCCGCGCACCCGCGTCCGCCGTGTCGGCGCCGCGCGGTACTGTCGCGTCGGGCCCGCACCGGCGGGCGGAGAAGAGGTCAGGATGTCGACACTCACCGCACGCGACGGCGCCACGGCGCTGCTCGTGGTCGACGTGCAGAACGGCGTCGTCGACGGCGCCCATGACCGCGACGGCGTGGTCACCCGCATCGCCGGGCTGGTCGCCCGCGCGAGACACGACGGCGTGCCCGTCGTGTGGGTGCAGCACTCCGAGGACGGCGAGCTCGAGCAGGGCACGGAAGCGTGGGAACTGGTGCCCGAGCTCGTGCCGGTCGACGGCGACGCGCACGTGCACAAGCGCTACGGCGACTCGTTCGAGGGCACCGACCTCGACGACCTGCTCGCCCGGCTCGGTGTCGACCGTCTGGTCGTCGCGGGCGCCGAGACCGACGCCTGCATCCGCTCGACCATCCACGGCGCGTTCGCGCGCGGCTACGACACGGTGCTCGTGAGCGACGCCCACACCGCCGGCGACAAGACCGCGTGGGGCGCCCCGAGCGTTCCCGACGTCATCGCGCACACGAACCTCTACTGGTCGTTCCAATCGGCTCCCGGCAAGTCGGCCGGCACCGCCACGGCCGGCGAGGTCGCCCTGGGTCGGTGAACGACCCCGTCGCCCCCGGACTCTCCCTACGCTGAGCGCATGACCGCACGCGGGGCCACGCTCAACCGGCAGATCCTCGCGCTCGCGGTGCCCGCACTCGGCGCGCTCGTCGCCGAGCCGCTGTTCCTCATCGTCGACGCGGCGCTCGTCGGCCACCTCGGCCTCGACGCCCTCGCGGGTCTCGGCATCGCCTCAGCGGTGCTGCAGACGATCGTCGGGCTCATGGTGTTCCTCGCCTACGCGACGACGCCGGCGGTGGCGCGGCGGTTCGGCGCGGGCGACCCGGGCGCCGCCGTGTCGGCGGGCATCGACGGCATGTGGCTCGCGGTGAGCCTGGGCGCGGTGCTCGCGCTCGCGGCATCCGTCGCGTCGCCGGGCATCGTGGCCCTCTTCGGCGCCTCGCCCGAGGTGACCGCCGCGGCCGACACCTACCTCGCGATCTCGGTGTGGGGGCTGCCGGCGATGCTCGTCGTGTTCGCGGCGACCGGCCTGCTGCGCGGCATGCAGAACACGGTGGTGCCGCTGTGGGTCGCCGGGTTCGGCTTCGCCGCGAACGCCGGACTCAACGCCCTGCTCATCTACGGGCTCGGGTTCGGCATCGCGGGCTCGGCGCTCGGCACCGTGCTCGCGCAGTGGGGCATGGTGGGCGTGTACGTCGCCGTCGTCGCGCGGCTCGCCCGCCGGCATGCGGCATCCGTCCGACCGCAGCGCGCCGGCATCACCGGATCGGCACGGCTCGGCGGGTGGTTGTTCCTGCGCACGGTGTCGTTGCGCGCGGCCCTGCTCGCGACCGTCGCGGCGGCGACCGCGCTCGGCACCGCGGAGCTCGCCGCCTGGCAGGTCGCGTTCACGATCTTCTCGACAGCCGCATTCGCGCTCGATGCCCTGGCGATCGCCGCGCAGGCGCTCGTCGGCAAGAGCCTCGGCGCGGGCGATCGGGTGCTCGTGCGCCACGTGCTGCGGCGCACGGTCGCGTGGGGCGCGTGGTTCGGTGTCGTCGTGGGCGCCGTGATCGCGGCCCTGTCGGGTGTGCTGGGCGGCCTGTTCACCGGGGACGCCTCGCTCTCGCCGCTCGCACAGCCGGCACTGATCGTGCTCGCGATCGCGCAGCCGCTGTGCGGGGTGGTGTTCGTGCTCGACGGCGTCCTGATGGGAGCCGGCGACGGCCGCTACCTCGCGGTGGTCGGGGTGCTCAACCTCGTGCCGTTCGTGCCGCTGCTCGTCGTGCTGGCGCTCGTCGGCGCGTCGGGGGCCGCTGGTCTCGCATGGCTGGCCGTCGCGTTCTTCGGGGTCTACATGCTCGCCCGGCTGGTGACGCTCTCCCGCCGTGTACGCGGCACGGCGTGGATGACCGTCGGGGTCTAGATCGGATGCCGCAGGCCCGCTGACCCGCAGACCGTGATCAGTCGCCGGCGGCGGGCTGCGGGATGGGCGTCACGTCGGCGCGCACCGCGGGCATCGCGACGGCGACCAGCATCATCGCCGCGACCGTGACGAGCACCGCCACGAACACCGCGGTGCCGGCCGCGGCGGCGCCCGCGGCATCCGTCTCGGCCCGTCCGGCGAGGGCGGCCGTGCTGATGGCCCCGAAGATCGCCGCGCCCACGGCGCTGCCGATCGAGCGTGCGAACATGTTGGCGCCGGTGACGACGCCGCGCTGGCTCCACTCGACGCTCGCCTGCGCGGCGATCAGGCTCGGGGTGGCGACGAGGCCGAACCCGAAGCCGGTGACGATGCAGCACAGCGCCACGAGGGCGACCGAGGGCCACGCCGAGGTGATCGCGAGCGCGGCGGTTCCGACGATGGCGATCGTGAGCCCGATGAGAACCGTGGGCTTGAAGCCGATGCGCAGGTAGAACACCCGCCCCGACATGCTCGCCGCGATCGGCCAGCCGATCGTGAGGGCGGCGACGGCGAAGCCCGCGATCAGCGGGATCGCACCCGCCGCGTGCTGCAGGTAGCCGGGCACGAACGAGGTCAGGCCGATGAGGCCGGCGCCGATGCCGAGCGAGATGAGCGAACTGCTCCAGATGAGGCGTCGCCCCATGAGCGCGAGCGGCAGCACGGGCTCGGCCGCGCGTCGTTCGACGAACACGAACACGATCAGCAGCACCGCCGCGGCGACGAACACGCCGATGCTCGCGGGCGAGTCCCATGCCCACGCGACGCCGCCTTCGAGCACACCGAGGATCGCGAGGCCCGCGCCGCCCATGATCAGCAGCGACCCGGCGACGTCGATGCGGTGCCGCGGCGCGTCGGCGCGCCGCACCCCGGGTTCGTGGAAGTTGCGGGCGATGAGCCAGAGCGCCGCGATGCACAGCGGCAGGTTGACCCAGAAGATCCAGCGCCAGATGCCCAGCTGTGCGAAGATCCCGCCGAGCGCCGGGCCGACCACGCTCGCCGCCGCCCACACGCCGGCGATGTAGCCCTGCACCTTGGCCCGCTCGGCGATCGTGTAGATATCACCGGCGATCGTGATCGCCATGGGCTGCACCGCCCCCGCGCCGAGACCCTGGATCGCGCGGAAGACGATCAGCGCTGGCATCGACCAGGCCACCGCGCACAGCACCGAGCCGAGCAGGAAGAGGGCGATGCCGATGATCATGACGGGCTTGCGCCCGATCGTGTCGGCGAGCTTCGAGTAGATCGGCACGGTGATCGCCTGCGCGAGCAGGTAGATGGAGAACAGCCACGGGAACTGGCTGTAGCCGCCGAGGTCCTCGACGACGCTCGGCACGGCGGTCGCGAGGATGGTCGCGTCGATCGCGACGATGCCGGTCGCCACCATGAGCGCGAGCAGGATGGGTCCGCGTTCCGACCTGAGACCGACGCCGTCACTCATGCGCACTCCGTTCCGCGGCATCGCCGCCGGTGAGCACAAGCCGCGAGGAGCCCGGGGTATTCCGCGGCATCCCTCAGCCGGCGTGACGCCGGCACCACTCGTACATGATGATCGCGGCGGCGGCCCCGGCGTTGATCGAGCGGGTCGACCCGTACTGGGTGATCTCGACCGTGGCGGATGCCGCGGCGAGCGCCTCGGGCGAGAGCCCCGGCCCTTCCTGGCCGAACAGCAGCACGCAGCGCTCGGGAAGGTCGGCCCGGTCGACGGGCACCGACCCGTCGACATTGTCGATCGCGATGACCGGCAGCTGCGCGGCGGCGGCCCAGGCGGTGAAGGCGGCGATGTCGTCGTGGTGCACGACGTGCTGGTAGCGGTCGGTGACCATGGCGCCGCGGCGGTTCCACCGCCGGCGCCCGATGATGTGCACGGTGTCGGCGAGGAACGCGTTGGCGCTGCGCACGATGGAGCCGATGTTGAGGTCGTGCTGCCAGTTCTCGATGGCGACGTGGAACGGATGCCGCCTCTCATCGAGGTCTGCGACGATCGCCGCCATGCGCCAGTACCGGTAGCGGTCGATGACGTTGCGGCGGTCGCCGTCGGCGAGCAGCTCGGGGTCGTAACGGTCGTCGTCGGGCCAGGCGGCGCCGCCTCCCGGCCAGGGACCGACGCCGTGCGCGAGTTCGGGCTCGTCAGGGTCGGCGGGGCTGTCGGTCACGGCTTTCACGGTAGTCGTCGCCCCGGGCGCTGAGGGTTTTCGGCGTACCGAAAAATGGGTAAGGTTTCGGCATGCCGAAAAATATGCGCAGCACGGCCGAGGTCGCCCTCGACCCGGCGCCGGCGCGCACCGCGCAGCCGCGGCTCGTGCTGCTGCTCGGCCCGGCGCTCGTCGCGGGGGTCGCCTACCTCGACCCGGGCAACGTCGCGAGCAACATGTCGGCCGGCGCCGCCTACGGCTACCTGCTCGTGTGGGTCATCGTCGCGGCGAACCTCACCGCCTGGCTCGTGCAGTACCTGTCGGCGAAGCTCGGCGTCGTCACCGGCGCGAGCCTGCCCGAGGTGCTCGGCAGCCGCATCCGCTCACCGTGGGGACGGCGCGCCTACTGGCTGCAGGCCGAGGTCGTCGCCATGGCCACCGACATCGCCGAGGTCATCGGCGGCGCGGTGGCGCTGCATCTGCTGTTCGGCCTCCCGCTCGTGCTCGGCGGGGCCATCACCGGCGCGATCTCCCTCGGCGTGCTCATCGTGCACAGCCGCGGCGGCGCCCGACGGTTCGAGCTCACGATCGCCGCGTTCCTCGTCGTCATCGTGGTGGGCTTCTCGGCGGGCGTGCTCATCGCCCCGCCCGATGCGGCCGGGGTGCTCGGCGGTCTCGTGCCGCGCTTCCAGGGCACCGACTCGGTGCTGCTGGCCGCGTCGATCCTCGGGGCGACGGTCATGCCGCATGCGATCTACGCGCACTCGGCGCTCACCCGCGACCGCTTCCACGGCACGCCGACGACGTCGCTCCCGCGCCGGGCGTCGACGCTGACGGATGCCGCCACCCGCCGCATCCTCGTCGCCACGCGCTGGGACGTCTCGATCGCGATGATCGTGGCCGGGTCGGTCAACCTCGTGATGCTGCTGATCGCGGCCGTCACCCTTCCGGGCGCGGCCGGAACCGACACCCTGGAGGGCGCGTACGCGGCGATCCGCGACAGCCTCGGCCCGATCATCGCGGTGCTCTTCGCGGTCGGGCTCCTCGCCAGCGGCCTCGCCAGCACGTCGGTCGGAGCGTATGCGGGCTCGGAGATCATGCACGGCCTCCTGCGCGTGCGGGTGCCGCTCGTCGCCCGCCGCATCGTCACCCTCGTTCCGGCGCTCGCGATCCTCGGGGCGGGTGTCGACCCGACCTGGGCGCTCGTGCTCAGTCAGGTCGTGCTGTCATTCGGCATCCCGTTCGCGATCGTCCCGCTCGTGTGGCTGACCTCCCGCCGGTCTGTGCTCGGCACCCACCGCAACCGGGGAGTGACGATCGCGCTGGGGGCCGTGGCATCCGTCCTTCTGGTGGCGTTGAACGCCGTGCTGCTCGTGCTGGTCACGACGGGCGCCGGATAACCTGGATGCCGTGTCCCCCGCGTCCTCGTCGAGTCCGGCCGTCGACGACTACCTGAAGACGATCTACCAGCACACCGAGTGGCAGCCGGACCGCATCACTCCCTCGCAGCTGGCGACCGTGCTCGGCCTCGCCCCGTCGAGCGTGACCGAGATGGTGCAGAAGCTCGCCGCTGCGGGTCTCGTGCGGCACCGCCCGTACGGCCCGATCGAGCTGACCAACGGCGGACTGCACCGCGCCGCGCAGATGGTGCGCCGCCACCGTCTCATCGAGACGTGGCTCGTGCAGGAGTTCGGCTACAGCTGGGACGAGGTGCACGACGAGGCCGAGGTGCTCGAGCACTCGCTGAGCGACCGGCTGCTCGAACGCATCGACGCCCGGCTCGGGCGGCCCCGGTTCGATCCGCACGGCGACGCGATCCCCGATGCCGACGGCGAGGTGGAGCGCGAGCCGTTCGTGCTGCTCGCCGAGGCCGAGACCGGGCATCGCGGACGGGTGCTGCGCGTGAGCGACTACGACCCGGCGCTGCTGCGCGCCCTCGAGCAGGCGGGGGTCGATGTGGGGCACACCGTCACGGTCGTGACCGCGGGCGCGAGCCCGGTGGTGACGCTCGACGGAGCCGCGGCGGCACTTCCCGACGGCGCGGCGACGGCGGTCTGGCTCAGCGCCTAGCGCCGCGCCGCACGGCGGCCCGCACCGACATCGCACCGCCGCGACCGGGCGCCCTCAGCGGCGCGCGGCCTCGAACGGCCAGCGCAGACGCGTCGCGTTCTCGCACGTCACCCAGTACCGCTCCGCGACGGCCGGATCCTGGGTGACCTTGGCGGGAGCCGCGAGCCGCGGCGGTCCGCTCGTCACCCGCGCCGGTCCCCAGAACTGCCCGCCGACGACGTCGGGATCGACGAGCGCGCGCACGAGCGGCCAGGCGCCGTGCTCCTTCGACTGGGTGAGGGGCGACTGGAGGTTGTCGACGAACCGGCCCAGGCGACTCGGCTCATTGACGCCCTGGATGCCGGCGGTGCGCCCGCTGACCGAATAGCCCGGGTGGGCGATGACGCTCGCGACCGGCACGCGCTCGGCGCGCAGGCGACGATCGGCCTCGAGGCCGAGCGCGGTGGTCGCGATCTTCGACTGCACGTAGGCGCGCCAGCCGGAGTAGCCCGAGGCGAGCTGCGGATCGACGGGATCGATGCGCCCGAGCGAGGTCGACATGCTGCCGAGCCACACCATGCGGCCGCGCGCGGCCGCGAGCGTGCGCAGCAGGGCGCCGGCGAGCGCGAAGTGACCGAGCGCGTTCGTCGCGAACACCAGCTCGTTGCCGTCGAAGGTCGTCTGCCGGTGCCGCGGCGGGTGCACCATGCCGGCGTTGAGCAGCAGTCCGTGCAGGCGCCCGCGATGCCGCACCGTCGCGGCGGCCGCACGCACCGAGCCCAGATTGGAGGTGTCGAGCAGCAGCGTCTCGATCGTGCCGCGATGCGGGGCATCCGCCGTGCGACCGAGCACGGCAGCCTTCGCCGCCGACAGCCGATGCGGGTTGCGGCCGGTCATGATGACGTGGGCGCCGCCGCGCACGAGCTGCTCGCACGAGAAATAGCCGAGCCCCGCGTTGGCACCCGTCACGAGATAGCTGCGCCCGCGCAGATCGGGCAGGTGCAGGGGGTTCCACTCAGCCGCTCTCGCGCTCACGGCTACGACCTTACGCCCGGGCCGTTTCACGGCGATGACGGATGCCGCACCCTAGGCTGAACACATGCGTACACGTGCCGACGTCGAGTGCTGGCTGACCGACATGGACGGGGTTCTCGTGCATGAGAACCAGGCGATCCCCGGAGCCGCCGAACTGCTCGCCCAGTGGACCGACACGGGCACGCCGTTCCTCGTGCTGACGAACAACTCGATCTTCACGCCGCGCGACCTGAGTGCGCGCCTGCGGGCATCGGGGCTCATCGTGCCCGAGACCGCGATCTGGACGTCGGCGCTCGCGACCGCCGACTTCCTGAAGGCGCAGGCGCCGGGCGGATCGGCGTTCGTGATCGGCGAGGCCGGCCTCACCACGGCGCTGCACGAGGCGGGCTTCATCCTCACCGAGACGATGCCCGACTACGTCGTGGTCGGCGAGACCCGCAACTACTCGTTCGAGGCGATCACGAAGGCGATCCGCTACATCGCCGCGGGTGCCCGCTTCATCGCCACGAACCCCGACGCGACCGGCCCGTCGGTCGACGGCATCCTGCCCGCGACCGGCGCGATCACCGCCCTCATCACGAAGGCGACCGGCCGCGAGCCGTACGTCGTGGGCAAGCCGAATCCGATGATGTTCCGCTCGGCGCTCAACCGCATCGGCGCGCACTCCGAGTCGACCGGGATGATCGGCGACCGCATGGACACCGACGTGGTCGCCGGCATCGAGGCGGGACTGCACACGGTGCTCGTCATGACCGGCATCAGCGACCCCGCCGAGATCGAGCGGTTCCCGTTCCGTCCCGACGAGGTCCTCACCTCGGTCGCCGACCTCATCCAGCGCGCCCCCGTCGAGTCGGACCTGCCCGAGGTCGACTGAGCCGCGGCATCCGCCCGTCGTCACCGAGAGCGGATGCCTCGCCTCAGCGCAGCACGAGGGTCAGCGCGCGAAGAGCCGCGAGAACAGACTCGTCTTCTCGTGTCCCTGGCATCGCTGGGACTGGGGAATGCCCCGCATGACCTGGTCGACGTGCTGCCCGCAGCCTCGCCAGGTGGTTTTGCCGCAGGTGCGGCAGGTGACGGTCGTGCACATGATGCTCTCCGTAGGTGTTCGTGGGTGTGGTGCTGTTCGCCGAGCCCGTCAGGCGAGCATCAGGAAGAGCTTCTCGAGTTCGTCGGTGCTCAGCCCCGGCTCGGCGCTCTCGGGATCGGCGAGGCACTCCTTCATCGCCGTCGAGACGATCGCGAATCCCGCACGGTCGAGCGCGCTCGAGACGGCGGCGAGCTGGGTGACGATGTCACGGCACGGCTTGTCCTGCTCCACGGCGGCGATCACCGCATCGAGTTGTCCTCGCGCGCGACGCAGGCGGTGCAGGATGCGCTTCTGCGCTTCGGGGTCATCAGTCTTCATGGACATCCTCTCGGGGGTGATCGGTCGACGGCGCCGCCGCCGGATTCGACTCGCGCCCGGCTTCGTCGGAACGCCGGCGTCGGCGCGAGATCGGGGAGTCGACGCAGCGACCGGTGATGGCGGAGAAGGCGAGCAGCAGCCCGCCGATTGCGGCCGGAATCGCCGCCCAGGGCTGGTCCGACAGGCCGGCGGCGGCCGACAGGAGGACGACGGCACCTGCGATGTACACAGCGCGCTCGCCGGGCGGCGCGGCGCAGACCGGGAGCCGCGGCACCCGGTCACGCATGCTGCATCGCCTCGGGCCGCTCGAGGATCTCGCTGGCCTCGCCGCCCCACCATGCACGGAGGGTGAGCATTCCGCCCGAAAGCGATGCCGAGTCGAACCCCTCTTGCGCGAGGACCCGATGAGCAATCGCCGAACGCACCCCGGATTGGCACATCACGCGGATCGGACGGCCGCCCGCGGCCGACCGAACCTCCTCGATGCGCCCCCGCAGCTCGGTGTGCGGGATGTGCATCGCGCCACGTACTGCGCCTGCGGCGACCTCTGCCGCCGTGCGGACGTCCAGGAGAAGCGCCCGGTCGAGTACCGCGGCGAGCTCGTCGGCGTACCAGAGGCGCAGCGCACCGGTGCGCACGTTCTCACCCAGCATCCCGGTGAGGTTGACGGGGTCCTTCGCCTGCCCGAACGGCGGCGAGTATGCGAGGTCGAGGTCGATGAGGTCCTCGACCGAGAGCCCGGCGCGAATCGCTGTCGCAAGCACGTCGATCCGCTTATCGACGCCGTCCCGTCCTACGGCTTGGGCCCCCAGAAGACGACCGTTCGATGTCGCCGCGTGCACGACGAGGTGCACCTGTGTGGCGCCGGGGAAGTATCCGGCGTGCTGGTTCGGGTGGAGGTGCAGGGTGACGTAGTCGACCTCAGCCGCGTCGAGCGCCTGTCGGTTCGCCCCGGTCAGCGCGGCGACCTGGTCGCCGACGCGAACGATCGCCGTGCCCGTCGGCGCCGGCAGCATGCGGGCGTGCTCGGGCCGGAAGATGGCGTCGGCGACGAGGCGTCCGACGCGATTGGCGGGGCCGGCGAGGGCGATCGGCCGCCGTGCGCCGGTCACCCCGTCGACACTGAGCACAGCGTCACCGACGGCCCAGACGTTCGGGACTGTCGTTCGACCGTGCCCGTCGACGATGATCGCTCCGCGCTCGCAGCCCACGCCTGCCGCCTCGAACACTTCGGTGTCCGGCCGCACGCCGACAGAGAGAACGACGAGATCGGCGGCGAGTCTGGCTCCGTCGCCGAGGATGACGACGTCCTCCTCATCGTGTTGCTCGATGGCGTCGGCTGCGACGCCGAGGTGCAGATCGACGCCCAGGGCACGAAGCTCGGCAGTGACCACAGCCGCGAGCTCTCGCTCGAGCGGCGGGAGGGGGTGGGAGGCGACGTCCACCAGGCTGACCGCGAGTCCGCGACGAGCGATGACTTCCGCGGCCTCGATCCCGATGAAACCGGCACCGAGCACCACCGCGCGGCGGATGCCGCGGTCGACGGTGCGACGCAGCGACGTTGCATCGTCGACGGATCGGAGCGTGCGTACTCGCGGGGAGTCGAGACCGGGGATCGGGGGGCGCACCGGCCGAGCGCCCGGGGCGAGGATCAGGTCGTCGTAGGCGATCTCATAGTCGCCGTCGATCGTGCGAACGCTGACGACGCGACGTGTGATGTCGAGACCGAGCACGTCATGTCCGGTGCGCACATCTAGTGCGAGCGCGGCCCGCAGCGAGCTCGGTGTCTGCACGAGGAGCGAGTTCTCGTCGGCGATCTCTCCTCCCACGAAGTAGGGCAATCCGCAGTTGGCGAAGGAGACATAGGCCCCACGCTCGAGCACGACGATCTCCGCGCGCTCGTCCAGTCGGCGGGCGCGAGCCGCTGCGCTCATGCCTCCGGCAACGCCCCCCACGATGACCAGGCGATGAGGTGCTCCGCTCTCACGCATCGGGGTGCCCCGGGCAGCGCTCCGACGGGTCCACGCCGCGCAGGGCGTCCTCGACGTGCTGGCCGCACCCCGTCCAGGTGGCTTTGCCGCATTCAGGGCAGGTGATTCGACTGCACATGGCATTCCTCTCGACGGAGCGAAGCTATACCCCCTGGGGTACTTGGGTCAAATACGGGTGGGGGTATCCATCGATCCAAGAGCGATCCGCCCGTCGTCACCGAGAGCGGATGCCTCGCCTCAGCGCAGCACGAGGGCGGCGGCGCCGATCAGCGGGCCGTCGCCGGCGAGTCCGCTCGGCACGACCCGCGTCGCCCGCGAGAACGGCAGAGCCGCGCTCTCGCGCAGCGAGGCCTGCACGAGGTCGATGTAGTCGGGCGTGACGGTCGAGAAGCCCCCGCCGATCGCGACGGCCTCGAGGTCGATGAGGGTCGCGGCGTCGGCGAGCACGATGCCCACCGCCCGCGCCGAGCGCTCGATCGCGGCGCGCGCGACCGGGTCGCCCGCGGCGGCGTCGCGGGCGAGGTCCTCACCACGCTCGCCGCCCCACCCCTGGGCCTGCGCCCAGCGCACGCTCGAGGGGCCGGATGCCACGTGCTCGAGGGTCGGGCCGAATCCCTCGAACCCGGCGGGAGCCGACACCTGCCCGATGTGGCCGGCGTTGCCGGTGCCGCCGCCGACGAGCGCGCCGTCGACGACGAGTCCACCGCCGACGCCCGTCGAGACCACGATCGACATCGACGCGCGGGTTCCGGCGGTCGCGCCGATCCAGTTCTCGGCGAGCGCGATGCAGCCGCCGTCGTGGCGCAGTCGCACCGGCACGCCGCGGCCGACCACGCGCCGCACCGCATCGGCGAGCGCGAACCCGTGTACGCCGGGCATGTTCACCGGGTCGATCGTCTCGCGCACCGCATCGATCGGGCCGGCCGCGCCGATGCCGACGCCCACGAGCTCGTCGTCGGGGCCGAGCGCGGCGACGGCAGCGCTCACGACCGCGGCGGCCGCGGCATCCAATCGGGCAGGATCGGTGTCAGGCCCGGTAGGTCGCCGGGTGCGGCCGACAGCGCGCACGAGACCGGATGCCTCGACGAGCGCGGCTTCGATCTTCGTGCCGCCGAGGTCGACGGCGAGAGCGACGGTGCTCATGCGGGGTACTCCCGGGGCTACTGGGGGTCGAGACCGAGGTCGTCGAGGTCGATCGCCGCGAGCCACTGCAGGCCCTCGGCCTCGATCGCCGCCTGGGCGCCCGTGCGACGGTCGACGATCACCGCGACCGCGACTGGCTCGGCGCCTTCGCGGCGCAGCGCCTCGACCGCCTTCAGGGCGGACTGGCCGGTGGTCGAGGTGTCCTCGAGCACGACGACGCGCTTGCCCGCGACATCCGCTCCCTCGATCTGACGGCCGCGGCCGTGGTCCTTGGGCTCCTTGCGCACGACGAAGGCGTCGAGCGGGCGACCGGCGTGCACCGACTCGTGCAGCACGGCATTGGCGATCGGGTCGGCGCCGAGGGTGAGCCCGCCGACGGCGACGATGCCGTCGACGTCGCGAATGAGGTCGAGCATGATGCGACCGATCGCGGGGGCGGCCCGATGGTCGAGCGTGAGCTTGCGCATGTCGACGTAGTACGTCGCCCGCTTGCCGCTGGAGAGGATGAAGTCGCCGTGGAACACGGCCTCGTCCTTGATGAGCGCGATGAGCGCCTGACGGTCGGATTCGAGCTCGGGCGCGGAGGCAGCGGTCACGCCTCCGAGTGTAGGGCGGGGCGCGGCATCCGCCCGTCACGCCGGACCCGCCGCGACCCGGACTCGGCGTCGGGGGTGCGCCCTAGGCTGGGGCCATGCGGCTTGCGACCTGGAACGTCAACTCCATCCGCGCACGGGTCGTGCGCACCGTCGAGTTCTGCGTGCGAGAGAACATCGATGTGCTCGCCATGCAGGAGATCAAGTGCAAGCCCGAGCAGTTCCCCTACGCCGAGTTCGAGGCGGCGGGCTACCAGGTCGTCGCGCACGGGCACAACCAGTGGAACGGCGTCGCGATCGCGAGCCGTGAGCCCATCGAGGACGTCTCGTTCGCCTTCGACGGCATGCCGGGCTTCCAGAAGGGCTACGACGGACCGGATGCCCCGCAGGAGGCGCGTGCGCTCGGCGCGACGATCGACGGCGTGCGGGTGTGGAGCCTGTACGTTCCCAACGGCCGTGGGCTCGACGACCCGCACTACCGCTACAAGCTCGAGTGGCTCGCCGCGCTGCAGGGCTACACGCGCGGGGCGCTCGGCGCCGACCCCGACCTGCCTCTCGCGCTCGTCGGAGACTTCAACATCGCGCCCCTCGACGCCGACAACGGCGACCCGACCGTCGTCGAGGGCGTGACGACGCACGTGTCCCCGCCCGAGCGAGAGGCGTTCCAGGCGCTCCTCGATGCGGGGCTCAGCGACGTCGTGCGGCCGCTCGTGCCGACCGGCTACACCTACTGGGACTACAAGCAGCTGCGCTTCCCCCGCAACGAGGGCCTGCGCATCGACTTCGTGCTCGGTTCGCACGCGTTCGCCGACGCGGTCGCGGGAGCCTCGATCGCGCGCGACGAGCGCAAGGGAGAGATCCCGAGCGATCACGTGCCCGTCGTCGTCGACCTCGATCTCGAGGGTCCCGATGACGACGACCGCCCGATGATCTTCTGACCCGCGCCCCGCGCGCGCCCGGGATCGACGATCCGCTCGCGCGCGGGAACCGCCGCGATCAGCCCTGTTCGGCGGTGTACGCCTCGGGACCTTGGGCCGCGGCCGCCGGATCCATCCACAGGAACGACAGGATGTTGCCATCCGGGTCCTCGAGGTCGCGCGAGTACATGAAGCCGAGGTCCTGAGCCGGGCGCGGCTCGACGCCGCCGGCATCCAGACCCTTCGTGAGCGTCGCATCGACGTGCTCGCGCGAGTCGCGGGTGAGCGCGATCATCGTCTGCACCTCGGCGCGCGGGTCGCCGATGGGCTTGTCGGTGAAGGTCGCGAAGAAGTCGCGGCGCAGCACCATGAAGAACACGGTGTCGCTCCACACCACACACGCCGCGTTCTCGTCCGTGAACAGCGGGTTGATCTGGCAGCCGAGCGCCTCATAGAACGCGATGCTGCGGGTGAGGTCTTCGGTGGTGACGTTGACGAACACCATCTGCGGAACGGACATGGCGACTCCTCGGCCTCGGGCGCGCGGGCTGCGCGCAGGATGAGCCTCGGTCCGCGTCGGCGCCGTGTCAAGTGCGCGCGCTCCTCTCCTCCGCAGGGGGGATGCCGCGGCGCATCGCCCGCCCATAGGTTGGAGGGATGTCCCCCCTTCCCCCGCCGCTGCGCCCGCTGCCGCTCGGGCGGCGCGAGCAGCGCGTCGATCTGGTGATCGCCGCCGGGGTCTTCGTGCTCGCGCTCGTGAGCGTGGCGCTGTCGGCGATCGGCGGTCTGTGGGGTGCGGCGCAGGCGCCGCTCGCGGTGGGCATCGCCTACGCCGCGGTGCTGGCGGCGCCCCTCGCCCTGCGACGCCGGTGGCCGGGGATCGTGACGGCGATCGTGTCGGCCGCGTACTTCGTGGCGGTGACCGCCCACATCCCCGAGGTGCTCGTCGGCAACATCGCGGTGTTCCTCGCGTTCTACTCGATCGGCGCGTGGACGCCGAACCGCCGCCGCGCGAACCTCGTGCGCGCGGCGATCGTCGTCGCGATGTTCGCGTGGCTCGTGGTGTCGATGTTCGAGGCCGCGACGACCGCGACCTCGACCGACGTGCCCCAGGGTGTCGCACTGTCACCCGCGATCGCGCAGGTGCTGCTGAGCGTGCTGATCAACGTGCTCTACTTCGGCGCCGCATGGGGCTTCGGAGACAGGGCGTGGACCGCGGGGGTGCAGCGCCGGGTTCTCGAGGAGCGCACCGCCGAGCTCGAGCGCGAGCGCGAGGTGACGGCCTCACAGGCGGTCGCGCTCGAGCGGGTGCGCATCGCCCGCGAGCTGCACGATGTCGTCGCCCACCACGTGTCGCTCATGGGCGTGCAGGCGGGGGTCGCGCGCACAGTGATGGCCTCCGACCCGGCGCTCGCGACCACCTCCCTCACGCAGGTCGAGGGGTCGGCCCGCTCGGCTCTCGCCGAGCTGCGGCAGCTGCTCGAGACGCTGCGCACCTCTCCCGACGCGGATGCCGCACCCCAGCCGTCGCTGTCGCTCGACGCGATCGAGACGCTGGTGACGAATGCCGCGGCCGCCGGCCTCCCGACGACCCTCACGACGGTCGGCGCACCGTGCGAGGTGCCCGATCTCGTGCAGGTGAACCTCGTGCGCATCGCCCAGGAGGCGCTCACCAACGCGCGCCGTCACGGCGGCCACGACGCGACCGCCGACGTGCGTCTGCGCTTCGAGGCCGACGCGGTCGAGCTGGAGGTCGCGAACACCGGGCGGGTGGCGGCATCCGTCACCCCCGGCCTCGGGATGGTCGGCATGCGCGAGCGCGTGACGGTGTCGGGCGGAACCCTGGAGCTCATCCCCCGCACCGGCGGCGGCTTCATCGTGCGGGCGCGGGTGCCGCTGGCCCGGGTGGAGCAGACCCCGTGAGCGCCGTGCGGGTGGTGCTGGTCGATGACCACGCGATGATGCGGGCCGGGTTCCGGGCGATCCTCGACGCGCAAACCGGGATCGAGGTCGTCGGGGAGGCGCCCACCGGACGCCGCGCGCTCGAGGTGGTGCGTGAGACGCGCCCCGACGTCGTGTGCATGGACGTGCAGATGCCCGACATGGACGGCCTCGAAGCGACCCGCCTGCTGACGGCGGATCCCGTCGTCGAGGCACGCGTGCTGGTGGTCACGACGTTCGACCGCGACGACTACTTGTTCCAGGCGCTCGATGCCGGAGCCAGCGGCTTCCTGCTGAAGAACGCCGGCCCCGAGGAGATCGTGCGCGCGGTGCGGGCGGTCGCGGCCGGCGACGCCCTGCTCGCGCCCGAGGTCACCCGTCGCGTGATCGAGCGGTTCGCCGCGGCATCCGCCGGTCACCCGCCGGTCACCGCTGCCCGCCCGGCCGGCGCGGCCGTGGTGGTCGCGCCGGCCGAGCCGGCGACGACGGATGACGCGCACCTCGAGCCCGCCCTCACCGACCGCGAGCGCGACGTGCTGCGGCTGATGACCGACGCGCTCTCGAACGCCGAGATCGCCGCGCGGCTCTACATCGGGGAGGCGACGGTGAAGACGCACGTGTCGAACGTGCTGCGCGCTCTCGGCGCCCGCGACCGGGTGCAGGCGATCGTGCTCGCCTACCGGCGCGGGCTCGTCTGAGGGCCCGCCCGCCGCGCGGCGGAGGGGCACGCCCACACGATCCACCCGTGGGGGGAGGCGCGGGGGCTGCGGCATCCGTAGGTTCGAGACGACCCCCGAGGAGGATCCATGCTCGAACTGCAGGGTGTGACCAAGAGCTACGGCGGACGCCGGGTGCTCGACGGCGTCGGCTTCCGCGTGACCGGCGGCGCGCTCACCGGCTTCGTCGGCGGCAACGGCGCCGGCAAGACGACCACGATGCGCATCGCGCTGGGCGTGCTCGCCGCCGACGGCGGCAGCGTGCTGCTCGACGGCGCCCCGGTGAGCCGCGACGACCGTCGCCGCTTCGGCTACATGCCCGAGGAGCGCGGGCTCTACCCGAAGATGAAGGTCGGCGAGCACATCGCCTATCTCGCCCGCCTGCACGGTTACGGCAAGACGGATGCCGCGCGACAGGCGAACGACCTGCTCGAGCGTCTCGGGCTCGGCGAGCGCCTCGGCGACAACATCGAGACGCTCTCGCTCGGCAACCAGCAGCGGGCCCAGATCGCGGCGGCGCTCGTGCACGACCCCGAGGTGCTGATCCTCGACGAGCCGTTCTCCGGACTCGACCCGCTCGCCGTCGACGTCGTCGCCGGTGTGCTGCACGAGCGAGCGCAGCGCGGCGCCGCGGTGCTGTTCTCGTCGCACCAGCTCGACGTCGTCGAGCGCCTCTGCGACGAGCTCGTGATCATCGCCGGCGGCACGATCCGCGCGGCCGGCACTCGCGCCGAGCTGCGAGCGCAGCACGAAGCGCACCGGTTCGAGCTCGTCTCGGCGACGGATGCCGGGTGGCTCCGCGGCGAGCCGGGCGTCACCGTCGTCGAGTTCGCCGGCGGCCACGCCGTGTTCGACGTCGACGACGACCAGACCGCGCAGCGGGTGCTGCGCCGCGCGGTCGAGCTCGGTGACGTGGCGACGTTCACCGCGCAGCATCCTTCCCTCGCCCAGATCTTCAAGGAGGTCGTGAAATGACCCGTCTGCACCCCGCCGCCCCCTCGGCGGCCCAGGGCGTCTGGCTCGTCGCCGAGCGCGAGATCGGCTCGCGTCTGCGCAGCAAGGCGTTCGTGATCTCGACCCTGATCCTCTTCGCGATCGCGCTCGGCGGTGTCATCTGGGGCGGTTTCGCGGCGAAGAACGTCTCCGACACCAAGGTCGCGGTGACCGCCGAGACGGCGACCGTCGTCGCCGGGCTCCCGGGGCTCGAGGTCACCACCGCCGCCACGACGGAGGCCGCGCTCGCCGCCGTGCGCGACGGCGACGTGAAAGCCGCGATCGTGCCGTCTGCGGACGTGCCGGGGGCCGCGGCATCCACCTCGCCCTTCCCCTACACGGTCGTCGGCGACCAGGACGTGCCACAGAGCCTCGTCGCGCAGCTGAGCGCGACCCCGCAGGTGCATCTGCTCGACCCGCCGTCGACCGACGGGATGCTGCGCTACTTCGCCGCGATCGGCTTCGGCGTCGTCTTCCTCATGGCCGCCTCGACCTTCGGCGGCACGATCGCCCAGTCGGTCGTCGAGGAGAAGCAGACCCGCGTGGTCGAGCTGCTGATCTCGGCGATCCCGGTGCGGGTGCTGCTGGCGGGCAAGGTGATCGGCAACACGATCCTCGCGATGGCGCAGATCCTCGTGCTCGCGGCGATCGCGATCGTCGGGCTCTCGATCACCGGCCAGGACGCCGTGCTCACCGGCCTCGGCGCCCCGATCGTGTGGTTCGCGGTGTTCTTCCTGTTCGGCTTCATCCTGCTCGCGTCGCTGTTCGCCGCGGCCGGCAGCATGGTGTCCCGCCAGGAGGACATCGGGTCGACGACCTTCCCGCTCACGATGCTCGTGATGCTGCCCTACTTCCTCGTGATCTTCTTCAACGACAACCCCGTCGTACTCGCGGTCATGTCGTACGTGCCGTTCTCGGCGCCGGTCGCGATGCCGCTGCGGCTCTACCTCGGCACCGCGCAGGTGTGGGAGCCGATCGTGGCGCTGATCGTGCTCATCGCGACATGCGTCGGCGCCGTGCTCGTCGGGGCGCGCATCTACCAGAACACGCTGCTGCGCATGGGCGCGCGCGTGAAGCTGAGCGAGGCGCTCAGCCGCGCATAGCGCTCAGGATACCGCGGCCAGCGCGTCGGCGGCACGCACGAGCGCCAGGTGGGAGAACGCCTGCGGGGTGTTCCCGGCCTGGCGCTCGTGCGCGGGGTCGTACTCCTCCGACAGCAGCCCGAGATCGTTCGCCGCCCCCGCGGCGGCCGCCATCAGACGCTCCGCGTCGGCGCACCGGCCGGTGTGGGCGTACTGCTCGACGAGCCAGAAGCTGCACGCCAGGAACGGGTTCTCCGCACCGGCGAGCCCGTCCACCCCGCTCGAGGTGCGGTAGCGCCGCACGAAGCCGTCGGGCATGAGGTCGCGTTCGATGCGGGCGACGGTGGCGACCATGCGCGGATCGTCGTACGCGCAGAATCCGACCTGAGCGAGGATCAGCAGCGAGGCATCCACCTCGTCGGTGCCGTAGTACTGGGTGAAATGACCGTCGGATGCCACGCCCTGCGCGGCGATCTCCGCGGCCAGGTCGTCGCGCAGCCGGCGCCAGTGCGCGACGGGGCCGCGCAGCCCCGTGCTCTCGGCCGCGGTCACCGCCCGATCGAACGCCGCCCACAGCATCGCGCGGGAGTGGGTGAAGCGGCGCGGTTCGCCGCGGATCTCCCAGATGCCGTTGTCGGGCCGGTCGAGGCTCACCTCGGCGCGGCGCACGAGCGCGAGCTGCAGCGGCCACGAGTACTCGGTCTCGGCGAGGCCCGCCTCCCGGGCCAGCTGCAGCGCGACCATCACCTCGCCGACGACGTCGGCCTGGAACTGGGTGACGGCGCCGTTGCCGATGCGCACGGGCGCCGCCCCCTTGTAGCCCGGGAGACTCGCGAGCTCGCGCTCGGCGAGGTCGCGCTCGCCCGCGATGCCGTACATGATCTGCATCTGCGCGGGGTCGCCGGCGATGGCGCGCAGCAGCCACAGCCGCCAGTGGTCGGCGGCCTCGACGAACCCGTGCGCGACGAGCGTCTGCAACGTCAGCGACGCGTCGCGCAGCCACACGTAGCGGTAGTCCCAGTTGCGGGCGCCGCCGAACTGCTCCGGCAGCGACGTGGTCGCGGCGGCCACGATGCCGCCGGTATCGGCGTGGCTGAGGGCGCGCAGCACGAGCAGCGAGCGGATCACCTCGGCCCGGTACGGACCGTCGTGCGCGATGTGGTCCGCCCAGTCCTGCCAGCCGGTGCGGGTCGCGACGAGCGCCGCGTCGACGTCGACCGGCTCGGGACGGTCGCGGAACGAATGCGACCACGTCAGCGTGAGGTCATGCGTGCCGCCCGCGTCGATCGATACGGTGCCGCGATGCACGTGGTCACGCGCCTCGAGACGGATGCCCCGCACGGTCACCCGGTCGGGGCCGGCCGTCGCGTGCAGCTCGGGCACCGCACCGTCGAGCTGGCGCACCCACGGGATCGCCCGGGCATAGTCGAAACGCAGCCGCAGCGCGGTCTCGAACGGCACCCGGCCCGACAGGCCGACGATGCGCCGCACGATGTCGACGCGGTGCGGCCACACCGGCATGAACTCGTGCACCTCGGCGACACCCGTCGCCGTCTCCCACCGGGTGACGAGCACGAAGGTGTCGCCGTCGTAGCGGCGGGTGACGGTCGCCGCGCGGTCGACGGGACGCAGGGTCCAGTGGCCGTGCTCCTCAGTGCCCAGCAGAGCGCCGAACACCGACGGGGCATCCCATCGCGGTGGACAGAACCAGTCGATCGACCCGTGCCGCGACACGAGCGCCCCCGTGCGGCAGTCGCTGAGCAGCGCGTATTCCCCGATCGATGCGGACACACCCTGATTCTGCCCCGCACCGGCGTCGCCGCGGCATCCGCGTCGTCGCGCGTGTCGAGGGCGTAGCGTGTGAGCGTGACCGACGAACGCACCCTCGTCATCCTCGGCGCCACCGGGGACCTGACCTCCCGCCTGCTGCTGCCGGCCCTCGCCCAGCTGCTCGACGCGGAACCCGACACGAAGGTGCGCCTGGTCGGCGCCGGCATGGATGCCGAGACGGATGCCGCGTGGCGCAGCCGCGTGAAGGCGGCGTTCGGCGAGGGCGTGGGGGCCGCGGCATCCGCCGTCGTGAAGGCGACCCGTTACGTGCAGTGCGACATCACCGCGACGAAGGACCTCACTGCCCTCCTCGCCGACGCGGGCGAACGCCCCGTGCTCTACTTCGCCGTGCCGCCCGCCGTCGCGGCCGCCGCGTGCCGCGCGCTCACCGGCGTGACGCTGCCGGCCGAGACGATCCTGGCGCTCGAGAAGCCGTTCGGCACCGACCAGCACAGCGCCGAGCAGCTGAACGCCGTGCTCGCGCAGCTGCTGCCCGAGCAGCAGATCTTCCGCGTCGACCACTTCCTCGGCCGGTCGATGGTGCTCAACATGCTCGGCGTGCGGTTCGCGAACCGCGTGTTCGAGCCGGTGTGGTCGTCGGAGAACGTCGCGTCGGTCACCATCCGCTACGACGAGTCGCTGGGCCTCGAGGGCCGCGCCGGCTACTACGACAAGGCCGGCGCGCTCGAGGACATGATCCAGAGCCACCTGCTGCAGGTGCTCGCCTTCGTCGCCATGGAGCCGCCCGCGACGCTCGACGAGCGCGACCTGCGCGACGCGACCGGGGCGGCGCTGCGCGCCACCCACGTGTGGGACGACAACGCCGTGCACAGCTCGCGTCGCGCCCGCTACACCGCCGGCACGATCGACGGCACGGCGCTGCCGAACTACGTCGACGAGCCGGGCGTCGACCCGTCGCGGGGCACCGAGACGCTCGCGGAGGCCGTGTTCGAGGTGCGTACCGCCCGCTGGGAGGGTGTGCCGTTCACGCTGCGCTCGGGCAAGGCGATGTCGGCCCGGCTCGCCGAGGTCGTGCTGCGCTTCAAGCCCGTGCACCACCTGCCGACCGGCTTCTCCGGCGAGGAACAGGGCAGCGTGCTGCGGTTCTCGCTCGGCCCCGACGTGTTCTGCCTCGACCTCAACGTCAACGGCGCCGCCGACCCGTTCTCACTCTCCCGCGCCACGATGCACGCCGAGCTCGGCGAGGGCGCGCTGAAGGCCTACGCGGAAGTGCTGTCGTCGATCCTCTCGGGCGACGCGGCCCTCGCCGTGCGCGGCGACGCCGCCGAGGAGTGCTGGCGCATCGTGCAGCCCGTGCTCGACGCCTGGCGGCGCGGCGACGTGCCGCTCGACGAGTACCCCGCAGGCTCGACCGGCCCCGACGGGTGGCCCCCGCTCGGCTGACGGCCGCGGCGCGGCATCCGCTCGCGCTCTTCGCGCGCGCTCTCACGCGGTATCTTCACTGCCGCCGAATCCACTCGTCGCCGCCGAATCCACCTCGTGCAAACGCCGGCGCGGAGTGGAATGGGCGCGCAGATGTTGATTCGGCGGGAAGAGGGTGGGGGAGGGTAAGGAAGCGGGAAGAGGCGGAGCGAGTGGGGCGATCGCTCGCAGAGCGCCGAAGCGCCAGCGAGCGCTAGCTGCGCGAGAGCACGGCCAGCACGTTGCCGGCGGGGTCGCGGAACCAGGCGATGTCGGGGCCCCAGCCCCGCACGATGCCCTTCGCATCGGACGGCACCTGGTCGTCGGGATAGATCTTCGTCTCGACGCCGCGGGCACGCAGGTCGTCGACCGCGGCATCCACGTCGTCGACCGGGAAGTTCATGATCGTGAAGCTCGCCGGCTCGTGGTTGGGTTTCGAGTACGCGAGCACCCGGCCGCCGGAGGGCAGTGTGATGTCGAGGAAGCCCATCGCGTTCACCTCGACGTCGAGCCCCAGCGTGTCGCCGTAGAAGACCCGAGCCGCCTCGACGTCGTCGACGCTGAATCCGCTGAACGCCCCTTCGGTCGTGAACATGGCCGCCTCCTTCGCGCGCGGGGAACTCGAACGCCTCCACACTGCTCCGCGCGGGTCGCGCTGTAAAGGGCGAGGGATGCCGCGGCCCCCTCAGCGCTCGACGAGCACCCCGTCGGCATCGGCCCAGACGTGCAGTCCCGGCGCGAACACGACCCCGCCGATCACGATCGGCACGTCGACCTCGCCGACGCCCTCCTTCGCGGACTTTCGCGGGTTCGAGCCGAGCGCCTTCACGCCCAGGTCGAGGCCGCCGATCGCCTCACGGTCACGGATCGCGCCGAACACGATGATGCCCGCCCACCCGTTCGCGACGGCGGATGCCGCAATGAGGTCGCCGACGAGCGCCGACTCCAGCGACCCTCCCCCGTCGACGACGAGCACCGCCCCGTCGCCGGGCGTCGCGAGCGTCGCCTTCACGAGGGCGTTGTCGCGGTGGCAGCGGATCGTTCGCACCGGCCCGTCGAACGCGGTGCGCCCGCCGATGTCCTGGAACGGCACCGACAGCGAATCCAGGTCGTCGCCGCGCTCGTCGTAGAGGTCGGCCGTCGCGATGGTCATGACCCCACGGTACGGGCCGGATGCCGCGGCATCCGCTCTGTTGCGCGGGGAAGATCGCCGATCCTTCTGTATCGGTCAATGACAACCTGTGCGTACCTGGGAACACCTCATCGCGTCATGCTGTTGGATGCACTGGGCCGACGACGTCCCGCGCCATCCGATTCCGAGGAGCAGACATGTCTCAGTCCATCGCGCATCCCGCGCTCATCGAGGCCCCCGTGCTCGACGTCTTCGCCGAGCGCTGGAGCACCCGTATCTTCGACGCCACCGCCGTCATCGACGAGGACGCCCTGCGCAGCGTGCTCGAGGCCGCGCGCTGGGCGCCGTCCGCGTCGAACACGCAGCCGTGGCACTTCATCGTGGGCCGCCGCGGCACCGACACCCACGCCAAGCTCTTCGACGGGTTGCTCGACTTCAACCAGGCCTGGGCGGGCACCGCCTCGGTGCTGATCGCGTTCGTCACCGAGACCGAGCGCGACGGCAGGGCGCTGCCGTGGAGCGAGTACGACCTCGGCCAGTCCGCCGCGTTCCTCACCGTGCAGGCCCACGCCGAGGGACTCGCCACCCACCAGATGGGCGGCATCGACCGCGCCAAGTTGCGGGCGGCGTTCGACCTGCCCGCGACCTACGAGCCCGTCTCGATCATGGCGGTCGGCACGCTCGGCGACCCGCAGCTCGCCTCCGAGCAGCTGCGCGAGCGCGAGGCCGCGCCGCGTGTGCGCAACTCGCTCGAGGGCATCCTCATCGCGAACGACTGAGCCGCGGCATCCGTCGCACGACACCCGAGACCCCCGGCGCCGACGCGGCGCGCGGGGGCGTCGGAGGCGGGGCGCTCAGTCCTCGATGATCGCCTCGATGACGTCGCCCTCGTCGTCGGCGGCGGGCGCCTGGCCGTCGCTCGTCAGCACGAGCTGCGAGCCCGCGGCATCCACGTCGACACGTACCACGTCACCGTCGTGCACGCGTCCGGAGAGGATCGCCATCGCGAGGCGGTCCTGGATCTCCGACTGGATGAGGCGGCGCAGCGGACGCGCGCCGAACACCGGGTCGTATCCGCGCTCGGCCAGCCAGGTGCGGGCGTCGGGGGTCACGGCGAGGGTGAGGCGCCGCTCCTTCAGCCTGCGCTGCAGGGCGTCGACCGACAGTTCGACGATCTGGGCGAGGTCGTCCTCGGTGAGCGCCTGGAAGATCACGACGTCGTCGAGACGGTTGACGAACTCGGGACGGAATGCCTGGCGCACGAGCGCCTGCACCTGCTCCCGCTTCTCGTCGGGGGTGAGCAGCGGGTCGATCAGGATCGGCGAGCCGAGGTTCGACGTCAGGATCAGGATCACGTTCGTGAAGTCGACGGTGCGGCCCTGGCCGTCGGTGAGGCGGCCGTCGTCCATGACCTGCAGCAGCACGTCGAACACCTCGGGGTGCGCCTTCTCGACCTCGTCGAGCAGCACGACGCTGTAGGGGCGCCGACGCACGGCTTCGGTGAGCTGACCGCCCTGCTCGTAGCCGACGTATCCCGGAGGGGCGCCGACCAGGCGCGACACCGAGTGCTTCTCGCCGTACTCCGACATGTCGATGCGCACCATGGCGCGCTCGTCGTCGAAGAGGAACTCGGCGAGCGCCTTCGCGAGCTCGGTCTTGCCGACACCGGTCGGCCCGAGGAACAGGAACGATCCGGTCGGGCGGTTCGGGTCGCTGATGCCGGCGCGCGAGCGGCGCACCGCGTCGGACACCGTGCGCACGGCCGGCTTCTGGCCGATGAGCCGCCGGCCGAGCTCGGCCTCGAGGTGCACGAGCTTCTCGGTCTCGCCCTGCAGCAGGCGCCCCACCGGGATGCCCGTCCACGCGGCGATCACGGCAGCGATGTCCTCGTCGGTCACCTGGTCGCCGACCATGCGCTCATCGGTCGACTCGGCCTGCTCGGCGGCGACGAGCTCGCGCTCGAGCGCCGGGATCTCGGCGTACAGTAGCCGCGACGCCTTCTCGAGGTTGCCCTCGCGCTGGGCGCGCTCCGCCTCGACGCGGGCGGCGTCGAGGCGGGTCTTGAGGTCGCCGACGCGGTTGAGCGAGGCGCGCTCGCGCTCCCACCGGGCCTGCAGCTCGGTGAGTCGGGACTCCTCGGCGGCGAGGTCGGTGCGCAGCTTCTCGAGACGCTCCTTCGAGGCCGCGTCCTTCTCCTTCTTGAGGGCGAGCTCTTCGAGCTTGAGCCGGTCGACGTGGCGGCGCAGCTCGTCGATCTCGAGCGGAGCGGAGTCGATCTCCATGCGCAACCGCGACGCGGCCTCGTCGATCAGGTCGATGGCCTTGTCGGGCAGCTGGCGCGAGGGCAGGTAGCGGTTCGAGAGGGATGCCGCGGCCACCAGCGCCCCGTCGGCGATGGCCACCTTGTGGTGGGCCTCGTAGCGCTCCTTGAGTCCGCGCAGGATCGCGATCGTGTCCTCGACGCTCGGCTCGCCGACGTAGACCTGCTGGAAGCGGCGCTCGAGTGCGGCATCCTTCTCGATGAACTCGCGGTACTCGTCGAGGGTGGTGGCGCCGATGAGGCGCAGCTCACCGCGGGCGAGCATGGGCTTGAGCATGTTGGATGCCGCGACCGACCCTTCGCCGCCGCCGGCACCCATCAGCACATGCAGCTCGTCGATGAAGGTGATGACGCGGCCCTCGGACTCGGTGATCTCCTTCAGCACGCTCTTGAGGCGCTCCTCGAACTGGCCGCGGTACATCGCGCCGGCGACGAGGGCGGAGATGTCGAGGGAGACGAGCTCCTTGTTCTTGAGCGACTCGGCGACGTCGCCCGCGACGATGCGCTGGGCGAGGCCTTCGACGACGGCGGTCTTGCCGACGCCGGGCTCGCCGATGAGGACGGGGTTGTTCTTGGTGCGTCGGGTGAGCACCTGGCTGACGCGGCGGATCTCGCTGTCGCGTCCGATGACGGGGTCGAGCTTGCCCTGGCGGGCGCGCTCGGTGAGGTTGATGCCGAACTGCTCGAGGGCGCTCTGCGCCTCCTCCTGGCCCGGCTGCGGTGTGGCGTTCATGATGCTCCTGAAGTTCGCTGCTCAAAGTTGAGTCTTACGCGCTCAAGTTTAGCACTCGCGGATGTCGAGCGCTACGGGGTGGGCCGGAGGTATCGTGCCCCGAGAGGCGCATCCACCCGCGCGCCCCACGCGAACGAACGGACGCCCATGGCCTGGCGCATGCCCTCCGAGACCGCCCCGCACGACCGCACCTGGATGGCCTTCCCGGTCGAGGGCGTCACCCTGGGCGACACCGACGCGCTGCGCGAGGAGGGCTACCGCGCGTGGACCGACGTCGCACTCGCCGTCGCCGAGTTCGAGCCGGTCACGATGGTCGTCGACCCGTCCGAGACCGCGCGGGCGCGGCGCCTGCTGGGCGGCGCGGTCGAGATCGTCGAGGCCCCGCTCGACGAGTTCTGGATCCGCGACTTCGGCCCCACCTTCGTCGTCGACGCCGACCGACCCGGCGCGCTCGGCGCCGTCGACTGGGTGTTCAACGGCTGGGGCTCCCCCGACTGGGCGAACGCGGCGCTCTCGAACGAGATCGCCGGCATCGTCGCCGCCCTCGTCGGCGCCGAGCGCATCCCGTCGCTGCTCGTGAACGAGGGCGGTGGCATCCACGTCGACGGCGAGGGCACCGTGCTCGCGACCGACACCGTGCAGCTCGGCGCGGAGCGAAACCCGTTCGCGACCCGCGAGCGCGTCGAGGCGGAGTTCGCGCGCACCCTCGGCACCACCCGCACGGTGTGGCTGCCCCGCGGCCTCACCCGCGACTACGACCGCTTCGGCACGAAGGGCCACGTCGACATCGTCGCCACGATCCCCTCGCCCGGTCGCCTGCTGCTGCACGACCAGCGGGATGCGGGGCATCCCGACCACGCGGTCACCCGCGACCTCGTCGACCTGCTGTCGCACGAGACGGATGCCGCGGGCCGCCCCTTCGAGATCGTGCGCCTTCCCGCCCCGTCGACGCTCCGCGACGCGCACGGCGTCGTCGACTGGAGCTACGTCAACCACCTCGTCGTCAACGGCGGCGTGATCGCGTGCGGCTTCGGCGACGAGCGCGCGGACGCCGACGCGCGGGCGATCCTCGCCGAGGCCTACCCGGGCCGCCGCGTCGTGTCGGTCGAGTCGCGTCCGATCTTCGATCGGGGCGGCGGCATCCACTGCATCACTCAGCAGCAGCCCTCCCTCGGCGCGTCGGCATGATCGACGTCGTCGAGGCGTCGATCGCCGAGCTGCGGTCGGCCCTCGAGGACGGCCGCACGACGAGCGTCGCGCTCGTCGACGCCTACCTCGCGCGCATCGCCGCCTACGACGCCCCCGGCACCCCCACCGCACTCAACGCCGTCATCGTGGCGAACCCCGATGCGCGGGCGGAGGCCGCGGCATCCGATGCCCGACGCGCCCGCGGCGAGGGACGCGGGCCGCTCGAGGGCATCCCGTACACCGCGAAGGACAGCTACCTGGTGCGCGGCCTCACCGCGGCGGCAGGCAGCCCCGCGTTCGCCGACCTCGTCGCCCAGCGTGACGCGTTCACGATCGAGCGGCTGCGGGCTGCGGGCGCGATCTGCCTCGGCCTCACCAACATGCCGCCGATGGCCAACGGCGGCATGCAGCGCGGGGTCTACGGGCGGGCCGAGAGCCCGTATGACGCCGACCACCTGACGGCGCCGTTCGGCTCCGGCTCGTCGAACGGCTCCGGCACGGCGACCGCCGCGAGCTTCGCCGCGTTCGGGCTCGGCGAGGAGACCTGGTCGAGCGGGCGCGGCCCGGCCTCCCACAACGCGCTCTGCGCCTACACGCCCTCGCGCGGGGTGATCTCGGTGCGCGGCAACTGGCCGCTCGTGCCCACGATGGACGTCGTCGTCCCCCACACCCGCACGATGGCCGACCTGCTCGAGGTGCTCGACGTCATCGTCGCCGACGACCCCGAGACGCGCGGCGACCTGTGGCGCACCCAGACGTGGGTGACGATCCCCGCGGCGTCCGCCGTGCGCCCCGCCTCCTACCCCGCTCTCGCCCACGGCACCGACGTCCTGCGGGGAGTGACCGTCGGCGTGCCCCGCATGTACATCAACGCCGACCCCGACGCCGGCACCGCGGCATCCCCGGGGATCGGCGGCCCCACCGGGCGCCGCATCGTCACCCGCGACAGCGTCATCGCGCTGTGGCAGGCGGCGCGCGCCGACCTCGAGGCGCGCGGCGCGCGGGTCGTCGAGGTCGACCTGCCCGTCGTCAGCAACTACGAGGGCGACCGGCCCGGGGCATCCACCATCGCCACCCGCGGACTCGTGTCGCCCGCCTATCTGCGGCGCGAGATCGTCGACCTGTCGGCGTGGGCGATGGAGGAGTTCCTCGCGGCGAACGGCGACCCGGCGCTGCACTCGCTCGCCGGCGTCGACGGCCACCGCATCTTCCCGGCCCCGCCCGGCGCGCTGCCCGACCGCTACGACGGGTTCGAGGACGACCTCGTCACCTACCCCGACTGGGTGCGCGCGCACCCCGGCGCCGGGTGGGAGGGCATGCCCGAGCTCGAGGACGGCCTGCGCGGACTCGAGGAGACCCGACGCATCGACCTCGAGCAGTGGATGGACGCCCAGGGCCTCGACGTGCTCGCCTTCCCCGCCGTCGCCGACATCGCACGCGCCGACATGGACGTGAACCCCGCCTCGGCCGACGCCGGCTGGGCCAACGGCGTCTGGGTCGCGAACGGCAACCTGGCGATCCGGCACCTCGGCATCCCGACCGTCACCGTGCCGATGGGGCTGCTCGCCGACATCCGCATGCCCGTCGGACTCACGTTCGCCGGCCGCGCCTACGACGACGAGCGGATGCTGCGCCTCGCCGCCGCGTTCGAGGCGATCCGGCCGCGGCGCGTGGCGCCGCCGCGCACGCCCGCGCTCTGACGCGGATGGGGCGGGCGCGCCGGTCACCCGGCACGGCCCGCCCCATCGGCGTGCGGCGCGTCAGGCCACCGTCACCTGCATCGGCGTCACGTGGAACGCGTTGCACGGGTTGTGCTCCTCCGGGCAGTTCGACAGACCCACGTAGAGGTCGTCGAGCGCTTCGAGCACGATGCAGTCGCCGGCCTTCGTCGTCGGCTCGACGATCTCCATGCGTCCGTCGGCGTGATGGATGATGTTCATGAAGAGCGAGATGCACTGGTCGGGGTTGATCTTCGTCTCGTCCAGACCCAGCTCGCGCCAGTCGCCGACGAGGTTGTCGAGGCATCCCCAGGTCTCCTCGACCCCGTAGCGGATCGAGTTCGAGTACTTCGAGCAGTAGCCGCCGGTCATGTTGTGGATGCCGTTGTCGTCGCGCACTACGCGGAACATCGGGCGGCAGCGGTCGGAGTAGATCGTGTACCCCTCGTTGAGGTCCCACTTGCCCGAGCTCACGCGCGTGAACATCGCCGACAGGCGCTCGTCGGGGTCGGAGACCATCGAGGCGATGAAGTCCATGACCTGCTGCCCCTCGAGGTCGGTGATCGTGAGAGTCTGCCCCTTGCGGAGGGCCAGCGCGAGGCGCCCCTTGGGAGCGAGCACGGTGGATCCCGGCTCCGCCCAGGCGATCGTGGTCGTGTCGTGTGCGTCAGTCATGTGTGTTCCTTCGTCCGTCGTCGTCAGCAGGTCTGTCATCGGGCGCCGTATCCGCCGCCGCCCGGAGTGCGCATGAGGATGCGGGATCCCGGCGCCCAGCGGATGCGCCCCTTGGGTTCGGCGACATCGCTGCCGTCGACCCGCAGCACTCCCGGGGCGCCGTCGCCGCCGCCGGCGAGACCCGGCGCGGCGTGCTCGATGCGCTCCGTGAGGAAGATCACGTCGAGCGGGGCGTCGTGCCGAGACACGAGCGCGACCTCCTGGCCGTCGCCGCCGCGCCACGCGCCCTCGCCGCCCGAGCCGCGCACGATCGACTTCGACTCGACGAGCACGGGAGCCTGGCTCTCGACGATCTCGACGGGCGTGTTCGACACGTTGCTCGGCGTCGACAGCGTCGCGTAGCCGGCCTGGCCGCGCGCGGCGCCCTGACCGCCGTTGAAGCACAGCAGCGAGGCGAACGGACCGGTCTCCTTCTCGCCGCGGATGCCGACCACCCAGAAGGGCGTGCCGGCGGCCGCCGAGACCCGGTCGGGCAGCACGTCGGCGAGCGCGCGGGAGAGCACCGAGGGGATGGCGTGCGCGGGGAAGTTGGCGCTCACCGCCGCGTTCGTTCGCGGGTTCAGCAGCGACCCTTCCGGCACGCGGATCGCGATGGGGCGCAGGGCGCCCTCGTTGTTCGGCAGCTCGGGTGCCAGCAGGCACGCGAGCCCGTACCGGGTGTAGCCGAAGGTCGGCGAGGCGGAGTTGATGCCGAACGTCGACTGGCGCGAGGTGCCCTCGTAGTCGACGGTCATCGAATCGCCGTGCACCTCGACCGAGACCACGATCGTCTTCGGCTCCTCGAAGCCGTCGAGATCGATCGAGGCCGCGTAGTGGCCGTCGGGGATCTCGGCGATCGAGGCCCGCACCGCGCGCTCGGTGGCGTCGCAGATGTGGGCCGCGGCCTCGTCGAGATCGAGCCCCGCGTCGCTGTCGAGCAGCGCCGTCACGCGGCGCTCGCCCAGCGCGTTCGCAGCGATGAGCGCGTCGACGTCGCCGAGCACCTGCGCGGGAACCCGCACGTTCGCGGCGAGGATGCGGCGCACGAGGGCGTTCGGCACGCCCGCTTCCACAAGCTTCACGGGCGGCAGGCAGAAGCCCTCTTCGAACGCATCCTGCGCGAACGCGCCCTCGGAGGTGCCGCCGATGTCGGAGAGATGGCAGATCGAGGCGACGTAAGCCACGATGCGACCGTCGCGGAAGACGGGGGTGGCCGCGGTCAGGTCGGGCAGGTGCGTGTTGCCGTAGCGCGGCGAGTTGGTGGCGATCACGTCGCCCGGCCGCAGGTTGTGCTCGCCGAGCTCCGCCACCATCGCGCGCACGGTGCCCGCGACGGTTCCGGTGAACACGGGCACCGAGCGCCCGTACTCGACGAGCAGGTCGCCGCGCGCGGTGAGCACGGCGCAGGCCAGGTCGTTCGACTCCCGCACCACCGAGCTGAAGGCGGTGCGCAGCAGCACCGCCGCCATCTCATCGGCGACGGAGATGAGTCGCTGCCAGACGATCTGCAGCGTCGCTGCATCCCACTGGGTCATGGTGTGTACTCCTAGAACTCAGGCGTGTCGGAGGCTGTCGCCTCGGGGAAATGGCGCTCGAGCAGCTGGCGATCGAGCAGGATCTGTCGGACGATGCCCGCGACGACCGCCGGGGTGGGCGCGTCATCCGAGAAGTCCTGGGCGGCGTTACCGGCCTTCAGGTAGACCGGGGCGGCGACCCGCACGAACTCGGGCACGTCGTAGCCGCGCACGAAGCCGCCGGTCGAGCGGGGGTTGTCGGTGTGCAGGTCGAGTGCGACCGCGGTCGTCGCGCGCACGGCGGCGAGCATCGCGACATCCAGATCGCGCTGCAGGTTGACCGAGTCGGCACCCGCATCGGCAAGCAGGAGCGCATGGGCGGGGTTGGCGGCACCCATGTTCGAGGACGCCTTCAGCCGCACCTCGGCGGGAAGCTCCCCCGCCGCGCGCAGCCGTGCCAGGACGAGCAGCAGCCCCTCGTCGAACACGAGGAACCCGCGCACACCCAGCCCGACCGCGTGCAGCACGTCCTCGAGGCCCTGCGCAAGCTGTTCCCCGCCGCGCAGGCGGTAGGCGCTGGCCGCCGCCACCGGACCGGCGGCGAACTTCTGGCCGCCGATGTCGTAGGTGCCGCGCGGCCCCACGGCCATCCGCAGTTGGATGCCGCGCCCCGCCGCCTCGTTCACGAGGTCGACGATCTCGTGGTCGAGGTAGCGCATCGTGCCGACGGTGTTCGTCGCCTGGTGGAGACGCGCCCCGTCGCGGCGCAGCGCGTCGTCGATCGCGGCGACGGCAGCGGCATCGAGCGCGCCCGCGACCTCCCACTTGTACCAGCCGCCGTCGGCGAAGCGTTCGGTGCTCGTGGCCGGCTCACCACCGCGACCGGTGGAGATCCCGAGTCCGGCGAGCAGGCCCTCGGCCCGCTCGAGGCTCATGAGCGCGCCCCGCTCAGCGCCGCGGCATCCGCCGTCTCGGGGCGTCGCACCGCGATCTCGACGTGCAGGTTGCCGTGCTGATCGAGCCAGGCGATGTCGTCGGGGCCGACGACCGCGGTGCTCTCGGGCAGCTGGAGGATCGCGGGACCCGTCACCCGCTCCTCGGGCGGGAGTGAGAGCATGCGCCGCACCGGCACCTCGACCAGACCCGTCTCGGCGAACCAGGCGGTGCGGGTGCGGGTGCGCTCCTCGCTGGCGTCGGGGCTCACCGTGCGGGTGAGGGTCGGTACGGTGAACGGCCCGTAGACCCGCACGCGCCAGGTGACGATCTCGATGCGTTCGTAGTCGGGTGTGACGCCGTAGATGTGCTCGTACTCGCGCACGAAGCGATCCCGGTAGCCCGCGGGGTCGTCGCCGTCGCCGACGGCCACCTCGATCTCGAAGCCCTGCCCGAGGAAGCGCATCTCGACGAACCGGTCGATGCGGGCGACGTCGGTGCCGAGTTCGCGCTGGGCCTGGGCGACGAGGTCGGCGTAGATCGCCTCGACCGCCGCGGCGTCCCAGTCGCGCAGCTCGAGCAGGCGCGTGCGTGACTCCTCGACCATCGGCGGGGCCACGAGGAGACCGGTCGCCGAGAGCACGCCCGCGGCGGCCGGGATCACCACGTGGGACACCCCGAGGATGCGGGCGATGCGCGCCGCATGCACCGGGGCGGCACCGCCGAAGGCGACCATCGGGAAGGTGCGCGGGTCGTGCCCGTGCTCGGTCGCGTGCACCTGCACGGCGAGAGCCATGTGCTCGTCGACGACCCGGGCGATGCCGGCCGCCGCGGCAACCGGGTCGTGACCGAACGCGGAGCCGAGTCGCGACACCATCGCCTGACGGGATGCCGCGGCATCCAGTGTCATGCGACCGCCGAGGAAGTAGTCGGGGTCGAGGTAGCCGAGCACGATGTCGGCGTCTGTGACGGTGGGTTCCTCGCCGCCGAGTCCGTAGCCGGCGGGTCCGGGGCGTGAGCCTGCCGAGTGGGGGCCGACCTTCAGCAGGCCGAGGCCGTCGAGCGCGGCGATCGAGCCGCCACCCGCGCCGATCTCGATCATGTCGACGACGGGCATCGACACCGGGAGCCCCGAGCCCTGCTTCAGCCGGTGCACGCGCCCGACCTCGAAGCCGTTGCGCACGGTCGGCTCGCCGCCCTCCACGATGCAGACCTTCGCGGTGGTGCCGCCCATGTCGAAGGCGATGAGGCGGTCCATGCCGAGCTGGGCGCCGACATAGGCGGCGCCGATCGCTCCGGCCGCCGGGCCCGATTCGAGCAGGCGGATCGGGTAGGCGCGGGCGGTCGCGGTGGTGACGACACCGCCGTTGGACTGCATGAGCATGAGCGATTGGTCGATGCCGAGCGTCGTGAGCGCACGCTCGATGTCCTCGAAGTGCTCGCCGGCGATCGGGCGCACGTAGGCGTTGGCGAGCGTCGTGACGGTGCGCTCGTACTCGCGGATCACGGGCACGAGATGTCCCGAGAGCGTGACGGGGACATCGGGGAGCCGCTCGGCGAGGATCTCGGCGATCGTCTCCTCATGGGCGGCGTCGACGTAGGAGTGCAGCAGGCACACCGCGATCGACTCCACGCCGGCCGCCGCGAGCTCGTCGGCGATGCGCTCGACGTCGGCGCGGTCGAGCGGGGTGAGCACCTCGCCGCGGGGGCCGCGACGCTCGGTGACCTCGAACCGCTCGGTCGGCGCCACGAGGGGGTCGGGCAGCTGCAGGCGCGGGTCGTAGAGGTCGTAGCGCCATTCGCGTCCGATCTCGAGCACGTCGCCGAAGCCCCGGGTCGTCACGAGCGCCGTCTTCGCGCCGCGACGCTCGATGAGCGCGTTGGTCACGAGAGTGGTGGCACCCACGACGGCGGAGTCGATCGCGTCGGTGTGGTGGTCGGCGTCGGCGAGCACCTGGGAGATGCCCGCGGCGATGGCGCGGCTGAAGTCGTCGTAGGTGGTGAGGGCCTTGCCGAGCCAGGTGCGCCCGGTGGTCTCGTCGAGCAGGACGATGTCGGTGAACGTCCCGCCAATGTCGAAGCTGGCTTTCATGAGTGTCTTTCGGTCGGAGAGGGGTCGATGTGTCGGGGGCGCATCGACGCTGTCGGGGGTCGCGCGGGAATGAGGATCGTCGCGATCTCGATCACGGATGTCACAGGGTCACCGCCGCGGTCATGAGCACCGGCGGCACGACCAGGCCGAGCTGTCCGGCGCGCTGCACGGTGACGAGGGCGCCCACGGCGGCGCTGCGCCGCACGGCGAGGTCGTACACGAGTCCGGCGGCGGCGCCGAGGGCGATCCCCGCGACGAGGGCAGCGGCGATCGCGATCGGCGCGGGCCCCGCGACGGCGGCGACGATGCCACCGGCACCGATCGCGAGCAGCACCGCGAGGGCGGTGGGAAGCCGGCGGGTGCGGCCGGCGCCGACGAGCAGGCGGGCGGCACCGGCCGAGAGCATCACGGTGCCCGCCGAGAGGCCGGCGACGAGGCTCGCGCCGCCCGCGAGCCTCGCGATCTCGCCGGGGAGCGTGGACGTGAACAGGGCCAGGATGCCGTTGGCGGCGAAGACGGCCGCGGCCAGCGTCACCACGCGGCCGGCGGACGGCGTCACGGAGACCGGCACAGCGATCGTCGACGCCGACGCGGCGGGTACGGCCGAGCCGGCGTCGCCGGGCGTGAGCAGCGCGGCGGCCGCGACGACGGCGGCGAGCGCGAGCGCCCCGACGAGGAAGACCTGCGAGGCGGAGAGCCCCGCAGCGGCCAGCAGCCCGGCCGAGAGCGACCCGAGCCCGACGCCGCCGAACACCGCGGCCGTCACCCCGGCCGATCCGGCGCGGGAGGACACGACGACCAGGGATGCCGCCGCCACCACGACCCCGAGCGCGGCCCCGCAGACGACGCGCGCCGCGAGAAGCACCCCGAGCTGGTCGAGCGGCGCGATCACCAGCAGCGCGGCGCCCGCGGCATCCAGCACGACACCCACGACCACGATCGCCACCAGGCTCCGCCGTCGGGCGGCGCGCGCGGCGACGGTCATGCCGCCGATCGACGCGAGTCCGTGGCCGGAGAAGAGCAGCGCGGTCGCCCAGGGCGTGCCGGTCGCCGAGACGATGTGCGTGTAGAACGCGCTCGGCAGCGCCGAGAACGCGCCGACGACGGTGAGCGCCGTCGCGGTCCACCCGGTGCGGCTCACCATCGGTCCCTCACGCTCTGCGGCTCGCCGAGGGCCACGCTCGCCAGCGCCACGTCGGTGACCGCCGAACCGGCCTGATCGATCAGCACCGCCCCGTCCGGCGCCGGATCGAGTCCCGCGACGAGGCGCGCGAGCCCGCCCACCTCGTGCGCGGTGCTGCGGTCGTCGATCAGAGTCGCGTGAGCGGTCTCCCACACGCGGGCGCCGTCGAGGCAGACGACGGCCGCGCCCGGCGCGAGATCTGCGACGGATGCCACGGCGCCGGCGGCGCCCGTCGCGCTCACCGCGAGCACGGCGTCGGCGAGTGCGTCCCTGCCTCCGACGACGACCTCACCCGGGAGCGCCGCACGCGCACGGTCGCCTGCGGCGTCCGAGCGCACGAGCACCCGCCACGACCGCACGCCGTGGAGGGAGGAGAGCATGTCGGCGACGGCCCGGTTGGTCGGACCGAACCCGACGAGCGCGACGGGGGAGGCGGCATCCGCGCGACCCAGCGCCTCGATCGCGGCGACGGCCGCCGCCGCGGTGCGCAGCCGCGTCGGCAGCATGCCGCGCAGCACCGCGGTCGGCGCCGAGCCGTCGGCGGGACCCGCGAGGATCGTCGACGTCGAGCGTCCGGCGCCGCCCTCGGCGGGAACGTACGACGCCCACTTCGAGATCGCCCAGCCGAGCGCCGGGACCACCGCCGAGATCGACAGGAAGAAGCCGCCGCCCGCAGCGGGGAGCATCTGCTTCGCGGCCTGCGACGCCTCACCGCGCCCGAGGGCGGCGAGGGCTGCCGTGCAGGCGTCCACGAGCGCGCGGTCGTCGACCGCGGCACGCACCTCGGCGTCGGTCACCTCACGCACGCGACGCCTCCCGGGGGTCGAGTCCGACGGCGGCCGTGGGCGAGACCGCCCCGAGCGCGAGCGACACGATCGTCGCCACCGTGCGGAAGAAGCCCGCCACCGCAGGACTGAAGGCCTTCGGCGAGCGGCTGAGGAACGCGAGATCGCCCCAGATGCGGCCGCCGGTGTGCAGGGGGAAGAGAACGCACGCGTGCAGGTCCTCGGCCGTCGACATGCGGGCGGTCACCGGGAAGCGCCCCGACAGGTTCGACATGTCGCTGAGCTGCACGGTCTGCCCGCTGCGGTACACGTGCGATCCGATGAACGCGTTGTTGACCGGATGCCCCGTGGCGATCGTCTGCCGCCAACGGGCCGACATCCCGGCGCTCGCGATGAGGGTCGCCCGGGGGTCGTCGCTCGTGCCGCCGTCGAGGCGGAAGACGGTCGAGGCATCGGCGAATCCGCGCGACACGGCCCAGGTGACCGTCGTGTCGGCGACCGCATCGACACTGCCGGCCGCAGCGAGCGCGTCGGCGAGGGCGCCGAGCGCGTCGGTCTGGGAGGTCAGGCGGGCCAGGGCGGCACGCATGCGATCCTCGTTGCGGTTGTCGCCGATCTCGGCGGTCGCGGGGAGGAAGCGGTAGCCGACGCCTCGCACCGATGCGATCCATCGGGGGTCGCCGGACGGGTCGCCGAGCTTCTTGCGCAGGCGGGTGATCGCGAGACGCAGTGCGTTCTGGGCGTCGTCGTCGCCCCACTCCCACAGCTGCTGCACGAGCTCCTCGTGGGAGACGACGCGGCCGCTGTTCGACATGAGCGCGGTGAGCAGTTCGAACTCGTGCCGGCTGAGAGCGAGGTCGTCGCCGTCGAGGGTGCAGCTGCGGGTAGCGACGTCGAGAGCGAGACCCTCGGCCTGGAGCCACCGCACGCGCAGGCTCTCCTCGCCCGAACGGGCGCGCACGAGGGCGAGGAGGCGCGCGCTGAACTCCCGCGGCGAGACGGTCCTCCCGACCACGATGTTCGCGCCGGCGTCGAGCAGCACGAGCTCGACGTCGTCGCGCACGTCGACGTCGACGACGGCGATGGGGGTCTGCCCCGCGGTGCGGAGCACGTTCACGGCCGCGGCGATCCAGTCGATGCTCGATCCGCTGACGAGGATGAGCCGCGCATCCCGCTCGGTCGCGGCATGCGCGGCCGGCACCGGCGCACCGACCGCGACCGTCGGCCACGCGGCGCGACCGATCTTCACCCGCAACGCCGCCGCGGGACTCCCCGGTTCGGCGCAGAGCACGACGGGTCCGAGCAGCTCGGCGTCACGGGCGGTCAGGCCGCCGGTGACGAGGGAGGAGAGGGTCGGCGAGGGAGCCATGGTCAGAGCACCTTCGACAGGAAGGCACGCGTGCGCTCGTGCTGCGGGTTGCCGAGCACCTCGGCCGGCGTGCCGATCTCGACGATCTCGCCGCCCGACATGAACGCGATGCGCCCGGCCACTTCGCGGGCGAAGGCCATCTCGTGGGTGACGACGATCATCGTCATGCCGCTGCGGGCGAGGTCGCGCATGACGTCGAGCACCTCGCCGACGAGCTCGGGGTCGAGCGCCGAGGTGGGCTCGTCGAAGAGCATGAGCTTCGGGCGCATGGCGAGGCCGCGGGCGATGGCGACGCGCTGCTGCTGCCCGCCGGAGAGCGTGCGCGGGTACGCATCCTCTTTGTGCGCCATCCCGACCCGGTCGAGCAGATCGCGCGCGGTCGCCGTGGCCGTGGCACGGTCGAGCCGGCGCACGCGCATCGGCGCCTCGATGACGTTCTCGAGAACGGTCAGGTGCGGGAACAGGTTGAAGTGCTGGAACACCATGCCGATGTCGGTGCGCTGGGCATTGATGCGCCGCGGCGACAGCTCGTGCAAGCGGCCGTCGGCGCGCTCCTCGTAGCCGATGAGGTGGTCGCCGACGTACACGCGACCGCGATCGGGGCGTTCGAGGTGGTTGACGCACCGTAGCAGGGTCGACTTGCCCGACCCCGACGCCCCGATCAGGCAGACGACCTCGCCCGCGGCGACGTCGAGGTCGATGCCCGAGAGCACCTCGACGTGGCCGAACGACTTGTGGATGTTGCGCAGGCGGACTAGCGCTTCGCGATCAGCCATCGCGACCACCTCCTCGAGGATGTGCCGTGGGCGCCGACGGAGCGGAACCCGACGCCGAGGCGTCGCTCGAGCAGATGCTCGAGCCCGGTCAGGATCGTCACGACGACGAGGTACCAGATGCAGACGACTATCAGCACGGGGATCGTCTGATAGGTGCGGGCGTAGATCAGCTGACCGCTGTAGAGCAGCTCGGGCAGCGCGATGACGCTCACGACCGACGAGTACTTCAGCAGTCCGATCGCCTCATTCGCGGCGGGCGGCACGATCACGCGCATGGCCTGCGGCAGGATGATGCGGCGGAACGCGGTGGCGCGACCGATCGCGAGCGCGTCCGCGGCCTCCGACTGGCCCTTGTCGACCGAGACGATGCCCGACCGGATGATCTCCGCGAGGTAGGCGGCCTCGTTCAGGGAGAGGCCGAGGATCGCGGCGGTCCACGGCGTGATGAGGGTGTTGGTGTCGATCGACCAGAGGGTCGGGCCGAACGGCACTCCGATCACGACGTCGGGGATGATGATCGCCAGGTTGTACCAGAGGATGATCTGCACGAGAACGGGCGTGCCTCGGAAGAACCAGATGTAGACGCCCGCGGCCCCGCCCAGCAGACCGCTGGAGGAGAGCCGCATGACGGCGAGTGCGAGGCCGATGACCAGCGCGATGACCATGCCGACGAGGGTCAGCAGCAGCGTGGTGCCGAGGCCCGAGAGGATGCGGGGGTCGAACAGGTACTGCAGGACGACGTTCCACTCGTAGTGCGGGTTCGTGAGGAACGACCACGCAACCGAGAGGGCGACGACCGCCACGACGGCGATGCCGAGCCATCGCCACCGCCGAGGGCGGGGGACGATGACGTCGGCATCGGCCGCCGTGCGGGGGGTGTCGCTCATTAGAAGGGCGACCCGTTGACGATCGGGGCGGTCAGGCCACGGGACGGAACGCCCCACTTGTCGAGGATCGAGGCGTACGTGCCGTCAGCCATGATCTCGGTGAACGCCGTCTCGACCTCGGCGGTCAGCGCGCTGCCCTTCGGGAACGCCGCGGCGAAGTAGCCCTCGTTCTGGTAGCCGCCCGAGACCTTGAGTCCGCTGGCGCTCTTCATGATGTAGGCGTTGGCGGCGGAGTCGTTCGGGGTGACGTCGATGCGCTTGGAGGTGAGGGCGAGCACGACGGCGTTGAGGTCCGAGTACTCGTTGACGGTGATCGCCGCCTTGCCCTCGGAGGTGCACTTCTCGGAGGCGGTCGCGAGGAGCGAGCCTTCGATGGCGCCCGACGGGATGCCGACGGTCACGCCGCAGAGGTCGTTCATGTCGGTGATGTCGCGGTAGTCCGACCGGGTGAGGAAGTTGTTCTCCGCCTTGAGGTAGTCGACGAAGTCGACGCTCTTCTGGCGTTCCTTGGTGTCGAACATGCCGGTGAGAGCCATGTCGAAGCGTCCCGAGGTGAGGCCGGGGATGATCGTGTCGAATCCGGCGCTCTGGAACTGGATCGTGCGGCCGAGCTTGGTCGAGAGGGCGGCGGCCAGGTCGACGTTGATGCCCTCCCACGTCGAACCGTCGCTGCCGGTGAAGTTGTAGGGCAGCAGCGACGGGTCGGCGGCGGCGATGATGACGTCGCCGGAGGTGGTGGAGGACGTGGCCTGGGGCGAGCCGGCGGCGCAGGCCGACAGCGCGAGGGCCGACAGGGCGGCGACGGCGAGTGCCGGGATGCCGCGGCGGATGGTGGATCTCACGGGTGCTCCTCGAGTCATGAGGCGGTGGATGTGGGAAGCGGTGCCCGCCCGGTCCGGGTCGACGAAGGGCGTGATGACAGGAGAACCCGTGAATGTTTCGTCCAGATGTCCGTGGCGGGCGCTTTCCGGTTTCCGAGCGCGATACCGACACGGAGACGACATGGAGCGGCTCCTACGATGTCGATATTCGAGCCTCGCCGACACGTTCCCGACTGTCGCCGCGGCCCTCACGATGATCGAAGGCACCCCATGACCTCACCCACGCCCACGAGCGGTTCCGATGCCGTCGCCCGCATGATGACGACGTCGACGGTGGCCGGGGCGATCGATCTGGCGATCGGCGAGCCGGACCAGCCGCTCCCGCAGGAACTGGCGGATGCCGCGGCCCGCGCCTTCCACGACGGCCGCACCGGCTACACCCCGAAGCTCGGACTCCCTGAGCTTCGGGCCCTCATCGCGGCCGACACGACCAGCTCCTCCGGCCGCGTCCCGGTCGAGGACGTGGTGGTCACGGTGGGCGGCACGGGTGCGGTGGCGGTCGCCCTGATCGTCGGGGGCACGGCAGGTGTGGTCATCCCCGACCCGGCGTGGCCGAACGACCTGGTGCTCGCCGAGCAGCTCGGGCTCCCCGTCGCCCGCTACCGCCAGGGACCGTCCGGTGACGACTTCTTCGCCCTCGACGAGATCGAGCAGGCGCTGCGCGCCGGCTTCCGTCTCGTCGTCGCCAACTCGCCCTCGAACCCGACGGGCGCGGTCGCGTCGGCCGCCGCGATGGCGGCGCTGGTCGCGCTCGTCGAGCGGTACGACGCGCGCATCCTCTCCGACGAGGCCTACGAGTCGATCGTGTTCGACGGTGGTCGCGCCGCGTCGCCGCTCGAGGTCGGCGGCCGCGATGTCACGTTCGCCGCGCGCACCTTCTCGAAGCGGTTCTCGATGACGGGACTGCGGCTCGGCTCGTTGGTCGCGCCCGCGGAGGCGCGGCTCGCCGTCGCGGCGGTGCACGGCACGACGGTCGGGTGCGCGCCGATCACCGCGCAGATCGTCGGCGCCACGGCTCTCGAGCGACTCCCCGACCGCGGCACAGAGCTCTCTGCGATATATCGGGCTCGGTACGAGAATGCCGCAGCGGCACTGCCCGGCCGCCTCGCGTCGGTCACTCCGTCGGGCCTCGGCGGCTTCTACCTCTGGCTCGACGTCCGCGACACCGGCCGCTCGGGTGCGGCCCTCGCCGACGAGCTCGCCGCCCGCGGCGTGCTCGTCTCCGCCGGCACCGTCTACTCCTCCGAGGACGGCTTCCTGCGCGCCTCGCTCACGGCTCCCGACGGGGCGCTCGCCACGGCGTGGCAGACGATCGACGAGGTGCTCGGGGCATCCTGATCAGGCGGCGGATGCCGCGGCATCCGCCCTCTCGTCGGGGCACGAGAAGCGCGATCGGTAGGCGCTCGGGCTGAGTCCGAGCGTGCGCACGAAGTTCTGGCGCAGCACGGCCGCCGAGCCGAAGCCGCTCTCGTCGGCGATGCGGTCGATGCCGTGGTCGGTGCGCTCGAGCAGCCGCTGCGCGTGCAGCACCCGCTGCCGGGCGAGCCAGGCCGCCGGCGTCGCGCCGAGGTCCTGCTTGAAGCGCCGCGCGAATGTGCGGGTCGACATGTGGGCACGCGCGGCGAGCTGATCGACGGTCAGGTCGAGGTGCAGGTTCGCGAGCATCCAGTCGGTGACCGGCGCCAGAGAGAGCGAGGCCACGGCGGGCAGTGGCTGCGAGATGAACTGCGCCTGGCCGCCGTCGCGCTGCGGGGGCACGACCATCCGGCGGGCGATGGTGTTGGTGACCTCGGCGCCGAGCTCGATACGCAGCAGGTGCAGGCAGGCGTCGAGGCCGGCCGCGGTGCCCGCGCTCGTGATGATGGTGTCGTCCTGCACGTAGAGCACGTCGGGGTCGAGGTCGACGGCCGGGTAGAGCCGGGTCATCTCGGTCGCGTACTTCCAGTGGGTGGTGGCCCGCCGACCGTCGAGCACGCCCGCGGCGGCGAGCACGAACGCGCCCGAGCAGACGCTCAGGAGCCACGCACGACGGGCGGCGGCCGCCTGCACCACGGCGGCGACCCGCGGGTCGATGCGGGACCAGGATGCGCGCGGCACGGGGGTGACGACGACGAGGTCGGCGGTCTCGGCGAAGGTGAGGTCGTCGACGACGTTGATGCTGAAGCCGAGATTCGACGGGATCGCCCCGGGGTCGGGGGCGCAGATGCGGAACTCGAACGGCTCGATGCCGTCGTCACTGCGGTCGAGGCCGAACGCCTCGCAGGCGAGGCCGAACTCGAACGGCGCGAAGCCGGGCTGCACGATCACGGCGACGGTTCTCATGGGGCATCCTCTCGGGCGCCGCGACCCGCGCGGCTGTGGCAGAAAGCATACGCTCTCTGTCAATTCTGCCACTTTTGGCGTGATCACGACGACCGTAGCGTGAGAGCCATGATCCTCCTCGTGCTGCTCGCGCTCCTCGGCCTCGCGGCCGCCCTCTGGACGGTCGTCGAGGTGATCCGCGGAGACAGCCGCCCGGTGCGCACCGACTGGTCGCGCCTCCCCGATCGCGACGACGGTGCTGCGGTCGCCCCGCGTGCGCGGCGACCGCGCGGCACCGTGCGGAGGGCTCAGGCTTCGACGGGCTCGCCGCGGTAGAGCTTCTCGAACGTCGAGAGGGTGCGCTGGATGTCGTGCACCTTCACCCCGTCGAGCGAGGCCTGCTGCAGCCGGCGGCGCTCGGCGGCATCCGCCGTGAGCACCGTCGTGAGCTTCGCGGCGAAGTCCTCCGCGCTCGTCGGATCGAACAGATAGCCGTTCTCGCCGTCGTGCACGAGATGCGGCAGCGCCATCGCGTCGGCGGCCACGACGGGCAGGCCCGAGGCCATGGCCTCCATCGTCGCGATCGACTGCAGCTCGGCGATCGAGGGCATGGCGAACAGGCTGGCGCGCGTGTAGATGCGCCGCAGCTCGTCGTCGTCGACGCGGCCGTAGAAGTGCACCCGCCCGTCGAGGCCCTGCTCGTGCGCGACGAGCTCGAGCTGCTTGCGCTGGTCGCCGCCGCCGACGATGTCGACGTGCACGTCGAGGGCCGGGTCGAGCAACGCGACCGCCTTGAACAGCAGGTCGATCTGCTTCTCACGGGTCAGGCGACCCACGAACAGCACCCGGTTCTCGGCCCGCGGCTCGAGGTCGGCGGTGTAGTTACCGGCGTCGATGCCGCAGCTGATCGGGATGACCCCCTGCAGGTCGATCGCCGCCACCAGGAAGTCCGCCGCGCGCTTCGTGGGGGTCGTCACCGCGCGTGCCAGGTCGAAGGTGCGGCGGGCGTCGTCCCAGGCCAGCTTCACGAACAGCTTGTCGAGCAGCGGCGGCAGGGTCGTGAAGTCGAGGATGTTCTCGGCCATCACGTGGTTCGTCGCGATCACGGGGATGCCGCGCTGCGACGCGATGCGCGCAAGCCCCCGCCCGATCACGATGTGCGACTGGATGTGCACCACGTCAGGCTTCACCGCGTCGAGCACCTGACGGGCGTAGTGCTTCGCCAGCCACGGCCATACGAAGCGCAGCCAGTCGTGCGGGTACCAGCGCCAGGACGGCAGTCGGTGCACGGTGACGTTCTCCCCCTCGATGACCTCGACCCGCGGGCCGTGATCGCGGTGGGTGATGCTGGGGGCCATCACGTGCACGTCGTGTCCACGCGCGACAAGGCCCGCGGCGAGGCGCTCGGCGAACCGGGCCGCACCGTTCACATCGGGTGAGAAGGTGTCGCAGCCGATGAGGATCGTCAGGGGTCTGTCGGACACGGAAGTCGAGCCTACCTGGCGGCCCGGCGGGATCCCGGGTGATCGACGAGGGAAGACGCGACGTCCAGGAGTGTCTCAGCCGAGCGCCGCCACGAGTAGCGCGCGACGTGCGCGCGGCCCGCGGCGATGACCTCGGCACGGTGCGCGGGGTCATCGAGCCGCCGCACGGCACGGGCGACCGATCCGGGATCGTGGGGGTCGAAGTACTCCGCACCGGGGCCGGCGACCTCGCGGAAGATCGGCAGATCGGATGCCGCGACCGGCACGCCGATCCCGAGTGCTTCGGCGAGCGGCAGCCCGAAGCCCTCGTCGAGGCTGGCGGAGACGAGCACGGAGCCGTCGGCGAGCGCGCGGGCGTACTCCGCGTCGCTCACGCCGCCGGCGAACTCGACCCGGGCGCCGGGCGGCACGAGCGCCTCGAGCTCGGCGCGGCGCGCCGGGCCGATGCGGCTCAGCAGCTGCAGCGTCTTGTCGGGCAGGTGGGCCATCGCGGCGATGAGGGTCTCGACGTTCTTGTAGCCCATGAACGAGCCCATGTAGACGAGGTGCGACGGAGTGGCCGCGGCATCCGCCTCGGCGTCGAGGAACGCGCCCAGGTCGTCGGGGGCGTTCGGGATGACCACGACCGGACGCTTCGTGAGCCGCACCCGCGCGAACTCGTCGCGGCTGGTCTCGCTCACCGTCGCGACGACGTCGGCGGCGTTGAGCGTCACCCGCTGCGGCACGTAGGAGAGGTGGAACAGCCGCCACCCGAGCCGCACGAGCGGAGAGAACTCGGCGGGCGGCGTGCGGTGCCGATAGTAGATCGTGTCGTGGAGGGTCAGGATGAGCCGGAACCGCCGGCCGATCGTGCCCATCGTCTGCATCGGCGAGAACACCACATCGGGCTCGTACGCGTTGAGGATGCGGGCGGTGAACGGCTCCTTCGCCGAGGTCGGCGCGTGCAGGAAGAGGTGCTCGACGCCGTCGGGGAGCACAGCGAGCTGCTCCGGGTCGTGCACGAGGAACGTCACGTCGGCGAGCTCGGCGATCGCGGTCGCCAGCCCCGCGGAGTAGCGGCTGATGCCGTCGTGTCCGTGCGGGCGGATGTACCGCGCGTCGAAGAAGAATCGCATGCGCCCCAAGCCCCTCTCGTCGATCCAGACTAAAGGAGGCCCTGTGGTGCCAAGATGTGCGCATGCCGCTCGATGCACCCCTGCCGTCCACCGCCGACCTCCACGCCCGGGGCGTCGAGGAGCGGCGCGCCACCGCCCGTCGCGACCTCGCGACACTCACGGTCGCGACCCGTGATCCGCTGGGCATCCTCGCGGCGCAGAACGAGACCCGCATCCCCGATCTCATCGGGCTACGGGCCGAGCGCATGTCGACCGACCCGTTCGCCTTCTACCGGGGCACGGCCGCACTCATGGCGGCAGACCTCGCCGACGACCCCCACTCGGGCATCGTGGTCGCCTCCTGCGGCGACGCGCATGTGGCGAACTTCGGCTTCTACGCCTCGCCGCAGCGCACGCTCGTGTTCGACCTGAACGACTTCGACGAGGCCGCGTGGGCGCCGTGGGAGTGGGATGTGAAGCGCCTGGTGACGAGCATCGTCGTCGGCGGTCGCCACACCTCGCGCGACGCCGCCGTGACCGAGCGGGCCGCGCGCGCCGCCGTCGGCGCCTACCTCGCGACGCTGCGCCGACTCACCGCACTCAGCGCCCGTGAGCGGTATTCGCTGCACCTCGACCCGAAGAAGGGCATGGGCGCTCTCGCCAAGACGTCGCGGAAGGCGCTGGCGGCGGCGATGTCCGACGCGCTGCGGCGCACCGGCGATCGTGCCGCGCGCCGCTGGACGACGACGGATGCCGCGGGCCGCGCGGTGTTCGTCGAGGCCCCGCCCACCATGACCCACGTCGACGACGAGATCGAGGAGCGCGCACGGAGCCTGTACGGCGCCTACCAGCGCTCGGCGAGCGTCGACATCGCGCTGCTGCTGCAGCACTACGCCGTGGCCGACGTCGCCCGCCGCGTGGTCGGCGTCGGCTCCGTCGGCACGCGCTGCTACCTCGCCGCGCTCGAGGACGGCGACGGCCGCGTCATGCTCCTGCAGATGAAGCAGGCAGGTCCCAGCGTGCTCGAGCAGTACGGCCGCATCGAGCAGCCGTTCACCCTGCGCGCGAGCATCGCCGACGGAGGCCAGGGTGCCCGTGTGGTGTCGCTGCAGCGCATACAGCAGGCCTTCAGCGACCCGTTCCTCGGGTACGTGCAGGCGCCGGCCGGCGACTACTACGTGCGCCAGTTCCACGACCTGAAGGGCAGCATCGACACCGACACCCTCGAGGACGTGTCGTTCGTGGAGTACGCCCAGGCGTGCGGCGGGGTGCTCGCCCGTGCCCACGCGCAGGACCCGGTGGCGGCGGAGATCGTCGGCTACGCGGGCAACGGCCGCCAGGTGACCGACGCGATCCTCGAGTGGTCGCTCGCGTACGCGAACCTCTCGGCCGCCGACTTCCGCGACTTCGTGTCCGCGAACGCGGCCCCGAGCGACCCGGTCGCGGCCTGAGAGCGGATGCCGCGGCATCCGTCTCACTCGGTGTGACGTAACGACGGCGCAACAGCCGTGGGCCATGCTGTGCTCATGTCGATCAAGGTCGCGCTCGAGCACCGCACGAGCTACCGGTTCGCCCACCCCGTCAAGGCGTGGCCCCACACGATCCGGCTGCGGCCGGCGCCGCACGCGCGCACGCCCATCGAGGCGTACTCGCTGACGGTGTCGCCGGCGGGTCACTTCCTGAACTGGCAGCAGGATCCTTTCGGCAACTGGCTGGCGCGCATCGTGTTCCCCGAGAAGATCGACCACCTCGAGGTGACAGTGGGCCTCGTCGCCGACCTCATGGTCATCAACCCGCTCGACTTCTTCATCGAGGAGTACGCCGAGCGGTTCCCGTTCGCCTACGACGACGCCCTCGCCGCCGACCTCGCGCCCTACCTGCGGCCGGTCGACGACAGCGCCGCGGCGCTCGCGTGGCGGGAGAAGCTGCCCCCGCTCCCCGCCGACGGCGTGCCGACGGTGACGTTCCTCGCCGACCTGAACCGGGCCGTCTACGGCGATGTCGCCTACTCGGTGCGCATGGAGGCGGGCGTGCAGACCCCCGACGAGACCCTCGCCCGCGGCATCGGCTCGTGCCGCGACAGCGCGTGGCTGCTCGTGAGCCTGCTGCGCGGCTACGGGCTCGCCGCCCGGTTCGTGTCGGGCTACCTGGTGCAGCTCGCGCCCGACCGCGAGTCGCTCGACGGGCCGAGTGGCGCCGCCGCCGACTTCACCGACCTGCACGCGTGGGCCGAGGTGTTCGTGCCCGGCGCCGGCTGGATCGGCCTGGATCCGACGAGCGCCCTGTTCGCCGGCGAGGGGCACATCCCGCTCTCCGCGACGCCGCACCCCTCGTCGGCCGCCCCGATCGCGGGCGCCACCGAGCCGGTCGAGGTGACGTTCGACTTCGCGAACGAGGTGCGCCGGGTGCACGAGGACCCCCGCACCACGAAGCCCTACCCGGATGCCGCGTGGGAGCGCATCGACGCGCTCGGCGAGGCCGTCGACCGGCGTCTGGCGGACGCCGACGTGCGGCTCACGATGGGCGGGGAGCCCACCTTCGTCGCCCTCGACGACGCGACCTCGGCCGAGTGGAACACCGCCGCCGACGGGCCGCACAAGCGCGCCCTCGCGAACGATCTGGCCGAGCGCCTCCGACGCGAGTACGCCACCGGAGGCGTCGTGCATCGCGGCCAGGGCAAGTGGTACCCCGGCGAGCCGCTGCCGCGCTGGAACATCGCCCTGCAGTGGCGCGCCGACGGCGAACCCCTGTGGCGCGACCCCGCCCTGTTCGCCGACCCCTGGGGGGACGAACCGGATGCCGCGGCATCCGCTCATGCCGACGCGCTCGCGCAGCGCGTGATCGAGGTGCTGGGGCTGCCGCGCACACAGCTGCTGGCCGCCTACGAGGATCCGCTCGTGCCGCTCGCCGCCGAGGTGCGGCAGCCCGTGGGTGCACCCGCTGAGGAACCGGGCGGTGTCGCCGACGTCGCCGCGTTGGACGCCGCCACCGACGTGCCGGTCGGATGGGTGGTGCCGCTCGTGACGGGCGAGGAGTGGACGAGTCCGCGCTGGCGGTTCCGCCGCGGTCGGCTCGTGCTGGCGGCGGGGTCGAGCCCGGCAGGGCTCCGGCTGCCGCTCGACCAGCTGTCGTGGGTCGACCCGGAGGGCACCGGCGAGCCGTCGTATCTCGAGGCCGGCCCGCGGGTGCGGGTGGAGATCCCCGAGGTGACGGTCGTGCCGGTCGACGGCGCGCCGACCACGGCGCTCTCGATCGAGGCGCGCGACGGGCAGGTGCACGTGTTCCTGCCCCCGACCGACACGCTCGAGGCCTACGCCGCCGTGCTGCGGGTGATCGAGCTCGCCGCCGCCCAGACCGAGGTGCGCGTGGTGATCGAGGGCTACGGCCCGCCGCCGGACGCCCGGCTGCGCCAGCTCGTCGTCACCCCCGACCCGGGTGTGATCGAGGTGAACGTGCAGCCGACCTCGTCGTGGGCGGAGCAGCGGGAGCTGACCACCACCCTGTACGAGCACGCCCGGCAGGCCCGCCTCACCACCGAGAAGTTCGATCTCGACGGCCTCCACACCGGCACCGGCGGCGGCAACCACCTCACGCTCGGCGGCGCGCAGCCGGTCGACTCGCCGCTGCTGCGGCGCCCGCAGCTGCTCGCCAACCTCATCGCCTACTGGCAGCGCCACCCGAGCCTGTCGTACCTGTTCTCGGGCCGGTTCATCGGCCCGACGAGCCAGGCGCCGCGCTTCGACGAGGGGCGTCCTGAGGCGGTCTACGAGATGGAGATCGCGCTGCGCGAGATCGAGCGGATGTCACGGGCCGCCGCGACCGCCGGCGAGGATCCGAGCCCGTGGGTCGTCGACCGCGCATTCCGCCACCTGCTCACCGACCTCACCGGCAACACGCACCGGGCAGAGTTCTGCATCGACAAGCTCTACAGCCCCGACTCGTCACGCGGCCGGCTGGGGCTGCTCGAGTTGCGCGGATTCGAGATGCCGCCGCATCCTCAGCTCGCCCTCGTGCAGGCGCTGCTGGTGCGCTCCCTCGTCGCCATGCTCTGGGATCGGCCCGACGCCGGCCCCCTCGTGCGCTGGGGCACCCGGCTCCACGAGGACGCCCTGCTGCCCGAGGGCGCGGCCGCCGACATCGCGGCCGTCATCGACGACCTGCGCGCGGCGGGCATCGCGTTCGAGCACGGCTGGCTCGACGCGTTCACCGAGTTCCGCTTCCCCCGCATCGGCCAGGTGACCCTTCCCGGCGGCATCGAACTCGAGCTGCGCCAGGCGATCGAGCCGTGGCACGTGCTGGGCGAGGAGGCCAGCTCCGGCGGAACCGCCCGCTACGTGGACTCGTCGCTCGAGCGCATCCAGGTGCGGGTGACGGGCCTCGATGTGCGCCGACACCTCGTCGCGTGCAATGGTGTGTCGGTGCCCCTCACCGCCGGCCGCGCGCCCGACACGCACTACGCGGGTGTGCGCTATCGCGCCTGGCAGCCGTGGTCGGCGCTGCACCCGACGATCGAGGTGCAGGCGCCGCTGACGGTCGAGGTGATCGACACGGATGCCGCGGTCAGCCTCGGCGGCGCGACGTATCACGTCGTGCACCCGGGCGGCCGGGCCTACCACCAGCCCCCGATCAACGCGAACGAGGCCGAGGCGCGGCGCGCGAGCCGCTTCGAGCCGCGCGGCCTCACGGCGGGCGCCGTCGACGTCGCCGCCGTGCGCGAGCGCGGGCGCGCCGCCGCGACCGCCGACTACCCGCACACCCTCGACCTGAGGAGGGCGCCCCGCCCGTGACGGTCATCCGCGACTACGCCGCCACCCTCGCCCAGCCGGCCCTGCCGCTGGGCGGGAGCGGTTTCGCGCGCGTGCGGTACGACGAGGTGATCGCCCCCGACGGCACGCTGCGCGAGGCGTGGAAGGCGATGGCCGAGAGCGTCGTCGCGCTCACGCCCGCGGAGCTTCAGCGGGCCGAGGCGGAGGTGCGGCAGTTCCTCGTCGACGACGGAGTGACGTACGCCCCCGCGGGCGGTGACGCGCAGCCGTGGCAGCTCGACCCGGTCCCGCTCGTGCTCGCCCCCGACGAGTGGACGCGCATCGAGGCGGGCCTGGCGCAGCGCGCCGAGCTGTTCGATGCGATCCTCGCCGACCTCTACGGCCCGCAGACGCTGCTGGCCGACGGATCGATCCCGGCGGCGGCGGTGTTCGGGCACACGGGCTACGTGCGCTCCGCCGTGCGCGCGGGCACCGGCGAGACATCCCTGTTCCTGCTCGCCTCCGATCTCGGTCGCGACGCGTCCGGCGAGTGGTGCGTGCTCACCGACCGCACCCAGGCGCCGTCGGGCCTCGGCTATGCGCGGGAGAACCGGCGCGTCATCTCGCAGGTGCTGCCCGAGCTCTACCAGGAGCACCGGCTGCACCGCATGGACCCCTACTTCGCGGCGCTGCGGCAGAGCCTGCTGAGCGCGGCCGAGGGGGTCGCCGACCCGCGGGTGGTGATCCTCACCCCGGGCGCCCTGTCGGAGACCGCGTACGACCAGGCCTACCTCGCCGGAGCCCTCGGCTTCCCGCTCGTGCAGGGCAGCGATCTGGTCGTCTGGGAGGGCTGGCTCTGGGTCAAGCCGTCGGGCTGGCCCGAGGTGCGCCCGACCGAGCGCGTCGACGTCATCCTGCGACGGGTGGATGCCGCGTGGTGCGACCCGCTCACGCAGCGCTCCGACTCGCGGCTGGGGGTCGCCGGTCTCGTCGAGGTCATCCGCCGCGGTCGCGTGCGGGTCGTGAACGGACTGGGCGCGAGCGTGCTCGAGAACCCGGCGCTGTCGCCCGTGCTGCCGGAGCTCTGTGAGCGTCTGCTCGGCGAGCAGCTGCGGCTGTCGACACCGGCGACCTGGTGGGGCGGCGACGCGACTGGCCTCGAGGTGCTGCTCGCCCGCCTCGACGACGAGTCGTTCGCGGTGCGCACGATCGACGGCGCCGGCATGCCCGACGCGGATGCCTCGCCCGACGCGGTGCGTGCGCTGATCCGCGAGAACCCGTGGCGCTGGGCCGGGCACGAGGTGCTCACCCTGTCGCAGGCGCCGGTGTGCGGTGCTGATGGGCAGGCGCTGGCCGCCCCCGTGACGCTGCGCACCTTCACGCTGCGGCATGGCTCGACCTATCGCCCCCTCGTCGGGGGGCTGGCCAACGTCGCGCACGCGCAGCGTCCGGGCCGGGTCTCGAAGGACGTCTGGGTCATGAAGAGCACGCCGGGCGATCCCGACCAGGGTCTGCTCGAGCTCGAGCCGGTGTCGGTCTCCGGGGTCATCCCCGCGCTCGGACCCCGCGCGATCGAGGACATGTGGTGGATCGGCCGCTACGCCGAGCGGGCGGAGGACCTGCTGCGCCTCGTCGTGGCGGTGCACACGCACGCCGACCGGCTGCCGGCGGGCGACGCGGCCGCCGACGACGCCGTGCTGGTCGCGATGGCCGCGATCGAACGCCTCATCGGGCGACGGCCGGGCACGGTGCACCAGGAGCTGCGGTCGGCGATCGTCGAGGCATCCCGACCCGGCACCGCGGCGCAGTCGCTCGCGCAGCTGCGCTTCGCGCTCGAGGCGGTGCGCGACCAGCTCTCGAACGACGTGTGGCGCAGCGTCGCGGCGAGCGACCGTGCGCTCGGCGAGCTGCGCGCCTCCGGCCAGCGTCAGATCGCCGACGGCGCGGGCCGCATGCTCACCGGCATCCTGTCGCTGCAGGCGGTGACGGCGAACATGATCCGCGACGACGGCTGGTTGGCGATCGAGGCGGGCCGCTGGATCGAGCGGTCGCTGCAGGTGTGCCTGCTGCTGCGGTCCACGGTCGTCGAGAAGCGCGAGCGGTTCGTCGAGCTGTCGGTGCTGGAGATGGTGCTCGCCTCGGCCGAGAGCGCCGTGACCCAGCGTCGCCGTTACCGCGGCAACGTGCGCGTGTACGGCGTGCTCGAGCTGCTGCTGCTCGACGCCCGCAACCCGCGCTCGGTGGCCTTCGCGCTGGGCGAGCTGCGCGCGCGCCTCACGGCGCTCCCCCGATCGACGGGTTCCACGCGCCCCGAGCGTCTGCTGGAGCAGCTCGAGCAGACACTGGCAGAGACGGATGCCGCAGCCCTCGCATCGACCTCGGACGGTCACCGTGACGGGCTCGAGCGCCTGCTGGACGACACGATCGCCCAACTGCGGCTGCTGGCCGAGGCGGTCGCCGACCTGCACTTCGCAAGCGGCCCGACCGCGCAGCCGATCACCGCGCTGTCGCTCACCGAGCTGCTGGCGGTGGCGTCGTGAAGTACCGCGTGAGGCACCGCACCGAGTACACGTACAGCTCGGAGGTCGAGAACAGCCTCGGACTCGCGCACCTCGCCCCGCGGGCGCTGCCGTGGCAGCGGGTGGGCGAGCACGAGCTGACGATCGACCCCGTGCCGGGTGATCGGCGCCTGGATGCGGACGTCTACGGCAACCACCTGACCTATTTCCACGTGACCGACCCGCACGAGCGGCTGGTGGTCGAGGCGCGCACCGAGGTCGAGGTCGTCGACACGGCCTACGACGTCGACGCCCTCGCGCGCCCGTGGGAGTCGGCGCGCCCCCTGCACGGCGCGATCGGCGCCGACGTGTGGGCGGCGACCGAGTTCGCGATTCCGTCGCCGAAGGTCGCGATGCTGCCCGAGGTGCGCGACTACGCGGCGGTCAGCTTCAGCGCGGGCCGGCCGATCGGCGAGGCGGTCACCGACCTGATGCACCGCATCAAGGCCGACTTCGACTACGACAGCAAGGCGACGACGGTCACGAGCACCGTTGCCGACGTCTTCGCCAAGCGGGCGGGCGTCTGCCAGGACTTCGCGCACCTCGCCCTCTCGTGCGTGCGCAGCCACGGCCTCGCCGGGCGCTACGTCAGCGGCTACCTGTCGACGACGCCTCCGCCCGGCAAGACCAGGGTGCTGGGTGCGGATGCCTCGCACGCGTGGCTCGCAGTCTGGGTGCCCGGCTCCGACGCGTGGCTCGCGATCGACCCGACGAACGACCAGTGGGCGGGCGAGCGCTATGTCACCGTCGCGTGGGGTCGCGACTACGGCGACGTCACCCCGGTGAAGGGCATCATCTACACCGAGGCGAAGAAGTCGACCCTCAAGGTCGCGGTCGACGTCATCCCCGAGACCGAGTTCTCCCCGGCCTGAGCCCGCGGCGTCGCCACCGCGCCGCCGCCCCACCGCCGCCGCGCCGCCCCCGGCCCAACCGCCCACGAAAAGGCACGCTGCGCGACCCACGGGGCGCCGCGCACCGCGCAACGTGCCTTCCGGCGCGGAGAGCGGCGGCAGCCACGCGCGCCGCGCCGCGCAACGTGCCTCCCGGCGCGGAAAGGGGCAGCAGCCACGGCACAGGGCGACGGGCTGCCGCAGACGGCGGCCGGGCGCAAGCCCCGGGCCGCGGCATCCGGATGTGACACCATCGTCGCGTGAAGGCCTTCGCCTGCCGCGTGTGCGGCTCCCGTCTGTTCTTCGAGAACTCTGTCTGCGTGACCTGCGGCACGGGCCTCGGCTTCTCCCGCGGCGAGGCCGACATCGTGCCCGTCGACGCGGCGGGCCGCTACGTCGACGCGGCGGGGCTCGTCTGGCACGTGTGCCGCAACCTCGCGCTCACCGGATGCACCTGGCTCGCCCCTCTCGAGGGCGGGCAGTGCGCGGCATGCGATCTGACGCGCACGCGTCCGAACGATGCGGATGCCGCGGGCCTGGCCTACCTCGTGGACGCCGAGCGCGCGAAGCGCTACCTCGTGTTCGAGCTCGACCGCCTCGGGGTGCCGGTGGTGCCGAAGAGCGCGGACGTGATCGACGGGCTCTGCTTCGACCTGCTCTCGAGCGAGACGGCGCCGGTGGTCACGGGGCACGACGACGGGGTCGTCACGATCGACCTGGCCGAGGCCGACGACGCGCACCGCGAGAGCGTGCGCGCGCAGCTCGGCGAGACCTACCGCACGATGCTCGGGCACCTGCGGCACGAGGTCGGGCACTACATCCAGTGGCGGTTCCTGCGGGACGACGACCTCGTCGCCCGCTCTCGCGAGCTGTTCGGCGATGAGCGCATCGACTACGGCGAGGCCCTCGACCGTCACTACGCCGACGGTGCGCCTGCCGGGTGGGAGGCCTCGTTCATCTCCGCCTACGCGACCATGCACCCCTTCGAGGACTTCGCTGAGACGTGGGCGCACTTCCTCCACATCTGCGACAGTGTCGAGACGGCCCGCGCCTACGCGCTCGCAGCGGTCGGCGACATCCGCTCGGCACCGCGGTTCAGCGAGGTCGTGAGGCTCATCTGGATGCCGCTGGCCACCGCACTGAACATGATGAACCGCGCGATGGGCAAGCACGACCTCTACCCGTTCGTCATCCCAGAGCCGGTGCTCGACAAGCTCGACCTGATCGCCCAGCTGCAGCACCGGGTCGCCGCCGGAGGCGTGGAAGACTGACCGGGTGAGCGACACCGCCGGAACCCCCGCAGCACCTCCCGGCGAGATCGACGGGTTCGCGGCGGCATCCTTCGCCGGCGTGCGGGACGCCTTCGCCCGCAACCTGGCTTCCGGCGAGGAGCTCGGCGGCTCGCTGTGCGTCATCGTCGACGACGAGGTGGTCGTCGACCTCTGGGGCGGCTGGTCCGACCCCGCCGGCACGGTGCCGTGGGGCGCCGACACGATCACGAACACCTGGTCGAACTCGAAGACCGTCACCGCCCTCGCGGCGCTGCAGCTCGTCGAGCGCGGCCGGCTCGACCTCGCCGCCCCGGTGGCGCGCTACTGGCCCGAGTTCGCGGCGGCCGGTAAGGCGCACATCACGGTGCGGCAACTGCTCGACCACACGGCCGGTGTGCCCGCCTGGGAGCAGCCGGTGACGGTGTCGGACATCCTCGATCAGGATGCCGCGGCCGCCCGCCTCGCGGCCCAGGAACCCTGGTTCGCCCCGGGCACCTCGCAGTCCGGCTACGCACTCGTGTGCTTCGGCCACCTGATCGGTGAGGTCGTGCGGCGCATCGACGGGCGCCCTCTCGGCCGGTTCGTCGCGGAGGAGCTCGCCGACCCGCTCGGCGCGGACTTCTGGCTGGGGCTGCCCGAGAGCGAGGAGAACCGCGTGAGCCTCGTCGTGCCGCCGCCGCGCGTGCCGCGCGACCCGGCGTCACGGCCCGAGCCGGGGTCGATCGCGACCCGGGCATACAGCGGGCCGATCCTCGGGGCGCGGGACAGCTGGACGCGGGAGTGGCGGGCCGCCGGCATCGGCGGGGCCGGCGGAACCGGCAACGCCCGCGCGCTCGCGCGCATGAACCAGATGCTCGCGCAGGGCGGCCTCGTCGAGGGCACCCGCCTGCTGTCACCGGCGGTGGTCGACGCGGTGTTCGCGCACCCCACCGACAGCACCGATCTGGTGCTGCGGCTGCCGTTGCGGTTCGGGCTCGGGTGGGCGCTGCCGCACCCGGTGTCGACTCCGTGGCTGCCGGGCGATCACCGCATCGCCTTCTGGGGCGGATGGGGCGGCTCGCTCGTCATCTGCGACCTCGACCGGCGCATGACCTTCGCGTACGTCATGAACCGCATGGCGGCGAGCGTCATCGGCTCCGATCGCTCGATCGACTACGTCACCCGCGCCTACGCCGCACTCGGCTGAGCATCGCACCCCTGCGGGTGCGAGGGTCAGTCCCGTTCGTCGTCGCGGTGGGGCAGCTCCCGGCGCGGGCGCCAGATCACGACGTCGGTCGCGCGGCGCACGCGCGTGCCCTGGCGGATCGTGACGACTGAGCCGGTGGAGCCGGCCGCGAAGACCCGGGCGCGCTTGTCGAGCTCGGCGCGCAGCGCCTGTTCGAGGTCGCGCACCCGCAGCGTGAGGTCGCGCACGCGGTTCTCGAGTGACACGATGCGCGCGATCGCCGGCAGGCTCATGCCGTCGGCCGACAGGCGCGCGACCTCGCGCAGCTGCTCGACGTGACGCAGCGAGTAGCGCCGCGACCCGCCCTTGGTGCGGTCGGGCACGACGAGGCCGAGCCGGTCGTACTGGCGCAGCGTCTGAGGGTGCATGCCGCTCAGTTCGGCAGCCGTCGCGATCGCGAAGATCGGGGCATCCTCGTCGATCTGCTCGCTCATGACCGGGCCTTCGCCACCAGATCTGCGCGCGGGTTCTCCTTCGGCTCGAACTCGCGGAAGCGTTCGAGCGCCGCACGGGCGTCGTCATCCAGGTGGGCGGGAACCGCGATCTGCACCTCGGCGAGCAGGTCGCCGGTGCCCTTCGCGGTCGTGATGCCGCGGCCCTTGACGCGCAGCACGCGCCCCGACGGGGTGCCGGGCGCGACCCGCAGCTTCACGATCTCGCCACCGAGCGTCGGCACCTCGATCGTCGCGCCGAGCGCCGCCTCGGTGAACGTCACCGGCACCGAGAGGCGCAGGTTCAGCCCATCGCGGGTGAAGACCGGATGCGGCCGCACGGTGACCTGCACGACGATGTCACCCGCCTCGCCGCCGTCGGGCGACGGGCGGCCGCGGCCGCGCAGCCGGATCTTCTGGCCGTCGGCGACGCCCGCGGGGATCTTCACCTTGAACGGCGCACCGTCCTCACCCTGCAGGGTGATGGTGTCGCCCGCCGCGGCGGTGACGAAGTCGAGCGTCGTGCGGGCCGTGACATCCGCCCCTCGGGTCGGACCGCCGAAACCGCGGAACCCGCCCGACGAACGGCCGAACGACCCGGTGCCGAAGCCGCCGCCGGGCTGGTTGAAGACGCTGTAGAAGTCGTCGAACCCGCCCGCACCGCCCCGGGGGGCGCCGCGGCCCTGGCCGAACATCGAGAACACGTCCTCGAAGCCGCCGGCGCCGGCGCCGCCCGCGGTGAAGCGGGCACCCGACCCCATCGCGCGGATCTGGTCGTACTCGGCGCGCTGCTCCGGGTCGCTCAGCACGGCGTACGCCTCGCTGACCTCCTTGAACTTGGCCTCCGCCTTCGCATCGCCCTGGTTCGAGTCGGGGTGGTACTGGCGCGCGAGCTTGCGGTACGTCTTCTTGAGATCGGCCTCCGACACGTCCTTCGAGACGCCGAGCACGGCGTAGAAGTCCTTGTCGAACCAGTCCTGGCTCGCCACCTGTGCCTCCTACTCCGCCGGAACGGCGACGACGACCTTGGCGGGTCGCAGCTCGATCGAGCCGAGGCGGTAACCCACCTCGACGACCTCGAGGACCGTCGTCTCGGTCGCGCCGGGGGTCGGCTGCTGGAAGATCGCCTCGTGCTGCTGCGGGTCGAACACCTCGCCCGCCGCGCCGTAGGTGACGAGGCCGATGCGCTCGGCGACGCCGCGCAGCTTCTCGGCGATCTGCGCGAAGGGGGTGCCCTCGGCGAGATCACCGTGCTTCTCGGCGCGGTCGAGGTCGTCGAGCACGGGCAACAAGCCCTTCGCGACCGATCCCTTGGCGCGCTCGATCTCGGTCTCGCGCTGCTCCTCGGTGCGCCGGCGGTAGTTGGCGTACTCCGCCTGCACGCGCTTGAGGTCGAGCAGCAGGTCGTGGTCTTCGGCGGATGCCTCGGCCACCGCGGCCTCATCGGACTGCACGGCGTTCAGGATGTCGTCGATCGTCAGCTCCGCCTCGTCCGCGACGGAGTCGGAGGCCTGCGCCTCCGACTCCGTCCGGTCGGGCTGAACCTCGTCGTCGCCTTCCGGCCGGTCGACGTTGTTCTCAGTCATGTGTCCGTCTTACTTCTTCTCGTCCTCGTCGTCGACCACCTCGGCGTCGATGACGTCTTCGTCGGGGTTGGGCACCTCGCCGTTGCCGGCGTCGGTGGCCGTCGGGTCGGCGGTCTCACCGGCGGCCTGCGAGGCCTGGTAGATCGCCTCGCCGAGCTTGCCCTGGCTCTGGTTGAGGGTGTCGAACGCCGCCTTCACCGCGTCGTCGTCCTCGCCGGCGAGGGCCGCCTTCAGCGCGTCGACGTCGGCCTGCACGCTGTCCTTGACCTCGGCGGGCAGCTTCTCGGCGTTCTCGGCGATGAGCTTCTCGATCGAGTACGAGAGCGTCTCGGCCTGGTTGCGCACCTCGGCCGACTCGCGACGCTTCTTGTCCTCGGCGGCGTGCTCCTCGGCCTCGCGCACCATGCGCTCGATGTCGTCCTTCGGCAGCGACGAGCCGCCGGTGATCGTCATCGACTGCTCCTTGCCGGTGCCCTTGTCCTTCGCGGACACGTGCACGATGCCGTTGGCGTCGATGTCGAAGGTGACCTCGATCTGCGGGATGCCGCGCGGAGCCGGCGCGATGCCGGTGAGCTCGAAGGTGCCGAGCGGCTTGTTGTCGCGGGTGAACTCGCGCTCACCCTGGAAGACCTGGATCGCCACCGACGGCTGGTTGTCGTCGGCGGTGGTGAAGGTCTCGCTGCGCTTGGTCGGGATGGCCGTGTTGCGCTCGATGAGCTTGGTCATGATGCCGCCCTTGGTCTCGATGCCGAGGCTCAGGGGAGTGACGTCGATGAGCAGCACGTCCTTGCGCTCACCCTTGAGGACACCGGCCTGCAGGGCGGCGCCGACGGCGACGACCTCGTCCGGGTTCACGCCCTTGTTGGGCTCCTGGCCGCCGGTGAGCTTCTTGACGAGCTCGGTGACCTGGGGCATGCGGGTCGATCCGCCGACGAGCACGACGTGGTCGATGTCCTCGACCTTGATGCCGGCCTCGGCGATGACGTCGGTGAACGGCTTCTTGGTGCGGTCGAGGAGGTCCTTCGTGAGGTCCTCGAACTTGGCGCGCGAGAGCGTCTCCGACAGCGACACGGGGCCCGAGTCGGTGAGCGAGAGGTAGGGCAGGTTGACGCTGGTCGAGTTCGAGCTCGACAGCTCCTTCTTGGCCTGCTCCGCGGCCTCCTTGAGGCGCTGCAGCGCGATCTTGTCGCCCGAGACATCCACGCCGGTGGTGTCCTTGAACTGCTTGATCAGGTAGTCGACGACCCGCTGGTCCCAGTCGTCGCCGCCGAGCCGGTTGTCGCCGGCAGTGGCGCGCACCTGGATGGTGGAGAAGTCGTCGTCCTTGCCCACCTCGAGCAGGGACACGTCGAACGTGCCGCCACCGAGGTCGAAGACGAGGATGAGCTCGTCCTCCTTGCCCTTGTCGAGGCCGTAGGCGAGGGCCGCGGCGGTCGGCTCGTTGATGATGCGCAGCACGTTGAGGCCCGCGATCTCACCGGCCTCCTTCGTGGCCTGGCGCTCGGCGTCGTTGAAGTAGGCGGGCACGGTGATGACCGCGTCCGAGACCGAGTCGCCGAGGTACTGCTCGGCGTCGCGCTTCAGCTTCTGCAGGATGCGCGCCGACACCTCCTGCGGCGTGTAGGCCTTGCCGTCGATCGCCTGCGTCTTCCAGTCGGTGCCCATGTGGCGCTTGACCGAGGTGATGGTGCGGTCGACGTTGGTGACGGCCTGGCGCTTCGCGGTCTCGCCGACGAGCACCTCGCCGTCCTTGGTGAATGCGACGACCGAGGGGGTCGTGCGGAAGCCCTCGGCGTTGGCGATGACCTTCGGCTCGCCACCCTCGAGGACAGAGACGACCGAGTTGGTCGTCCCGAGGTCGATTCCCACTGCACGGGGCATGTGTCTCTCCTTCAGAGGGGCGGATGTCGCCATCCGCCGGTGTTCACGTCGTCTCGCGATCAACGGGGTTGAGTCGCGATGACTCAAGGGTACGCCGACGCCGCGACGACGTCAAACACAACTTGATATGAGTTGGCTCAAGTTTGGGCGAGCGTCAGCTGCGCGCCTCGGGACCGGGCTCGCCGCCCAGACGCTCGACGAGGCGCTCGCGCGCGCGGGCGAGATGCTCGCGCAGCAGGGCGGCCGCGGCATCCCCGTCACCCGCCTCGATGAGGGCGAGCAACCGCTCGTGCTCGTCGGCGATCAGTGCGGTCGGCAGCAGCGACGCCCCCTGCACCTGCGACATGCAGAAGACGACCTCGGAGGCGAGCGAGGCGTACACCCGGCTCGTACGCTCGCTGCCGAGCGCGTCGATGAGGCTGCGGTGGAAGCGCATGTCGGGGTCGACCACGTCGCGCGGCGACGCGTCGTCGAGCGCGGCGATCTCGGCGTTCGCGGCGCGCGCGTCGTCGGGCACGCGGCGGGTGTGCGCGAGGGCGCGGAGCGCCTCGGCCTCGATGATCGCCCGCGTGCGATAGATGTCGCGCGCGTCGTCGGGGGAGAGCCGCACGACGCGTGCGGTCTTGTGGGCGCTGCGCACGAGCAGGCGCTCGCGCACGAGGTTCTCGATCGCGGCCTTCGCGGTGGGTCGGGCGACCTCGTAGGTGTCGGCGACATCCACCTCGGCGAGGGCCGCCTCGGGCTCGAGCTCGCCGGAGAGGACGCGGGTGCGCAGGTCGTCGGTGACGGCGTCGATCACCGAGACGACGGCGACTCTGGTGACCACGGCGCGAGTCTATTCCTGGGAACTCCTTATCGAGCACTTGACTTACATGTGCACTTGTCTAACAATCACTGCGGAAGGACCGCACCGCGAGTGGTCGCCTGTTCAGACGTCAGAGACTCAAAGAGGAGCTCCGCTCGTGTTCCATCAGATCCTCGACCCCGTGTTCGGGTCGCTCGTGCTGTCGGCGGTCGCCGCCGTCATCCCCCTCGCCACCGTGTTCGTGCTGCTCGGGGTGTTCCGGGTGAAGGCATGGAAGGCCGCACTCACCGGCCTCGTCCTCGCCCTCGTCCTCGCGATCGCCGTCTGGCAGATGCCCGCCCTGCAGGCGCTCAACGCGGCGGCGGACGGCGCCGTCTACGGCGTCATCCCGATCCTGTGGATCCTCGTGAACGCCCTCTGGATCTACCGGCTCACCGTCATCACCGGCTGGTTCGAGGTGCTCGGCGAGCGCATCCGCGCGATCAGCGACGACCAGCGCATCCTCGCGATCATCATCGCGTTCTGCTTCGGCGCCCTCCTCGAGTCCCTGGCCGGCTTCGGCGCCCCCGTGGCCATCTCGATCGCGATGCTGATCGCCGCCGGTATGAAGCCGCTGAAGGCCGCGATCGTGTCGCTGATCGCCAACACCGCACCCGTCGCCTTCGGCGCGATCGGTGCGCCGATCATCGCGCTCTCCGGCGTCACCGGCATCGACGTGCACACGCTCGCCCAGATGGCGGGCCGACAGACGCCGGTGCTCGCCGCCGTCGTGCCGCTGATCCTCGTGTTCCTCGTCGACGGACGCCGCGGGCTTCGGCAGACCTGGCCGATCGCCCTCGTGGCGGGCGTCTCGTTCGGCCTCGCCCAGTTCGTCACCTCGAACTTCATCACCGTCGAGATCACCGACGTCGTCGCCTCGATCGTCTCGGTCACGGCCGTGCTGATCATGCTCCGCTTCTGGACGCCCGCGGGCGTCGTCGCGACCGACGACGGCGGAGCAGCCGGTGTCCCCACCGTCTCGCGGGCGATCCCGACACCGTCGGGCCGCACGGCCACGGCCGTGGTCACGGTGCCCGAGGCGACGCGCATCGACACCGCCACCCGCTCGAAGGCCGCCCTCACCTGGCTCGCCGTGCTGCCCTACGTCGTGATCGTCGCCCTCTTCTCGATCACCCAGATCCCGGCCGTGTCGCAGTTCCTCGCGAAGTCGGCGACGCTCGTCTTCCCGTGGCCGGGCCTCACGATCACGGATGCCTCGGGCAAGGCGGTCTCGACCGTGGTCAAGCTCCCCTGGGCCAGCACCGGCGGCACCGTGCTGCTGGTCTCGGGCATCATCGTGGCGATCGTCTACCGGGTCTCCGCTCGGCGCGCCGTGCGGGCGTACGGCGCCACGATCCACCAGCTGCGATTCACGATCGTCACCGTCGTCGCCGTGCTCGCCCTCGCCTACGTCATGAACTTCTCGGGCCAGACGCAGAGCCTCGGGCACGCCCTGGCGGCGACGGGCGGCTTCTTCGCACTGCTCTCGCCCGTGATCGGATGGCTCGGAGTCACGATCACCGGCTCCGACACCTCCTCGAACGCGCTGTTCGGACTTCTGCAGGCCACCGCGGCGAAGCAGGCCGACCTCAGCCCCGTGCTCATGGCCGCGACCAATTCGTCGGCGGGTGTGCTCGGCAAGATGCTCTCGCCGCAGAACCTCGCCGTCGCGGCAGCCGCCGCCTCGATGACCGGCAAGGAGGGCGATCTGTTCCGCCGGCTCATCTGGTGGAGCCTCGGCCTGCTTGCCGTGTTCACCGTGTTCGTCTTCCTGCAGTCGACCCCGATCCTCGGATGGATGGTTCCCTGACCATGACCGCACACGCTCCCGCCCCCTCCCGTGCCGATCGCGGCGCACGGGAGGGGGCGGGCCTCCCCGTTCCGCTTCACGACGCGCTGGCCGCGGCATCCACCGTCACGACCCGCGCGATCGACCGCGTCGCGTACGCGAGCGACGCGTCCCACTACCTGCTGACCCCGCGGGCGGTCGTGACAGCGGAGAGCGCCGGCGAGGTCGCCGCCGTCATGGCCGCCGCAGGCGCCGGCGGCGCGCACGTCACCTTCCGCTCGGGCGGCACGAGCCTCTCGGGGCAGGCGGCGACCGACGACATCCTGATCGACACCCGCCGCGGCTTCCGCGACATCGAGGTGCTCGACGGGGGACGCCGCGTGCGCGTGCAGCCGGGAGCGACCGTGCGGCAGGTCAACGCCCGGCTCATGCGGCACGGCTTCCGGCTCGGGCCCGACCCGGCGAGCGAGGCGGCGTGCACGATCGGCGGCGTCATCGCCAACAACTCCAGCGGCATGGCCTGCGGCATCACCGAGAACACCTACCGCACGCTCGAGTCGATGACCTTCGTGCTGCCCTCCGGCACGATCGTCGACACAGCCGACCCCGACGCCGACCGGCACCTGGCCGACAGCGAGCCCGACCTCGTCGAGGGGCTGCGCGCGCTGCAGCGACGGGTGCGCAGCAACCCCGCCTCGGTCGCGCTCATCGAGCGGCAGTTCGCGATGAAGAACACGATGGGCTACGGCATCAACGCGTTCCTCGACTTCGAGAGCCCGGCGCAGCTGCTCGCGCACCTGATCATCGGCAGCGAGGGGACGCTCGCCTTCGTCGCCGAGGCGGTCTACCGCACGGTGCCGATCCACTCGCGCATCGCGACGGCGCTCACCGTCTTCCCGACGCTCGACGACGCGACCCGAGCCCTGCCGGGCCTGCTCGAGACGGGAGCGGCGACCCTCGAGCTGATGGATGCCACCAGCATCCGCGTGGGGCAGTCCTTCGCGGATGCGCCCGCCGCGATCCGCGGCTTCGAGGTCGCCGGCGAGGCCGCCCTGCTGGTCGAGTACCAGGCCGACGACGACGACCGGCTCGCCGAGCTCACGGCGGCCGGGGCGCGGCTGCTCGGCGAGCTGCCGCTGCTCGCGCCCGCGCGCCTGTCGACCGATGCCGGCGAGCGCGCCACGGCGTGGAAGCTGCGCAAGGGCCTCTACACGACCGTCGCGGGCGCGCGCCCCTCGGGCACGACCGCGCTGCTCGAGGACATCGTCGTGCCGGTGCCCTCCCTCGCCGCCACCTGCGAGTCGCTGCAGGAGCTGTTCACCCGCTACGACTACCGCGACAGCGTGATCTTCGGTCACGCGAAGGACGGCAACATCCACTTCATGCTCACCGACCGCTTCGAGGGCGATGCCGCCCTCGGGCGCCTCACCGGATTCACCGAGGCGATGGTCGACGTCGTGCTCGACGCCGGCGGCAACCTCAAGGCGGAGCACGGCACCGGCCGGGCCATGGCGCCCTACGTGCGCCGGCAGTATGGCGACGAGCTCTACGACGTGATGCGCGCGCTGAAGGCGCTGTGCGATCCGCGGGGGATCCTGAACCCCGGGGTCATCATCGACGACGACCCGACCGCGCACGTGCGCGACATCAAGCTGGCCGAGCCCATCGAGGAGGAGGCCGACCGGTGCGTGGAATGCGGCTACTGCGAGCCGGTGTGCCCGAGCAGGGACGTCACCCTCACCCCGCGCCAGCGCATCGTCACGCGACGCGCGATCGCCCGCGCGCGAGTGGCGGGTGACGAGCAGCTCGCGCGCGAGCTGGAGCGGGACTACGACTACGCGGGCGTCGACACCTGCGCGGTCGACGGCATGTGCCTGACCGCGTGCCCGGTGCTCATCAACACCGGCGCGCTCGTGAAGCGGCTGCGACGCGAGGAGCAGAATCCGGTGCTGGCCGCCGGGTGGAAGGCCGCCGCGCAGGCGTGGGGTCCGGTGACCCGGGCAGGATCGGTCGCGCTCACCCTCGCCGACCGGGCGCCCGCCGGCGCCGTGCGGGGCGCGACATCCGTCGGCCGGGCGCTGCTCGGTGCCGACACCGTGCCGGAGTACTCCGCCGACCTCCCCGGCGGCGGGCCGGGACGTCGTCGCCGCGAGGGGGAGCTGGGTGCCGGATCGGGCGAGCCGGTCGCCGTCTACCTGCCGGCGTGCGTGAACAGCATGTTCGGCGGCGACGGCCTCGGGGTCACCGAGGCGTTCGCGCGCCTGCTCGAGCGCGCCGGGCTGCGCGTGCTCGTGCCGACGGGCATCGAGTCGATGTGCTGCAGCACCCCCTGGACCTCGAAGGGCTACACGGCGGGCCGGGCCGTCATGGCCGAGCGGGTATCCCGCATCGTGCGCGAGGCGAGCCGCGACGGCGAGCTGCTCGTGCTCAGCGACGCCGCCAGCTGCACCGAGGGCTTCGCGCACATCTTCGACGACCAGGGCGTCGCCGTGCGCACCGAGGACGTCGTCGCCTTCACCGCGCGCGAGGTGCTGCCGCGGCTGGGCGAGGTGTCGCCGGTGGCGACCTCCCTCGTGCTGCACCCCACCTGCTCGTCGACGCAGATGGGTCTGAACGACGCGCTGCGCGCGCTCGGCGAGGCGGTCGCCGAGACCGTCACCGTGCCGGATGCCTGGGGATGCTGCGCCTTCGCCGGCGACCGCGGCATGCTGCACCCCGAGCTCACCGCGTCGGCGACCGCCGCCGAGGCCGCCGAGGTGCGCGCGATCGGCGCCGACCTGCACGCCTCGTGCAACCGCACCTGTGAGATCGGGATGACGCGGGCCACCGGACGCGACTACCGTCACGTGGTGGAGCTGCTCGAGGAGGCCACCCGCCCCTCGCTGTGACCGGCGGGCCGGCCGGGGGGACGGCCGGCCCGCCCCCGTCAGCATCGCCCTGCGGAAACGAACGCTACCGTTCGTTCACGCACCGGCAATAGCGTGTGCTCATGGCATCACTCGAGCCCCCGGCCGCCGCGCCCGCAGGCGCCGGAGCCGCGGCATCCGTCTCGTCCCTCGACGCCCGCACGCGGCGCGGCCGCGTGTTCGCCTGGGCGCTGTGGGACTGGGGGTCGGCGGCGTTCAACGCGGTCGCGACGACCTTCGTGTTCACGGTCTACGTCACGGGTTCGAGCTTCGGAGACAAGACGGCGAACTCCGCGGCGCTCTCGTGGGCGCTCGCGATCGCCGGCATCGTCGTGCTGCTGATCGCGCCGGTCACCGGGCAGCGATCGGATGCCTCGGCCCACCGCAAGCGCTGGCTCGCGATCAACACCGCGGTCGTCGTCCTGACCCTCGCGCTCATGTTCTTCGTGCACCCGTCGCCCGCCTACCTGTGGTTCGGTCTCGCGCTGCTCGCGATCGGCACGGTGTTCTTCGAGCTGGCGAGCGTCAACTACAACGCGATGCTCGCCCAGATCTCCACGCCCCGCACCGTCGGGAAGGTGTCGGGCTTCGGGTGGGGGATGGGATACATCGGCGGCATCGTGCTGCTGCTGATCCTCTACTTCGGCTTCATCGAGCCCGACGTGGGCCTGTTCGGCGTGACGGGCGAGGACGGCCTCGCCGTGCGCGTGTCGATGCTGATCGCCGCCGTGTGGATGGCGCTCTCGGCCCTTCCGGTGCTGTTCGCGGTGCCCGAGAACCGGCCGCTCGACCCGGAGGCGCCGCGGGTCGGGTTCTTCGCGTCGTACGGCGTGCTGTTCCGCAGCATCCGGGATCTGTGGACGCACAGCCGCCAGACGGTGTACTTCCTGTTCGCGAGCGCGATCTTCCGCGACGGCCTCACCGGCGTCTTCACGTTCGGCGGCGTGCTCGCCGCCGGCACCTTCGGCTTCACGCCCGGGCAGGTCATCATCTTCGCGATCGCGGCGAACGTCGTCGCCGGAGTCGCGACCATCGCGAGCGGTGCCCTCGACGACCGGTTCGGGCCCAAGCCGCTCATCCTGACCTCGCTTGTGGGTCTCGTGATCAGCGGACTGGCGGTGTTCGTGTTCCACGGCGGCGGGCAGACGATCTTCTGGATCTTCGGCCTCATCCTGTGCCTGTTCGTCGGCCCGGCGCAGTCGGCGTCGCGCACCTACCTCGCCCGGCTCATCCCACCGGGGCGCGAGGGGCAGGTGTTCGGGCTCTACGCGACGACGGGCCGCGCGGCCGTGTTCCTCGCACCGACCGCGTTCGGCCTGTTCGTCACGATCGGCGGCGCGCAGGTGTGGGGCATCCTCGGCATCGTGCTGGTGCTGCTCGTGGGCCTCGCACTGCTCATCCCCGTGCGGGCGGCCGGCGCGCCGCGCTGAACCGGGTCAGACGGATGCCGCGCGGCGCATCGGCACGTGCGGAATGTCGTCCTCGACGAACCCCGGGCCGCTGATCTCGAAGCCGAACCGCGCGTACCAGCCGGCGAGGTGCTCCTGCGCGTCGAGCACGATGTCGCGGCCCGGCCACCGCTCGCCCGCGCGGTCGACGGCCATGCGCATGAGGTCCGCGGCGAGCCCCCTGCCGCGGGCGGGCGGCGCGGTCGCGACCCGGCCGATGCGGGCGGGACCGGCCTCGCCGTCGGCGAGCAGTCGCAGGGTGGCGAGCACGTCGCCGTCCTCCTCGGCCCACAGCAGCTCGGCACCGGGCTCGATGTCGCGGCCGTCGAGCTCGGGGTAGGCGGCCTCCTGCTCGACGACGAACACGGCGACCCGCAGCCAGAGCAGACGGTAGAGGGTCTCGGCAGGGATGTCGCGCACGGCGGCCCGGTGGAAGGCGAGGGTCACCCCGTCACGCTACCGGCGGGATCGGGGGTTGCGGCCGGTCTCACGCGGGCCAGGCCGCGGCGAGCTTCGCGAGCAGGCGCGCGAGCTCGGCGCGCTCGTCGTCGGTGAAGGCGGCGAGCGCGGTCTCGACGGCCTCCCGCCGGTCGATGCGGAATCCGCGCGCGAGGGTGCGGCCCTGCTCCGTGACGACGATGCGTGTGCGGCGAGCGTCGTCGGGGTCGGCCTCGCGGCGCACGAGCCCGAGGTCGACGCACTGCTGCACCAGCCGTGAGGCGCGCGGCTGGTCGACGCCGACGGCCTCGGCGATCTCGCTGACGGTGAGGGGCTCGGATGCCGCCACCACCGCGTCGAGCAGACGGAGGCGCGCCGGCCCCGCGAAGCGTCCGCTGCCGCCGCCCGCCCAGGGCGGCCCGCCCCATGCACCGGGGGCACCCGCGGCCCAGGGCCCGCCGCCGTGCGCGCCGGGTCCGAACCCGTGCCGGCCGCGCCCGCCGTGGGGGTGGGGGCCGTCGTGCCCGGTCACCCAGGGAGGCCGGGGTCCGCGCCGACCGCGCAGCTGCCCGAGGGCGGCGGCGATGGCGTCGACGGGGTCGGTGGCGGGGTCGTCGGCGGTCATGATCCGAGAATACATGCACCTTGACATGCATCACAGAAGCATGTACAAAGACATGTACATGCCACATGACATGTAATCGGCGTCTCCGGACGCGCCACGAAAGGACACCCCATGACTGACGAGACCACTCCTCAGACCCCCGCACCCGTCGGCTACTGGCTGCGCGCCGTCGGCGCCCTGCTTCGCAGCGGCGCGGTGCACTCGCCCCGCGAATTCCGCGAGCGCGTCGAGGCGGCGGCCAGCGCCGACGACCTCGCCACCACCTCGCGCACACTCGAGGCGATCGCCCGCGAGCTCGGCTGGGACGACTCCTACGGGATGCCGCGGCCCGGCGAGTTCGGCCACCACGGCGGCCCGCGCGGCCACCGCTTCGGCCCCGGGTTCGGCCCCGGCGCCGACTCGGACGCCCCGCACGGCTTCGGCCCCCGCGCCGGATTCCCGCCGTTCGGTCGCGGCCGCGGCTTCCGCCCGTTCGCGGGCGGCAACCGCCACCGCGGGTTCGGCCCCGGCGCACACCGCCGGTTCGGCGAGGACCTCGGCCGCGGCGAGTGCGCCGCCCACGCGGGGCACCACGGCCACGGCGAGCGCGGCGACCGTCGCCCCGACGCGCAAGGCGCGCGGGACGCGGCATCCGATGATCGCGGCTGAGCGCGATCAGACCGCGTGCACGGCGTGCGCGGGGGTGGGCCCGGTCGCGACCGGGCGCCCCTGCGCACGCGCCCACTCCGACCACGACCCCGGATAGACCCGCGCCCCGATCCCCAGCCGGGCGAGCACGAGCGCCGTGTGCGCCGAGGCGATACCCGAGCTGCAATACACGACGACCGGCACGCCGGCGCGCACTCCGACGTCGGCGAATCGCGCCGCGCTCGCCTCGACGGAAGCAGCCCCACCCTCGGGCGAGATGTGCACCGACGTCGGCAGGTTGAGGGCGCCCGGGATGTGCCCGGACACCGGATCGGCGGAGGGCACCGACCCGCGGTAGTGCTGAGGCGCCCGCACGTCGAGCAGCACCCCGGTCAGCGGCGCGAGCGCCGCCTCATCGATCGACGCGACGCCCGGATCCTCATCGCGCAGCGAGATGCCGCCCGGCTCCACCGCGACGTCGTGCGTGTCGAGCAGACCGCCCGACGCGATCCAGGCGCGCAGCCCGCCGTCGAGAACCCGGATGTCCACACCCCGACGGCGCAGCAGCCACCAGGCCCGCGCCGCCGCGACCCCGTCGTTGTCGTCGTAGGCGATCACGAGATCGCCCTCGTCGATCCCCCAGCGGCGCACCGAGTGCTCGAGGTCGGCCAACGCCGGCACGGGATGCCGCCCCGCCTCGGGATGGCCCGGCCGCGACAGCTCGCGCTCGAGGTCGACGTAGACGGCCCCCGGGAGATGACCGGTGATGTACGCCAGACGTCCCTCCGGGGCATCCAATCGCCACCGCACGTCGAGCAGACGCACCGGCCGCAGACCGGTCAGCGCCTCGGTGAGCCCGGCGACGTCGATGAGGGGGGACATGGCGCGAGTCTGCGCGCCGCCGCGCGCGAGCGTCATCCCGCCGGGCAACACGGCGACACGCGGCGCAACACGAGGTCATCCCCTCGTGCGCGGGCACGCGGTTTCTCTTTGTTTCGAACCGACGGCCCCGCACCCGACCGGGGTGGGTAGCGTCGATGTCATGTCCGATGCAGCCGAGGTCTCCCCCGTGTTCGACAGCCCGCACCTGCTCGGCGGCTCGCTGTCGCCCGACGACTTCAAGGCGCTCTTCCGCGGCCACCCGGGCGGCGTCGCCGTCATCACGGCCGACGACGGACGCGGACCCGTCGCCCTCACCGCGACCTCGGTCTCCTCCGTCAGCGCCGAGCCGCCGCTGCTGATCTTCTCGGTGTCGTCGCTCTCATCGGCCACCCCGACGATCGTCGCGGCCGACACGATCGTCGTGCACCTGCTCGACGCCCACGATCTCGACGTGGCCCGGCTCGCCTCGACCAGCGGTGTCGACCGCTTCGCCGACCCCGCGAACTGGTCGCGTCTTCCCACGGGCGAGCCCGTCTACAACGGTGTGCGCGCCTGGGTGCGCTGCGCGATCATCAACCGCATGGAGGCAGGCGGCTCCACCGTCATCGCCGCCCACGCGCTGCAGTCGAGCATCGCCCGCGACGTCGACCCCGGCGACCACGGCGACGCGCTCGTCTATCACAACCGCACGTGGCACCGCCTCGGCGACCACTCCCGTCTCGACTGATCCCGAGGAATCGTGTCCGACTACTTCGACCGCACCGCCGACCGCACCTTCACCAAGGTCTACAAGACCGAGACGCCCGACATCCTGCAGGCGTTCTCCGCCTTCGACCAGGCCGTCTTCGCCGAGGAGGGTCGGGCGATCCCGCTCAAGTACCGTGAGCTGATCGCCCTCGCCGTCGGCATCACCACGCAGTGCGTGTACTGCATCGACGCGCACAGCCAGAACGCCGTCAAGGCCGGCGCGACCGACACCGAGCTGGCGGAGGCCGCGTGGGTCGCTACCGCGATCCGCGCCGGCGGCGGCTACGCCCATGGGCGCCTCGCGTTCAAGCTCGCCGGCGACGCGCGCCCTCACGAGCACTGAGCGGCGAACCGCGATGACGTCGGCCGTCGAACAGGACGCGCTCGACCTCACCCGGGCCCTGCTGCGCATCGACTCGGTCAACACCGGCGACGCAGCGACGATCGGCGACGGCGAGACCCGCGCCGCGCGCCTCGCGCAGCAGGCGCTGGAGGAGGTCGGCTACGAGGTCGAGTTCCTCGAACCGCGACCCGGCCGAGGATCGATCGTCACGCGGCTCGCCGGTGCCGACCCGGCCCGCGGCGCCCTGCTCGTTCACGCCCACCTCGATGTGGTCCCCGCCGTCGCGGCCGACTGGACGCATCCGCCGTTCGCCGCCGAGATCGACGACGACGGCTACCTCTACGGTCGCGGAGTCGTGGACATGAAGGGCTTCGCCGGCACGCTGCTCGCCCTCGCCCGCCACTTCCGCCGCAACGACATCGTGCCCGCGCGCGACATCGTGTTCGCGTTCGTCGCCGACGAGGAGACCGGCGGCGTCTGGGGTGCGCGTTGGATCGTCGAGAACCGACCCGACCTGCTCGCGGGCGTCACCGAGGCGGTGAGCGAGGTGGGCGGATTCTCGATCCCCGCCGGGCGCCGGCGCGCCTACGTCGCCGCCGTCGGCGAGAAGGGGGTCGCCTGGGCGACCCTCACCGCCCGCGGTCGCGCCGCGCACGGCTCTCGCCCGACCGCCGACAACGCCGTCGTCCGTCTCGCTCGCGCGGTCGCCGCCCTCGGCGACCACCCCTTCCCGGTCGAGCGCACCGAGGCGCTCGACCGCTTCCTGCGGGTGTACGCCGCCCACACGGGCGAGCCCTTCGGTGACCTGTCCGACGCCCTCGCGCGCCTCGGCCACGCGGAGACGTTCCTCGCCGCCTCAGCCCGCGACACCGTCTCCCCCACGGTGCTGATCGCGGGCGACAAGACCAATGTGATCCCCGCCGAGGCGCGGGCGCGCCTCGACATCCGCGTGCTCCCCGGTCACGACGACTCCCTGCGCGCCGAGATCACGCGAATCGTCGGCGACGACATCGACATCCGCTGGGGCGGTTGGACACCCGCCACCCTCGCGGCTTCCGACTCTCCCCTGCTGGACGTGTTCGACCGTGCCATCGGCGCCGAGGACTCCGACGGCTTCGTCGTGCCCTACCTGCTGCCGGCCAGCACCGACAACAAGAGCTTCGCCCGGCTCGGCATCCATGGCTACGGCTTCGTGGCCCTGCAGGTGCCGCACGAGTTCGACGTGTTCGCGCAGTTCCACGCCGCGGACGAGCGCGTGCCGGTCGACGCCCTGCACTTCTGCACCCGCGTGACCGAGCGGATCCTGCGCACCGCCTGATCGCACTGTTACCGCGTGCGACGCGCGGTTGCGGCATGTGAAACGCGCCCTCCGGCGCACACCGGCGACGCCCCTACCGTGGCGGAAACGCGGCGACCGGCCGCATCCCCCGAAGGAGCAGGCATGACCGACACGCTCGCACGCGCCCGCGTCGTCGACGACCCGACCCCCGCCCCGGCCGCCCGGGTCGACCTCGGATCGTTCCGCGTCGTCCACACCCGGCACTGGTTCCGTTGGGTGCTCAGCGCCCTGCTGATCTTCGCGATCGCGCAGTTCGCGTGGTCACTCGTCGTCAACGAGAACTACGAGTGGGACGTCTTCGCCCGCTACTTCTTCTCCGAGCCGGTGCTCACCGGCGTCTTCGGGTACACCCTCACGCTGACGGTGATCGCCGCCGTCGTCGGATTCGGCCTCGGCACGCTGCTCGCGCTCGCCCGGCTCAGCGGCTCGCCGCTGCTGAACGGCATCGCCTGGACCTACATCTGGTTCTTCCGCTCGGTGCCGCTCGTCGTGCAGATCATCGTCTGGTACAACCTCGGCTACCTCTACCCGACGCTCGGCCTCGGCACGCCCTTCACGACCGACTTCTGGATCGTGCAGTTCCCGACGGTGCAGCTCATCAGCGCCTTCGCCGCCGCCGTGCTCGGCCTCGGCCTCCACCAGGCGGCCTACTCTGCGGAGATCATCCGCGGCGGACTCCTCAGCGTCGACCAGGGGCAGCACGAGGCGGCCGCGGCCCTCGGCATCCCGGCGTGGCGACGACTGAGCCGCATCATCCTGCCGCAGGCGGCCCGTTCCATCATCCCCAACGCCACCAACGAGGTCATCGGCCTCGTCAAGGGCACCTCGGTGGTGTTCGTCATCGCACTGCCCGAGCTCTTCTACGCCGTGCAGGTCATCTACAACCGCAACAGCCGGGTCATCCCGCTGCTTCTCGTCGCGGTCGTCTGGTACACGATCATCACCACCCTGCTGAGCATCGCCCAGTTCTACATCGAACGTCACTACGCCCGGGGGTCCGTGCGGGTGCTGCCCCCGACCCCCCTGCAGCGGTTCCGCCGCTGGGTGGCGCTGCGGTGGGCGCGTCTCGGTGACGAACCCCGCCCGGATGCCGCGGCGAGCCCGGCGGGCGCCGGCGCGGCCGCCGCATCCGCCTCGGAAGGAGCCTCGCGATGAGCGCCACCGTCGTCCCCGCCCGCACCGGGCGGGTCGAGATCCACAACGTCCACAAGAGCTACAACGGCATCGAGGTGCTGCGCGGGATCGACCTGGACATCGCCCCCGGCGAGGTCGTGGCGATCCTCGGGCCGAGCGGCTCGGGCAAATCCACCCTGCTGCGCACGATCAACCACCTCGAATCGGTCGACCGGGGCTCGGTCACCATCGACGGCACCCTGATCGGCTACGAGGTGCGCGGCACGAAGCTCCACGAGCTGCGCGAGCGGGAGATCCTGAAGCGTCGCACGCAGGTCGGCATCGTCTTCCAGAACTTCAACCTCTTCCCCCACCTCACCGCGCTCGAGAACGTCATCGAGGCACCGCTCGCACTGCGGCGCGTGGGGAAGACGGCGGCACGGGAGCTCGGCCTGGGCCTGCTCGAGCGCGTCGGGCTCGGCGACCGCGCCGACCACTACCCCCGGCAGCTCTCGGGCGGTCAGCAGCAGCGCGTGGCGATCGCCCGCGCACTCGCGCTGGAGCCCCGCGTGCTGCTCTTCGACGAGCCGACCAGCGCTCTCGACCCCGAACTCGTCGGCGAAGTGCTCGACGTGATCCGCGGCCTCGCGCACGCGGGCACCACTCTCGTGATCGTGACCCACGAAGTGGGATTCGCGCGCGAGGTGGCAGACCGGATCGTGTTCCTCGACCAAGGGGTGGTCGTGGAACAAGGCACCCCGGAGGACGTTCTCGTGCGCCCGCAGCATGCGCGCACACGGGACTTCCTCGCCAAGGTGCTCACCTGAGCGGAACCCCCGCCCGATCCGCCCCCCGACCCTCGGCCCACCCGGACCCGAGGACCACCGAAGGAGTAACACAGCAATGGCCATCAGCAAGAAGCAGGGCATCGCGGCCGGCATCGCCGTCGTCGCGGTGGCCGCTGTCGTCGGCGGCATCATCGCCGCCGTCAACATCGCGGGTGGGGCGAAGGCGGATGCCGCCGCCCCCGCCGCATCATCGTCGAACCCGGCGACCGACCAGATCACCTGGATCGAAGGGCACGAGGTCCCGGAGGCGGTCGCCGCTCTGAAGGCGAGCGGCTTCACGCCCATCAACCCGGGCAAGCTCACCGTCGCGGTCGCGGCCTACCAGCCGCCGCTCGCGTACATCCCGGAGGGTCAGACCGAGCCCGCCGGCACCGAGCCGAATTTCGGCAAGCTCATCGCGCAGGGTCTGGGCCTCACCTACAACCCGGTCGTGGTGGCGTGGGCGGACTGGCCGCTGGGAATCCAGTCGGGCAAGTACGACCTGATCACCTCGAACGTGACGGTGACCGAGGAGCGCAAGGAGCTCTACGACTTCGCGAGCTACCGTCAGGACGTGCTCGGCTTCTACGTGAAGTCCACGAGCTCGATCTCGAAGATCGCCACCGCCGACGACATCTCGGGCCTGAAGATCATCGTGGGCTCGGGAACGAACCAGGAGAAGATCCTCCTCGAGTGGAACAAGGACCTCGTCTCCCGCGGCAAGGCGCCGGCCGAGCTGCAGTACTACGACGACGTCGCCGCCGCGACGCTGGCCCTCCAGTCGGGTCGCGCGGACGCCAACTTCGGTCCGAACCCGACCGGAGCCTGGGAGGCTCGCGAGACCGGCGACATCAAGCTGGTCGGCACGATCCCCGGTGGCTGGCCGTTGACGGCCAACATCGCGGCGGCCACGAAGAAGGGCAACGGGCTCATCACCCCGGTCAACATCGTGCTGAACGCGCTGATCAAGGACGGCACCTACAAGAAGGTGCTCGACGCGTGGGGTCTGGACGCGGAGGCCGTCACGACCTCCGAGATCAACCCTCCCGGACTTCCCAAGTCCTGAGCGACCATAGGCGGGAGGGGACCTCGGTCCCCTCCCGCCTCCTCCCGTTTCCGACCCGCCACCGACCCGCGCAGGAGCAGACCGTGCCCGTTCCCCTCTCCATCCTCGATCTCTCCCCGTTCGGCACCGGCCAGACGCCGGCCGACGGCCTGCGGGCGAGCGTGCGCCTCGCCCAGCGCGCGGAAGCCCTCGGCTACGCGCGCTACTGGCTGGCTGAGCATCATCTCAACCCGGGCATCTCCGGCGCGCTCCCCCACGTGCTGCTTCCGCTCATCGCCCAGGCGACGGACCGTATCCGGGTGGGCACCGCCGCGACGATCATCGGCAACTACAGCCCTCTGCACGTCGCCGAGTCGGCCGGGCTGCTCGCCGCACTCTTCCCGGGTCGCGTCGATCTCGGCATCGGGCGCTCCGGGTCGACCAGCGCCGCCCAGACCCCCCACAGCTTCGCCGCGCTCACCGAGGGCGCGAAGGAGGACGTCACCGTCGACGGCCTGCTGATCCCGGCCGCCCCGGACTTCACCCTCGATCTGCAGCGCTTCGCGGTGCAGGCGCGCCTGCTGCGCCGCACCCCGGGTGACGCCGACCACTTCGAGCAGGACGTGCTCGACATCATCGCGCTCATCACGGGCGACTACGTCGCCCCGGAGGGCGTGCCGATCCACGCCACCCCCGCCGAGGGAACCGACGTGGACGTCTGGATCCACGGCAGCACGGCGGGCGCATCCGCCGCCCTCGCCGGCCGGCTCGGCCTGCCGTTCGGAGCGAACTACCATGTCGCCCCGACCTTCGTGCGCGAGGCCGTCGGCGCCTACCGCGACGCATTCCGGCCGGGACGCCTCGCCGAGCCGCGCGTCATCGTGTCGGTCGACGTGCTCGTCGCCGACAGCGAGGCCGAGGCGACGCGTCTCGCGGAGGGATATGCGCACTGGGTGCACTCCATCCGGGCCGGGCAGGGCGCGATCGTCTACCCCACGCCCGACGAGGCCAGCGCCCAGCCTCTGGATGCCGCCGCCCTCGCGGTCGTGCGCGACCGCCTCGCGACGCGGTTCGTCGGCACACCCGAACAGGTGGCGGAGCAGCTGGAGGCCCTGCAACGGGTGACGGGGGCCGATGAGCTGCTGATCACCACGATCACGCACGACCCGCGCGACCGCGAGCGCTCCGTCGAGCTGCTCGCCGAGACCTGGGGCCTCGCGGGTGCCCCGACACCGGCCACCGTTGGCGCGCACGCGTGACCGCGGCATCCGACTCACTCACCATTCGCGAGGCCAGACCCGATGAGTACGTCCGCGCCGGGGAGGCGACGGTCAGCGCGTACACGTCGGCCTACGGCGCGCTGACCGACGAGTACATCGCCTCACTGCGCGACGTGGCCGCGCGCGCCGACGGGGGTGAGGTGTGGCTCGCGCTCGACGGCGACGAGATCCTCGGGACGGTGTGGATGTCGCGGCCCGGCGAGGCCCTCTCGCATCTGGCCCGGCCCGGCGAGACCGACTTCCGGCAGCTGGCCGTGACACCCGCCGCCCAGCGCCGGGGCGTGGGGGCGGCCCTCGTTCACCACGTGATCGCCCAGGCTCGGGCGCGCGGCTCGCACCGGGTGGTCATGAACAGCGGCCCCGAGATGACAGGCGCCCACGCCCTCTACGCACGCCTCGGCTTCGTGCGGCTCCCCGAGCGCGAGCATCCCGTGGAGGTGCAGCCCGGCCGATTCATCGACCTGCTCGCGTTCGGCTACGACCTGACGCCGGCCTGAGCCCGACACGGCCCGCATTCGCGCGGTCCCCCGCGATATCGCCGCATGAGCATGTCAGCCGAGCTCGGCGAGATCGGCGAGGATGCGGCCGATCACCGGAGCGAACTTGAACCCGTGGCCGGAGAATCCCGCCCCCACCACCACACGATCGAACCGTTCGAGCACGAAACTCGCGTCGGGTGTCGACGTGTAGGTGCACGTCACCTCGCTGAACCGATCGGCGTCGACGCCCGGCAGCCACTCCCGGGCGTACCGTCGCAGCGCCTCGGTCAGCGACGGGTCGGGAACGAACGACCGCTCGTCGGGATCCACCACGGGGCCTGCTGCATGCCAACCGGCCTTGATACCGAGGCCCGGCGTCGCCATGCCGTACACCCCGGTTGGGAACCATCCCGTCTCCCCGGACGAATCGGCGATGTGGTTGAAGCCCGGCCAGGTCTCCTCGGCCGGCGCGATCGGCGCGAAGAACGCCGGCTGCTCCTGCGTCACCCGCAGCGGCGGCAGGGCGATCGACTCCGGGAGCAGTCCGCGGGTCCACGCACCCGCGGTGACGACGACGCGCTCCGCCGTCAGGGTGCGCTCACCCTCCTCGTCGCGCAGCACCACCGAGGCGCCGCGCTCATCGGCGCTCACCGACGCCACCCGGACTCCCTCGCGCACCTCGACCGCGGTCGCACGCGCCGCCGCGACGAAGCCGCGCACCGCGGCATCCGCATCGATGCGACCCGCTTCGGGCGTGTGCAGCACCGGCGTCTCGAAGCGGAACCCGGGCCACCGGCGCTGCGCCTCCCGCACATCGAGCAGGCGGGCGTCGAACCCGCCCGCGCGCACCGCGGTCGTGAGCGCCACGAGGTCGAGCCCGCTGCCGTGCGACACGATGCCGGTGCGGGTGATGAGCGGTGCACGCACCTCGTGCTCGAGAACGCGCCACAGCACCCGCGCTTCGCGCAGCCACGCGAGGTAGCCGGCATCGCCGTACGACACGTTGAAGTTGCGACTGGTGCCGTGCGACGCGCCCCGGTCGTGACCGACCCGGAACTGCTCGAGAAGGATCGTCGGGATGCCGCGTCGACCCAGCTGCCAGGCGGTGGCGGCGCCCATGACGCCCGCCCCCACGACGATCACACGCGCGTCGGTCACACCAACCTCTTCTCGTAGCAGCGGGAGAATTCGTACGCCGTGTACGGCGCGAAGATCGGGATCGGCGTGTAGCCGATGTGCTCGTAGAGCGCGATCGCCTCGGGCTGCCTATCGCGCGTCTGCAGGATCAGGCGGACGGCACCGGCATCGCGGCCGAGGCGTTCGAGCTCCGACATGAGGGCGCGCGAGGCCCCCGCCCCGCGCACGGCCGGGCCGATGTAGACCCGCTTCACCTCGACCTCGTCGCCGAGTCGGCGCAGTGCGGCGTGACCGACCGGCGTGCCGTCGGCGTCGTGCACGAGCACGGTGACGAGCAGGGTGGCGGGGTCGATCGCGAAGTCGGCCGGGTCGTCCTGGATGCCCGCGGCGGCGCGCGCCTCGAAGCGGTCGGCGTAGCGCGGACCGATCTCGGCATCCATCGCGTCGCGCAGCGCGGCGGCGCGTGGGTCATGCCAATCAACAGGGGTGATCGTCCAGGTCTGCGGTGCGCTCACCCGGACAGTCTGCCCGGCCCCGTACTCCTGACCTGGCGTGAGGGCAACGGTGGGTAACAGCGCCGGGGTCACAGGGTCGCCCCGGCGGTCGACGGCGCAGCACTCGCCGTCGCACCCACCGCCGGGACGACCTCTCCCGGCGTGCCCCATGCCGGGTTCTCCGGGACCGTCGCCCGACCCGCCCCGGGGTCGTCGTCGGTCCAGAGGTGTGTGGGGAACGAGCGGCGAAGCGCCGGGGCGACCTCGAGCGCGAATCGTTCCAGGATCTCCAGTTGCTGGGGGAAGGGGAGCGTCGTCGGCAGACTGATGGACTGCAGCGAGTGCCCGAGCCGGTCGTGGAAGCGTGCGATCTTGTCGATCACGTCGGCGGCCGTGCCGACGAGGGCGGGACCCTCGGCGACCGCGTGACGGATGTCGCGGAACGGGGTGTTGTTGCCGGGCACGTTGGTGGCCTGCACGATCGCCTCGTAGACGGGCCCGTACTGGGCGATCGCCTCCTCGCGGGTGTCGGCGATGAACAGCGCCCCGGCGCCGGCACCGACGAACGCGGTGCGCGGGTCGTGGCCGTGGCGGGCGTGTTCGCTGCGGTAGTGGTCGACGAGCACGCCGTAGTTCTCGAGCGGCTGGATGGCGTTGGCGCTGAACAGCGGGTCGCCGTGACGCGCCGCGAGGGAGGCGGAGAAGAGAGTGGTCGCCGACCCGTGCCATACCCTCGGTCGGCCGCCGTACGGTCGCGGCAGGGTCGTGACGTCGTTCAGCGGGCGTGTGAACGGCCCGCCGGGCCAGGTCACCGACTCCTGCTCCCAGAGCACGCGCAGCAGGGCGTACTTCTCCTCGAGCAGCTCCCACTGGTCGTCGAGCTCGAGGCCGAACAGCGGGAACTGGGCGGCTTCGTTGCCCTTGCCGATCACGAGGTCGAGTCGGCCTCGCGACAGCTGATCGATGGTCGCGTAGTCCTCGGCGACCCGCACCGGGTCGAGCACCGACAGCACGGTGACCCCGGTTGTGAGCCGCACGGTGCGGGTCGCCTGCGCGATCGCGGCGAGAACGACCGTCGGTGACGACGACAGGAACGGGCCCGCGTGCCGCTCGCCCACGCCGACGGCGTCGTAGCCGAGCTCCTCCGCCCGTACCGCGGCGATCACCGTCTGCTCGAGCCGTTCGGCCGGTGACACCTGGTGCCCCGACAGGGGGTCGGCGCGGTAGGGGATGATGTCGAGCAGCTGGGTTCTCATCGCGCGACCTCAGCAGGCGCAACCTCAGCAGGCGAGGCCTCGACGGGCGTGGCCTCGACGGGGGCGAGCTCGAGGCCGTGGGCGGTCACGTGACCGACCACGCGGGCCAGCGGCGTCTTCTCGCCGCCCTCGATGCCGACCGGCAGCCGGTTGCCGGTCGGTGGCAGCGGGCAGGTCGCGAAGTCGGTGTACGCGCACGGCAGGTTGACGGCCCGGTTGAAGTCGATCACCGTGCGGCCGTCGGCGTCGGGCGGGGGAACGGCGAGCGAGCGGCTCGCAGCGTACGTGGTGAGTCCGCTCGTTGCGTCGGTGAACAGCACGAGCAGGTCGTCGGTGCGTCCCGGGAACGCGATCAGCCGGAACTCCTCACCGCGCAGCGAGAACACCAGCTCGCCCGGGGCGTCGTACACGTGCTGGATGCCGTCGACGGCGGCATCGACCGTGATGGGCCGCGGTGCGTCGTACGCCTCGAAGCGGGCCTCCGCGCGCCAGCGCGTGTTCGGCACGTAGGTGGGGGTGCCGTGGTACCCGGCGAGGTAGGCCGCGTCGCGTCGACGAGGTCGAAGGATGTCGCGTCCCCCGCGCCGAGCGACCTCGATCACCCCGTCGGCGAAGCCGACGACGACCGAGGCCCGCTCGGCGATGGGCGCGAACCGGTGCCCGCCGGTGACCTCGCGCCCATCCACCGTGACGCTCTCGCCGGCGGCGAGGCGCACCTCGACCCCGTCAGGACCGGTCGTCCACGCCCCCGGCGCCCCCGCGGGCTGCACCGGCGTCTCGTCGAGCCAGTACAGGCCCGTCACGGCGAGGAACCCATCGTCGCTCGCGCGGCGTTCTTCGTGCGCACGATGCCAGCTCTCCCATTCCAGGGCGAAGGCGGCGCGGTCGAGGGCAGGGGCGGCGGTCATGAGAGTCCTTCGGGTGGAGGAGGTGGGGTCAGGCGACGGCGCTGCGCTCAGCGGCGCGGACGGGGACGGGCAGGCCGAGGTTGTCGCGCAGGGTGGTGCCCTCGTACTCCGTGCGCAGCGCGCCGCGCTCCTGCAGGATCGGCACGACGCGGTCGACGAACTCGTCGAGACCGGTCGGGGTGAGGTGCGAGCCGAGAACGACGCCGTCGGCGCCGCCGCCATCGACAAGCGCGAGCAGCTGGTCGGCGACCCGGTCGGGGGTGCCGGCGAAGGTCTCCACCCGCGACACCTCGCGGGCGAGGCCCCGCAGGGTGAGCGAGCGCTCCTCCGCAAGGGCTCGCCAGGTGCGCACCGTCTCGAAACGGTCCTGATAGAGGAATGCGCGACCCTGGATGAAGGTCGGCGCATCGGGATCCGGGTCGATGTCGGGCACCGGCCCGTCGATGTCGTAGTCGGAGAGATCCCGGTTCCACACCTGTTCGAAGATCACCCGGATGGTCCGTCCGGTGAGCTGCTGCTCGCGGATGTGAGCCGCCTTCTCCCGCGCCTGCGTCTCGGTGTCGGCGATCACGAACTCCGCTCCGGGCAGGATCTTCACGTCTCGAGGGTCGCGGCCGGCGCGGGCGGCACGCGCGCGGATGTCGGCGGCGAACGGCTGCGCCTCGGCGAGCCGGGAGAACGGCGAGAAGATCGCGTAGGCGTTGGCGGCGGCGAAGTCGCGGCCCTGCGGGGACACGCCCGCCTGCACCAGCACCGGCCGGCCCTGAGGGCTGCGCGGCACGGTGAAGCGCCCGCGAATGTCGAACTGGTTGCCGGTGACGTCGAACTCGCCCGCGCGGGCGTCGGCGAGGAACCGGCCCGCCCCCTTGTCGGCGACGATGGCGTGCTCTCCCTACGAGTCCCACAGGGCCCGCACCGCCGCCACGAATTCCTCGGCCCGCTCGTAGCGCTGGGCGTGCGGGAGGAACCCGCCGCGGCGGAAGTTCGCCCCCGTGAACGCGTCGAACGATGTCACGACGTTCCAGCCGGCGCGTCCGCCGGAGAGATGGTCGAGCGTGGCCACCTGCCGGGCGAGCTCGTACGGCTCGTTGAAGGTCGCGTTGAGCGTGCCGATGAGGCCGATGTGCTCGGTGACCGCGGCGAGCGCGGCCAGCACCGGCAGCGTGTCGGGGCGACCGGCGATGTCGTGGTCGAAGATGCGGCCGTCGCGCTCGCGCAGGGCGAGTCCCTCGGCGAGGAAGAAGTAGTCGAACCGGCCGCGCTCGGCCGTCTGCGCGACGTGACGGAACGACGAGAAGGCGATCTGGCTGCCGGCGTCGGGGTGCTCCCAGAGGGTCTGCTCGTTCACGCCGCCGACGTAGGCGGCGAGGATGATCGGGGTGCGCGTGGGGGTGGTCATCGGTCTGCTCCCGTCAGCGAGGGGGTGGCGTAGCGGCTGGGGACGGATGCCTCCAGCCCGAACCGTGCGCGCAGGGCCACGGCCTGGTCGTCGGCGGGGACGAGCACACCGCGAGCCGCGAGCAGCGGGACGAGGTCGGTGCCGATACGGGCCAGGTCGTCGGTGAGCACGGCGGGGCGCAGGCGCACGCCGTCGTAGCCGAGCTCGGCGAGCTGAGCGACGAGGTCGGCGATCTCGTCGGCGGAGCCGGCGACGATGCGGGTGTCGGAGGTCAGCGGGCGGCCCGCGGCATCCAGTCTCTCCAGACGTGCCGCGGCCGTCTCGTCGGGGCCGTCGAGCAGCACGAGGATGTCGGCGACGACCCGCAGCGGCTCGCCGACCCGCTCGACCTGTGCGGCCGCGTCGGCGACCTCGTCGAGGATGCGGCGGGCGTGGTCGAGGTCGGCGGGCGTGACGAACACGACGTCCGCGGATCCGGCGGCGAACCGGTAGGGAACGGCGGCGTGGGCGAGGGCCGCGACGACCGGCTGCCCCTGCGGCGAGCGCGGCGTGATCGATGGGCCGCGCACGCTCAGGCGCTCGCCGACGTAGTCGATGGTGTGCACCTTGTCGGCGTCGAGGAAGCGGTCGGTCGCGGCATCCCGGATCTCGGCGTCGTCCTCCCAGCTGTCCCAGAGGCGGCGCACGACCTCGACGGATTCGCCCGCGTCGCCGAAGATGTCGACGATGAAGGCCTCGACCTCGGGCGAGTGCAGCCCGCCCTCGAGCGACGGCACGGAGCGGCGGCCGACGTGCGCGGCCTCGTCGGGGCGTCCCGACACCTTCGGCTGCCAGCCGGCGCGGCCATCGCTGATGTGGTCGAGGGTGGCGACGGCCTTCGAGACGTGGAACGGCTCGGTGTAGGTGGTCGTCACCGTCGGGATGAGTCCGATGGTGCGGGTGAGCGGGGCCACGCGCGAGGCGATCAGGAGGGCGTCGAGACGACCGCGCACCTCGTCGGTGCGCTCGTCCGGCACGTTGTACTGCGCCGACTGCAGCGCCAGCGAGTCCTCGATCGTCACGTAGTGGATGCCGCCGGCTTCGGCGGTGCGCACGAGGTCGACCCAGTAGTCGGGGGTGAACAGCTCGTCGGGGCGTGCGCTCGGCTCGCGCCAGGCGGCGGGGTGCCAGCCGGCGCCGTCGAGGGCGACGCCGAGGGTGAAGGGTCGGCTCATGGAGCGCTCCTCGGTGGTGGTCGTGCCACGAGCCTCGTCGCCGCCCACCGGGTCGGCGACGAGGGGTGTCAACATGGGTCACGCGCCGTCATGCGGGGTAACCGGACGCCCGGTCACCCCGCACGTCATCACGCGGCGACGGTCTCCCGGGCGGATGCCGCCACCCACCCGAGATGCGGCAGCACGTGCTCGACGATGTCGCCCAGGACCTGCCGATACTCGTCCGAGGTGAACGCGTACGGCAGGGCGACCCTCAGCTCGGTGAGGCCGTCGAACGCTGGGTCGGCGGCGAGGCGCTCGGCGATCTGCTCGCCGGTGCCGATGAGGTCGCGCCCGAAGCGTGTGCCCCGCGGGCCGACGGCCGCCTGCGTTCGCTCGTCACGCGCCGCGGCGTAGCCGGTGTAGTGGGCGCGCTGCTCGTCGGTCGTCGAGTCGAGCGGCAGGATGACCCGCTCGACCCCGACGGCCGCCCCGCTGCCGGCGAACTCCTGGTAGTAGAGGTCGATGTGCGCGCGCTGCGCGGACTCGAACGAGTCGTGCCCGTCGCCGTCGGCGAGATTGCCGAGCAGCAGCTTCAGACCGCGGCGGGCGGTCCAGCGCACCGAGCGCTCCGATCCTCCGCCGAGCCACACCCGCGAGCGCAGACCCTCGACGTGCGGCTGCACGCGCGGCGACTGGGTGCCGTAGGGTGTGGCGACGTCCTCGCCGAGCACGTTGCCCTCGAGCGCGGTGAGGAATCGCTCGATGAGCTCGTACGGGTCGGTCGTCGACGCCGCGTCGGGCCGGGCGAGGTCGGCGAGCAGGTCGGCGTGCGGCGCCGACGTGCTCACCCCCACGTTGACCCGCCCGCGGGACAGTGCGTCGACGGTCGCGAAGTCCTCGGCGAGGCGGAACGGCGTCTCGTACCCGAGGGGCACGACGTCGGTCTCGAGCCGGATGCGCAAGGTGCGCTGCGACGCCGCGGCGAGGAACGGGAGCGCGGAGGAGATTCCGCGCTCCACGTGCCGCTGCCGCACACCCGCGACCTGGTACCCGGCCTGCTCGCCGAACTCCACCAGGTCGAGCACCTCGGCCAGCCCGGTGGCCGGGTCGTGCTCGGGGTAGTTGCCCGCGAGGATGAACCCGGCCCGGCCGATGATCGGTTCGCTCACGACGAGGCCTTCCACGCGCCGACGAGACTGTCGAGGCGAGAGTCGGCGCCGAGGGTGACCCCGTGCACGGCGGTCTGCGTGCCGATGATCGACGTGAGCTCGTGCACCGGCACCTGGTAGTACTGCGTGGCGATGCGGTCCTGGATCTGCCCGATGATGGCCGTGCGCTTGGCCGCGTCGCCGGCGGCGAGCTGGGCCTGCAGCAGGTTCTCGAGGTCGGCGTCGGCGATGTTGTACTTCGAGGTGGCGGCCGAGAACGTCGTGCGCAGCACGTCGCCGTCCGCGCGCGAGAGGTTGCCCCACTGGATGTCCCAGGTGCCGGCGGTCTGGGCGGCGAGGAACTCGGGAACGGTCGAACCGGTGAGGGTGACCTCGATGCCGACGGCCTTCAGCTGCTGCTGGATGAGCTCGAGGGAGGTCTTGTTCGGACCGAAGTTGGTGATCCAGATGAGCGACAGCGACAGGCGCTGACCGTTCTTGGTGCGGATGCCGTCAGACCCGACGGTCCAGCCGTCGTCGTCGAGGAGCTTCTTCGCCCCGGCCTGGTCGTATCCGAAGTGGGCGCTCTCATCGACCCAGCCGGGGGTGTTCTTGGCGAGCACGCTGGTGCCGACATTGAAGAGGTCGTTGAGCGCGGTGTCGCGCACCTGCTGCTTGTCGACGGCCTCGGCGATCGCCTGGCGCACCGCGATGTCCGCGGTAATGGAGTGCCCGAGGTTGAAGGAGAGCCCGAAGCTGACACCCGGGTTGCCGCGGTCGACGAGGCTGAGCCCCGCGGAGGTCAGGGCCGCGACATCCGTCGGCTGCACGCTGCCGATCGCGTCGAACTGCTGCGACTCGAGCCCGCCGGTGCGCACGCTCGCCTCGGGGACGATCTGGAACGTGACGGTGTCGAGGTGGGCGGCGCCGGAGTTGCCGAGGGAGGCCGGCCCCCATGCGTAGCCGGTGCGCTTCTTCAGCACCGTTGAGACGTTCTTCGTGTACGAGGCGAGGGTGAAGGGTCCGGTGCCGACGACGGCCTTGCCGTCTGCGCGGGAGTCGTACAGTGTCTGCGTGGTCGCGGGTGACACGATGCCGAGGCCGACCGAGGTGGTCGCCTGCGGGAACGCGGCGTTGGGCTTCGAGAAGTCGACGCGCACGGTGTGGTCGTCGACGACGGTGGTGTCCTTGTAGCCGACGAAGCTGGAGGCCGATCCGCTCTTGGCCCCCGCGGCGACGATGTCGTCGAAGGTGTCCTTGACGGCGGTGGCCGTCAGCGGCGTGCCGTCGGAGAACGTGACGTCGTTGCGCAGGGTGAGGGTGAACTGGGTGGCGTCGTCGCTGGCGGTGTAGCCGGTCGCGAGCCACGGCTGCAGCTCGTCGGTCTGCGGGTTCTGGTAGAGCAGCGAGTCGACGAGCTGGCGGGTGACATACCAGGTGTCGTTACCCGACCCGATGCCCGACGGGTTGAGGGAGATCGGGTCGTTGGCGACCGCGAAGGTGAGCGCGCCGCCGTCGACGGGCTGGGCGCTGGCGGTCGACGCGGGGGTCGACGTGCCGGCACACGCCGACAGGGCGAGCGCCGCCGCGAGCGCGGCGGCGACGGGCAGGATGACTCTGCGCAGTGACATGGTGGGTGCTCCTCGGTGAAGGGGTGTGGGAACGGATGCCGCGGGTCGGTCGACGCACGGCGGGGGGTCAGTGGGACGTGCGGACGCGCCCGGGGATCGCGTTGATCAACGCTCGGGTGTACTCGTGGCGGGGGTCGCCGAGCACGTCGGCGGCGGTTCCGCTCTCGACGACGCGTCCGCCGCGCATCACCGCGACGCGGTGGGCGATGCGACGCACGACGGCGAGGTCGTGGGAGATGAACAGGTAGGCGAGGCCGAGGTCGGACTGAAGGTCGGCCAGCAGGGTGAGGATCTGGTCCTGGATCGACACGTCCAACGCCGACACCGGTTCGTCGAGCACGACGAGCTCGGGGTGCACGGCGAGGGCGCGGGCGATCGCGACGCGCTGCCGTTGGCCCCCGGACAGCTCGGCGGGTTTGCGGTCGAGGGCGGACGCAGGCAGGGCGACACGATCGACGAGCTCGACGGCGCGGCGGCGCCGTGAGGCCCGGTCGCCGATGCGGAACGCGGCGAGCGGGTCGGCGATGTTCTGCGCCACCGTGAGGCGGGGGTTGAGGGCGGCATAGGGGTTCTGCTGCACGAGCTGCACCCGCCGGCGGATGCCACGCAGGGCCGCACTGCCGAGGCGGGTGACGTCGGCGTCGCCGTAGGCGATGGTGCCCGCAGTGGGCTCGTCGAGGCGCAGCACGAGGCGGGCGGTGGTGGTCTTCCCCGACCCCGACTCCCCCACGAGCGCGAGGGTCTCGCCGGCGGCGATCACGACATCCACGCCGTCGACGGCCCGGAACCGTCCGCCGCCCTGCGCGCGGGGGCGCGGGAACTCCTTGACGAGGCCGCGCGCCACGACGAGCGGCGCACCCGGCGCGGCGGCGGTCGTGGGCGGCGCCGCGGGGGCCGCGGCATCCGACCAGACGGCGTCGAGACTCGGCGCCGCGGCGATCAGGCGCTTCGTGTACGGATGCCGCGGGTCGCCGAGCACCTCGTCGGGAGTGCCGCTCTCGACGATCTCGCCGTCGGTCATCACGAGGATGCGGTCGGCGCGGTCGGCGGCGACGCCCAGATCGTGGGTGACGAGCACGAGGCTCGTGCCCGCCTCGCGCTTCAGGGTGTCGAGATGATCGAGGATCTGCCGTTGCACGGTCACGTCGAGGGCGCTGGTGGGCTCGTCGGCGAGGATGAGCGCCGGTCCCGCGACGATCGCGAGCGCGATGAGCACGCGCTGGCGGAGTCCGCCGGAGAGCTCGTGCGGGTACTGGGCGGCGCGCAACTCGGGGTCCGCGATGCCGGCGCGGCCGAGCGCGACGATCGCCTGGCGACGGGCCTCGTCGCGGTCGGCCAGCCCGTGGATGCGCAGCACCTCGGCGATCTGCGTGCCGACGCGCACGACCGGGTTGAGGCTGACCACCGGGTCCTGCGGCACGAGGCCGACGGCGCGGCCGCGCACGGCGCGCAACGCGCGGTCGTCGGCGGCGAGCAGGTCGGTGCCGTCGAGCAGCACCCGCCCGGCGGTCACGCGCCCGCCCCGGGAGAGCAGCCGCAGCAGGGCGTGCACGGTGGTCGACTTGCCCGACCCCGACTCGCCGACGATCGCGAGGGTCTCGCCGCGGGCGAGGGTGAACGAGACGTCGCGCACGGCGACGACCGGCCCGCGGCGGGTGGTGTACTCGACGCGCAGGCCGTCGACCTGCAGCAGCGCGGCGGTCATCCCCACCCCTCCCCGTCCCGGTCGAGCGCTCGCGAGACGCGGTTCGCCGCGAGCACGGTGAGGGCGATCACGAGGCCGGGGAGCGTCGTCAGCCACCAGGAGGTGCGTAGGAAGTCGCGGCCGTCGGAGACGAGCGAGCCCCATTCGGGGGTCGGTGGCTGCGCCCCGTAACCGAGGAAGCCGAGCGCCGAGACGGCGAGGATCGCGCCGCCGAACTCGAGCACCGCGAGCACGAGCACCGGGCCGACCGAGTTCGGCAGCACGTGGCGCAGCAGCACGCGCAGCCGGGTGTTGCCGGATGCCCCGGCCGCCTCGATGAACGGAGCCGACCGCACCCGGATCACCTCGGCGCGCATGATGCGCGAGACGGCCGCGATCGAGGCGACACCGACGGCGATGGCGACGTTGATGGTGCCGAACCCGAGCGCGGCGATGATCGCGAGAGAGAGCAGCAGGCTCGGGATCGCGAGCAGCACGTCGGCGATGCGCATGATCACGCTGTCGACCCAGCCGCCGAGGAAGCCGGCGACGAGGCCGAGCAGCGCACCGATGACGAGGCCGACGAGCACGGCCGCGGACGCCGCCGAGATGGTGAGCCCGGTGCCGTGCACGACGCGGGTGAACAGGTCGCGGCCGATCTGGTCGGTGCCGAACAGGTGCGCGAGGCTCGGACCCTGCAGCTTGTCGGCGGGAGCGGCGAGCAGCGGGTCACCCGGTGCGAGAAGCGCGGGCACGAGAGCCGACACGATCACCAGGACGAGCCAGACGACGCTGACCACGAGCAGCGGCTGCTCACGCACGGCGACCAGCAGGCTGCGGGTGCGGGAGGGGGCATCCGTCGCTCCGCCGGCGCGCTCGCGCACGGCGTCGTCGAAGCGGTCGGCGGCGGTGTCGGCGAACCCGTCGCCGACGGCCGCGGGCGAGGACGTGACGAGGGCGGTGACCTCGCTCATCGGGCACCTCCGGCGAGGACGGGGGGCGCGTCGACCGGCGCGGACGCACCGGAGGAGGGCGCGGGCGGCTCCGACGACGCCCGCGCCCTGGCAGCGGCCCGTCGCACGACGACCGAGATGCGCGGGTCGAGCACGGGGTAGAGCAGATCGACGAAAAGGTTCGCGATGACGAACGCCGCCGCCGCGAACAGTACGACGCCGAGCACGACCGGGAGGTCCTGCTGCTCGACCGCCGCCGCGGTCACGCGGCCGATCCCGGGGCGTCCGAACACGGTCTCGGTGACGACGGTGCCCGCGAGGAGCTGCCCGACGATGAGACCGGTGATCGTGAACGCCGGCAGTGACGCGTTGCGCAGGGCGTGCCGCAGGTGCACCCGCGAGCGGCTCGCGCCCTTGGCGCGGGCCGTGCCGATGAACGGCTCTCCGAGGGTCGCGCTGAGGCTCTTGGCGAGCAGCTGGGAGATGTTCGCGCCGGCCGGCACCGCCAGCACGATCGCCGGCAGCGCCGCCGCCGCGAGCGTGCGGTCGCCGACGGCGGGGAAGATCGGGATCTGGAACGAGAACCACTGGATGAGGAGCAGGCCGAGCCAGAACGACGGCACCGCGACACCGAGCGGCGGCATGGCGAGCAGGAGCGAGCGCAGCCACGCGATGCGGAACCAGGTCGCCCCGACGGCGACGGCAGTGCCCACGATCACCGCGATCACGAGCGCGAGCGCGGCGATCTGCAGGGTCGGGGGGATGGCCTCGCCGACGACCTGGGCGACCGGACGCCCCGAGGTGATCGACGTGCCGAGGTCGCCGTGCAGCAGCGCGCCGAGCTTGTCGAGGTACTGCTGCCAGAGGGGCTTGTCGAGACCGAACTGGTGGCGCAACTGGTCGAGCTGCGCCTCGGTCACATCGGTCGCGTCCGCGCCGGCGAGGATCTTCACCGGGTCGGAGGGCAGGGCGAACAGCAGCAGGAACGCCACCGTGTACGCGGCCCACAGCACGAGGACGGCTTGCGCCAGCCGTCCGAGGATGTAGCGAGTCATGGCATCGCCTCCGTCGTGGCGACATGGGGCTGCCGCCGAGGTGCGATCCTGCGACGGCGTGCCCGTGCCCCGCGGACCCACCCGTCATCCGCTGTCGCTCACCGTCACGCGAGGTCACACGCCGGTCCGTGTTTCCCACGGTGACGCGTCGTATTGGCGGCGGGGCCGCGGCACCCGAGGGTGGCACCATGAGTCAGCACCTGCCGCTCGGCGTGCGCCTGTCCGGCGCCGCCGCGACGCCCCGTCACGATCAGCCGGCCGCCCGCGTCACGTGGTGGCGCGACGCCGTGCAGCGCCTCGACCGGGGTGGCGCGACGCTGGTGACGATCGACGACGCACTCGGCCCCGACCCCGAGGCGCCCGACGCCGTGCGGCCCGACGCGCTGCTGCTCGCGTCGTACCTCGCCCCGCTGACCTCGCGCATCGCCCTGCTTCCGACGGTGACGACGACCCACACCGAGCCGTTCCATGTGGCGACCGCACTGCAGACGCTCGACTTCGCCTCACGCGGCCGCGCCGGCTGGGTGGTCGCCGTCTCCCCGCTCGACGCGCACGCCGCGCAGTTCGGGCGTCGCACCCTGCCGACCGACGCCGCCGTGCGCGCCGACGACCTGTGGGACGAGGCGGGCGACGTCGTCGAGACCGCCCGCGCCCTGTGGGACAGCTGGCAGGACGACGCGATCATCCGGGATGCCGCCTCCGGCCGCTTCCTCGACCGTGACCGCCTGCACTACGTCGACGTCGAGACGAGCCGCTTCTCGGTGAAGGGCCCGTCGATCGTGCCGCGGTCGCCGCAGGGCCAGCCGCTCGTCGCGGTCGATGTCGTCGACGCGCACACCCGCCGGATCGCCGCCCACCACGCCGACCTGGCGTTCGTCGACGCCGCGCTGCTCGACGAGGTGGCCGGGGTGCGCGCCGAGGCTGCGGCATCCGATCGTGACGAGGCGCTGCGCGTGTGGGTCGACCTCGAGGTGCTGATCGAGGCGGACCCGCAGCTCGCACGCCGCGCGGCCGACCGTCTCGGCCTCGCGCCGGCGTTCGTCGGCACGGCCGACGGCGTGCGGGAGCGGCTCGCCGAGCTCTCCGCGGCCGGCGCCGACGGCGTGCGGCTGGTGCCGGCGCGGCTGCCCGCCGACCTCGACGCGATCCTGTCCGACGTGCTGCCCGACACCGTCGGCGCGCCTGCCACGGCTCGGGCGGCCCTCGGTCTCGCCCGCCCCGCCAACCGCTTCGAGAAGGTGCTCGCATGACCGCCGAACCCCGCCGCCAGATCCATCTCGCGGCGCACTTCCCGGGCGTCAACGCGACGACCGTCTGGTCCGACCCGCTGCATCGCAGCCAGATCGAGTTCTCGGCGTTCGAGCATTTCGCGCGCACCGCCGAGCGCGGCCGCTTCGACTACCTTTTCCTCGCCGAGGGGCTGCGCCTGCGGGAGCAGAAGGGCGTCATCCACGAGTACGACGTGGCCGGTCGGCCCGCGACGCTCGCGGTGCTCGCCACCCTCGCCGCCGTCACCGAGCACATCGGCCTCGTCGGCACGCTGAGCGCCACGTTCAACGAGCCGTATGAGCTGGCACGCCAGCTCGCGACGCTCGATCTCGTGTCCGACGGCCGCGCCGGCTGGAACGTCGTGACCACCAACGACGCGTTCCACGGCGCGAACTTCCGTCGCGGCGCGTTTCTCGACCACGCCGACCGCTACGTGCGCGCGGCGGAGTTCATCGACCTCGCCTCGCAGCTGTGGCGGGCATGGCCACAGGGCGCGGATGCCCCGCAGCCGGTGGCGTTCCACGGCTCGCAGTTCGATGTGCAGGCGCTGCCGACGCTGCCGGGCAGCCGGCAGGGCCGCCCGCTGATCGTGCAGGCGGGCGACTCCGACGAGGGTCGCCAGTTCGCGGCCGAGAACGCCGACGTGATCTTCTCGCGGCACACCGGGTTCGACGAGGCCCGGGCGTTCTACGACGACGTGAAGCGGCGGCTCGGCCCGCTCGGCCGCGCCGAGGACGACCTCAAGATCCTGCCGGCGGCGACCGTGATCCTCGGCGACACCGCCGAGGAGGCCGCCGAGCGCGCCCGGGTCGTCTCGCGCGCACAGATCACGCCGCCGACCGCGATCGCGTTCCTCGAGCAGGTGTGGGGAACCGATCTGTCAGGCCTCGACCCCGACGGTCCGCTGCCGGCGTTCGATCCCGACCCCGAGTCGACGGTGTTCGCCGGCCGGGTGCGGTTCGTCGCCGACCCGGTGGCGACCGCGCGCGAGTGGCGCGCCCTCGCCGAGGCCGAGAACCTCAGCGCCCGTGACCTGGCGGTGCGCTTCCTCGGGCGGCAGTCGTTCGTCGGCACGCCAGAGACCGTCGCCGACGCCATCGACCACGCCGTGCAGCAACGCGCCACCGACGGCTTCGTGGTCGTCGGCACCACGTCTCCGCACGGTCTCGACGAGTTCGTCGAGCGGGTCATCCCGCTGCTGCAGGACCGCGGCTCCTACCGCTCCGAGTACCCCGAGCGCGCGACGCTGCGAGAACTGCTCGACGTCGGAGCGTGACGGATGCCGCGGCCCCGAGGCGCGGCATCCGTCACCGCCCGGGCGACCCGGCGTCGGTGATGCTGACGTCGGTGCGGTGGAAGTTCTGGAACGACCGCGACGCGGTCGGGCCGCGCTGGCCCTGGTAGCGGTTGCCGTACGGGCCGGAGCCGTAGGGGTTCTCGGCCGGCGACGACAGGCGGAAGAAGCACAGCTGGCCGATCTTCATGCCCGGCCACAGCTTGATGGGCAGCGTCGCGACGTTCGAGAGCTCGAGGGTCACGTGCCCGGTGAAGCCGGGGTCGATGAAGCCGGCGGTCGAATGGGTGAGCAGGCCGAGGCGTCCGAGCGACGACTTGCCCTCGAGGCGGGCCGCGATGTCGTCGGGCAGGGTGACGCGCTCGAACGTCGACCCGAGCGCGAACTCGCCCGGGTGCAGGATGAACGGCTCGTCGGGGGCGACCTCGATGAGACGGGTCAGCTCGGGCTGATCGACCGCCGGATCGATGAACGGGTACTTGTGGTTGTCGAACAGCCGGAAGTAGCGGTCGAGGCGCACGTCGACGCTCGACGGCTGCACCATCGAGGCATCCGAGGGCTCCAGGCCGATGCGGGCGGAGTCGAGTTCAGACCGGATGTCGCGATCGGAGAGCAGCACGCGATCAGCGTAGCCGCCGGGCGCGGTTGCTATGCTGGCGAGGCGCCGTCAGGCGTCATCCCGGCGGTCACGCCGCCTCGGGGCTGTAGTTCAATGGCAGAACTTCTGCTTCCCAAGCAGACAGCGCGGGTTCGATTCCCGTCAGCCCCTCCACCTTCTACACCTATATCGCCCGCGATAACTCTCGGGTACCCTGGCGCCGTGGACATCAGGGCGCAACGGGAAGCGGCGGGCATGAGTCAGTCGCAGCTCGCTCTGGCCTCCCAGGTCTCGCAACCCAACCTCTCGGCCTACGAGAACGGTCGTCGTTCGCCCAGTGGCGCCGTCGTCGAACGCATTCGCACAGCACTCGCCGCGACGGCCTCCGAGCGCGTCGCTCGCCACCGCGACGAGATCCTGAGGCTCCTCCCCGCGTACCACGCGACGACCCCGCGGCTCTTCGGTTCCGTCGCCCGCGGCAGCGCCCACGGGGCATCCGATGTCGATCTGCTCGTCGACTTCACCGACGAGGCCACGCTGCTCGACGAGGTCGGTTTGCGCATCGCCCTCACCGACCTCCTGCAGGTGGAGGTCGACGTCGTTGGGGCGGATGCGTTGCACGGCGATATCCGCGAGCGCATTCTGCGCGAGGCAGTCGCGCTGTGACCGCGCGCGATGCGCAGAAGGCGCATGATGCCGCACGACGGGTGGTGGCGGTGTGTGACGTGCTCGCTGAGATCGTGGCGGGCGGGCAAGACGCCTTCGTCGCAGACCTGCGTGCGCAATGGGCAGCAGAGATGGGTCTCATCCGCATCGGCGAGGCCATCGGACGCATCCCACCTGCTATTCGCGAGCGGTTCGACGGGCAGCCATGGCGGCAGATCATCGACATGCGCAACTTTGCCGCGCATCAGTACGACGATCTCGATCCACGCCGCGTCTGGCGCACTCTCGTGCGCGACATCCCGGCGCTCCGGGCTTACCTCATTGAGGTGCTGATCGCGGGTGTCGTCGACTGACGCCCTCACCCGTGCGCGAGCAGCTGCAGTCCGGCGGTCAGCACACCGAGCAGGGCCTCCGCGCCCAGGGCGACGAGCCGCTGCCACCAGGCGAGGCGCAGCCTGCGGATCGCGAGGTACCCGATCACGACCAGGGCGAGCAGCAGAGCGGCGGCGGCCGCGACCAGCGCGGTGAACGTGGGCCATGCCCCGAGCGCGGCCACGAGCAGAAGCACCGCCGGAAGCGCCACCGCACCGAGCGCACCGAAGCTGGTGGCCGCGGCGCTGCGCAGCTCGCGCGCGCTCATCAGCCGCTCGTGCACGACGAGGTGGGAGATGACGTCGGCGGTGAACACGGCGAAGATCGTTCCGAGCACGGTGACGAGCAGCGTCACGAGCGCGTTCAGTGCGTCGTGTTCGCCGTGGCTCGCGAGCGTGACGACGACGGCGAGCGCCGCGAAGGTGACGTAGATGCGCTCCTTGAGGGCGCGGGCGCGTTCGTCACGGGATGCGTCGTGGTCGCTCATGCGCCGACGATATCGCCGCCGCGGCGAACGACCTACCGGCTCTCCCCGGCGCCGCGCAAGGGCGGCTCGTGCACAGGCTGTGCGGGCATGATCGAGGAATGACCTTCCCGGTGCGTCACATCTCCCAGACCATCGATCGCGACCCGGCGATCGTCGCCGAGTTCGCGGGCACCTACGAGAATCTGCCGCGGTGGGCGGCGGGCCTCAGCAGCGGGGTGTGTCAGCACGGCGGCCGGTGGCGCACCGACTCGCCCATGGGCGAGGTCGAGGTGGTCTTCACCGCCCCTGTCGAGCTCGGCATCCTCGATCACGACGTCGTCTTCCCCGATGGCACGATCGTGCAGAACTCGCTGCGGGTGCTGCGCAACGCCGACGGCGCCGAGATCGTCTTCACCCTGTTCCAGCACCCGGGCGTGAGCGACGAGGCGTTCGAGGCCGACGCGACGGCGGTGGCCGCCGACCTCGCGCGCCTTCGCGAGCTGCTCGAGGGCGACGTCTGACGCGGCCGCGGAGGCCGCGGCATCCACTCTCTCCCGCGCCGGGAGACGTCGCATCCCCCGACGCCGAGGCGGCCGGGGGATGCGACGTGCGGGGTCAGCGCTCGATGTGGTCGAGGTGCAGCATGCGCGACAGGTTCTTGTCGAGCTCGTCGTCCTGGAAGATCTTCTTCCAGTCGTCCTTGATGATCGACTCGCGGCCGTAGTCCATCGCGATCAGGCACGCGTCGCTGAACGGGTTGTCGCCGCGCAGGCCGTTGGCGAGGGCCACCTGGGTGTGGCCGTACAGGATGCTGCGGGCCGCCGCCTCGGGCACGCCCATGGTGTGCACGGCCTCGTGCAGCGACTCGTTCAGCAGCGCCCCGATCATGCAGGCGATCGTCTCGACGAGGGTCGGCTCGAGCTGGGCGAGCTGCTTGATCGTCACGTAGTGCACGTCGATGACGGGCGCGTAGATGGCGCGCACGGTCGCGTCGAGGATCGCCTTCTTGGCCGGGTCGTCCGACTCGATCGCGGCGATGGCGTCCTGCGGGGCGGCGATGCCGCCGAACGTGTCGGCCCACTCCTCGGGGGTCTGACGCTGCAGGAAGATCGACGGGTGGCAGGGGTGGGCGACCGCGCGGATGACCTCGGCGCGGTCGGTCAGCAGGCCCGCGTAGGCGGCGGCCGGGTCGAGGGTGAGGGCGATCGAGCCCTCCTTCATCAGCGGCACGAGCTGCGCGGTCACCGACTGCAGGGCAAGGTCGGGCACGGCGTACACGACGATGTCGGCATCGGCCACGGCCTCGGCCGCGTCGGTGAGGGTGCGGCCCGCGTCGAGGGTGCGCTGCTGACCGGCGGGCGAGTTCTCGACGTACCAGACGGTGTGGTCGGTCTTCACGAGGTTGTTGGACACACGCATGCCCATCTTCCCGCCGGCCCCGATGACCGCGATCTTGTACGTGTCGGTCGCAGTGGTGCTCATAGTGTGCTCCTCAGATAGTCGAGTGTGGTGCGGGTCCAGTCCCGCTCGGTGCGGGTCGTCGACTCCTCGTCGCCCTGCCAGGGCAGCCAGTGTTCGACGATCTCGTTGATGCCGCGCTCCCGCGGACGTACCGCGCGCAGCAGGTCGGGGTAGTTGTGCAGGCCCTCGCCCATGCGCGCGCCCGAGTAGGTGAAGCCCACCCAGCCGTCCTGGCGCGCGAACGCGAAGTCCTTCACGTGCACGTTCACGACGTGCGGGGCGGCGACCGCGATGCAGTCGCCGGGGGTCTCGAGGCGGGCGACGACGTTCGCCGGGTCGAGGCAGACGCCGATCACGGGGCTCTCGGCGCCCTCGACGACGGCGACGAGGTCGCGGGTCGCGACCTGCTCGTACGTCTCGAGCGCGAGCGTGACTCCGGCGGACTCGTACTCGGGAAGGGTCTCCCCGAGCCACGCGATGGCCTGGGCGGTCGAGTCGGGCCGTGTCGTCGGCGAGTAGAGCATGCTGCGCACGAGCGTCGCGCCGAACAGGTCGGCGAGGTGCAGGTAGCGTCGCAGCGTCGCGGCGTCGACGCCCTTGGTGCCGAGCTCGATGGTGAGTCCGAGGTCGCGAGCGGATGCCGCGGCATCCGCCACGCGCGCGTCGTCCCAGGTGTCCAGCGGCGCGTAGTCGCAGATCTGGAACAGGTCGACGCCCGACTCCGTCGTGGCGACGAACGCCTCCTCGAGGGTCATCGGGCGGCTCACCCGGTCGGAGAGCTGCCAGAAGAACGCATAGGTGCTGAGGCCGAACATCACGCCCCCCGTCGGGCGGTCGCGAGAGCGGATGCCTCGTCGAGCACGGCCTCGAGCGCGGCCGGGTCGTGTGCGAAACGGCCGAGGAAGAGTCCGTCGACGCCGTCGCCGAGCCGGGCGAGGAGGCCGGGGCCGGCAGACCCGCCGTAGATCACCCGCGAGCCGGCGCGGCCGGGGAGCGACGCGAGCGCCTCGCGCAGCGCGGCGATCACCGTCACGATGTGCGCATCCGGGGCGGGCGCGGGGGCGCCGATCGCCCACACCGGCTCGTACGCGGCGATCACCGGTCCGTCGGGGGCGTCGGCGAGGTCGGTGTGCAGCTGGGCGACAGTGGCGCGGGCGGCGGAGGCGGCATCCGTCTCGATCGTCTCCCCGATGCACAGCACCGGGGTCACGCCGTGGGCGAGCGCGGCGGCGGCCTTCGCGGCCACCACGTCGTCGGTCTCCCCGAACAGCCGACGGCGTTCGGCGTGGCCGATCTCGGCGAGCGAGACGCCCGAGTCGGCCAGCTCGGCCGCGTTGATCTCCCCCGTGTACGCGCCGACGCCGTAGGCGGAGACATCCTGCGCGCCGATCGCGACGGGAGTGCCCGCGAGCGCAGCCCGCGCGTCGGCGATCTGCAGGTAGGTGGGGATGACGAACACGTCGACCGCGCCGGCCTGCACGGCGTCGTGACGCGCCACGCGCGCCGCGACGTCGGCGAACCAGTCGCGCGCCTGCTGCCTGCCGAAGTAGGCCTTCAGGCTCACCCCCACCGTGACCGTGCTCATCAGCAGGAGCCGGTGGTCTCGTACTGTCCGATGACGGCGACCTTCTCGGCCGACGCGCTGGTCTCGTCGAAGCGGTACGTGAGCCACTCCTTGACGAGACGGCGGGCGAGCTCGATGCCGACGACGCGCTGGCCCATCGTGAGCACCTGCGCGTTGTTCGAGAGCACCCCGCGCTCGACCGAGAACGAGTCGTGCGCGGTCACGGCACGGATGCCGGCGACCTTGTTCGCCGCGATCGCCACACCGAGACCGGTGCCGCAGATGAGCAGCGCACGGTCGGCCTCGCCGCGGGCGACGAGCTCCGCGGCCTGCACGGCGACCTTCGGGTACGCGGTGTGCCCGTCTGCGTCCACGCCCACATCGACCACCGACGCGACGCCGTCGTTGTTCTCGAGATCGCGCTTGAGGATCTCCTTGTAGTCGAATCCGGCGTCGTCGGATCCGACGACGATGCGCAGCGGCTCAGGCATGGGCTTTCCTTTCGATGCGGTCGGCCAGGAGTGCGCCGACGGAGGTCGCGATGAGCGCGAGCGAGATCGCGCCCGGGTCGGGGGTGCCGACGCTGTTCATGCCGTGCGTGCGGGCACGGCCCATGCGCGGCAGCAGGTCGGCGGTCGCCTCGGCGGCGGCGGCGGCGGATGCCGCGGCCACCTGCCAGGCGTCGACGAAGTCGTCTCCGGCGGCGATGCGCGCCGTGAGGGTCTCGGTCAGCGGCAGGAGCGCGTCGACGAGCGTCTTGTCGCCGATCTCGGCCTTGCCGTAGTCGGTCACGCCCTTCGCGCCGGCGGCGACGCCCGCGGCGACCGCGGCCGCCTCCGGACGTCCGGTGTCGCCGAGCGACCCGGCGATCGCGGTGAGGATGACGCCCCAGAGCGCGCCCGAGGTGCCGCCGGCCTTGTCCGACCAGCCGTCGGCGGCCTGCGCGAGCACCGTTCCGGCGCCGGCGCCCGCCTGGGCTGCCGCACGACCCGCGGCGAGGGCGGCGTGGGAGCCGCGCTGCATGCCGATGCCGTGGTCGCCGTCTCCGGCGATCGCGTCGATGCGGCCGAGCTCGTCGACGTTCTGGTCGATCGTGGCGACGATCGTCTCGAGCACCGCGACGACGGTCTCGGCGAGAGCCACAGACTCGGCGTCGCCGGGGGTCAGCACGACCTCCGCGACAGGCGCCTCGTCCGGGGCATCCGACAGCTCGACCGCGCCGACCGAGCCGCGTCGGTAGGCGGGCGTGTCGACCGGCGTCTCCCACAGGTCGGCGAGCTCGTCGTCGAGCCAGTACAGGGTGAGCGAGAGCCCCGCCATGTCGAAGCTCGTGCAGTACTCGCCCACGTGGGCGTCGATGACGGTGAGTCCGGCTGCCTCGAGCAGTGCCGAGATGCGCCCGTAGACGACGAACATCTCCTCGTACTTCACCGAGCCGAGGCCGTTGAGAATGGGGATGACGCGCCCGTCGGCGCCGTCCGGCACCTCGGCGAGCAGGCGCTCGACGAGAAGGGCGGCGAGCTCGTCGGCCGAGGGGATGTCGACCACGTCGATGCCGGGCTCGCCGTGGATGCCGAGGCCGACCGCCATCTTCCCCTCGGGGACGGTGAACAGCGGCTCGGGGGCACCCGGCAGCGTGCAGCCGGTGAAGGCGACGCCGAACGAACGGGTGCGGTCGTTCGCGAGCCGCGCCACGCGGGCGACCTCGGCGAGCGGGTAGCCCGCCGCCGAGGCCGCACCGGCGGCACGGAACACGGTGAGGTCTCCGGCGATGCCGCGGCGCTTGTGGCGCTCGGCGAGCGGGGCGCTCGCGACATCGTCGGTGACGGTGACGGTCTCGCAGGCGATGCCTTCGGCGCGCAGCCGCTCCTGGGCGGCGTCGAAGTTGAGCACATCGCCGGCGTAGTTGCCGTAGGAGAGGAACACCCCGCCGCCGTTGTCGGCGGCTCGGGCGACCGAGAGCACCTGCTGCGTCGAAGGTGACGCGAACAGGTTGCCCATGGCCGCACCGTGCGCGAGTCCGGGTCCGACGAGACCTCCGAAGGCGGGGTAGTGGCCCGAGCCGCCGCCCACGACGAGAGCGACCTGGCCCTCGGGGGAGACGGCGCGGCGCACGACGCCACCGGAGATCTTCCGCACGTAGCGGGGATGGGCGGCGACGAAGCCGTCGACCATCTCGTCGGCGAACTCGGCAGGGGTGTTCCAGAGGCGGGTCATCGCGCGTTCTCCTCCACGGCGTCGGTCTGCGGCGCGACGGCTGCCGTGGCGCGCAGCTTCGCGTCACGACGCGCGAGCGAGACGACGAGCACGGCCGAGAGCAGCATGAAGACGCCGACGAGGATCATCGGGACCTGGTAGCCGCCCGTCCAGTCGTGCACCGCACCGGTGATGTACGGCGCGCTGAAGCCCGCGATGTTGCCGATCGTGTTGATGAGCGCGACACCGGCGGCGGCTGCGGCCCCCGTGAGGAAGCGCGTCGGCAGCGTCCAGAAGTTCGGCAGCGCGGCGAAGATCGACATGGCCGTGAGGCCGATGACGGCGATCGTCGCAGCGGGCGAGCCGGCGTAGAGCGCGAGCGGGATGGTGACGGCGCCGACGACCGCGGGGATCGCGATGTGCCACGTCTTCACGCCGCGCTTCGAGGCGTCGCGCGACCAGAAGTACATCGCGATGGCGGCCGGCACGTACGGGATCGCCGTGATGAGTCCGGTCTGGAAGACGTCGAACTTCGTGCCCGCGGCATCCTGGAAACCCTTGATGATCGTCGGCAGGAAGAACGCCAGCGCGTACAGGCCGTAGATGAAGCCGAAGTAGACGAGCGAGAGCACCCACACGCGACCCGACTTGAAGGCGAACTTCACCGAGGTGTGCTTGGCGGCGGCGCCGGTCTCGGCCTTCTCCGCGTCGAGGGCCGTCGTCAGCCACGACTGCTCGTCGCGGGTCAGCCACTTCGCTTCGGTGGGCTTGTCCTTCAGGTAGAACCAGGCGATGACACCGACGACGATCGCGGGGATCGCGACGCCCAAGTACATGAAGCGCCAGCCCTCGAGGCCGAAGAAGACCCCGTGCTGCTGGATGAGCGCACCGGCGAGCGGCGCACCGATGACGGTGGTCAGCGGCTGGGCGAGGTAGAAGAGCATCAGGATGCGGCTGCGGTAGGCGGCCGGAACCCACATGCTCAGGAAGAGGATCGCTCCGGGGAAGAAGCCCGCCTCGGCGACACCGAGGAGGAAGCGCAGCGCGACGAGCTGCTCGAAGTTCTGCACCCACGTGAACAGGAGCGCCACGATGCCCCAGCTGACCATGATGCGGGCGAGCCAGCGGCGCGCTCCGAAGCGGTGCAGGGCGAGGTTCGAGGGCACCTCGAGGATGATGTATCCGATGAAGAAGACGCCCGAGGCGAAACCGAACTGAGCGGCGCTGAGCGCCAGGTCGGTGTTCATGCCGTTGGGGGCGGCGAACCCGATCGCGGTGCGATCGAGGTAGTTGATGAAGAACATCAGCGCGACGAACGGTACGAGGCGCACTGCCACCTTGCGGATGGCTGACCGGGCGATCGGGTTCGCCTCGGTGGTGGGTCGTGTGTCCACATTGACTCCTGGCAAATCAGCGTTGATCTGTGACTGCTGTCACGGTTGGACAGTTTGGCAAACCGGTTGACCAATTGCAAGACGGAATTTCCGGATGCCTCGGATCACTCCGCGACGACGGCATGCCGACGCGACCCCTCCGGCCGGCGAGGAGAGGCATCGCGGGCATCTCGCCGCTATCGGGTGATCTCGGCCTTGAGGCGATGCGTGGCGGTCGCCATGTGGTCGGCCATCGCCGCCGCAGCCCCGTTCTCATCGCCACGGGCGACCGCGGCGAGAACGGCCGCGTGCTCCTCGATGGCGGTCGCGACGCTGTCGTCGTCGTGCACGGCACGATTCGCATACACGTGCAGCAGCGAGCGCACGACGTGCAGCAGGTCGATGAGGGTCGCGTTGTCGGCCGATTCGGCCAGCGCCTGGTGGAACTTTCGATCGGCCACCGCGAATGCGGCGTAGTCGTCGCGGGCCGCGCGCATCTCGTCGAGATGCCCCTGAACCCGCGAGATTGCGGCGTTCTCCGCCCGGGATGCCGCCAGTCGGGCGACGTACGTCTCGAGCCCGGAACGCAGCTCGAGCAGCTCGACGGTGTTGTGCTCGCTGATCAGCAGGCCCCAGCGGAGGGTCTGCGGCAGCAGCTCGCTCGCCGCGCCGCGGAGGTACGTTCCCGACCCCGGACGCACGTCGACGATGCCGAGGATCTCGAGCGCCGCGAGCGCCTCACGCACCGCGGACCGCCCGACCCCGAGGGTCGCGGCGAGCTGACGCTCGGGAGGGAGTCGGGTGCCGGGGGCGACCTGCCCGCCCGTGAACAGATCGAGGAGGCGCCGGGCGACCTCGGTCACGGGGGTTCCCGTCGGCAGCGCGACCAGCGAGGCGGCGATGTCCTCGGCACGATCGGACGGGTAGGCGGGCATGCAGACACGATACCGGGGAGAGGCGGACTTGAAATTGGTCAACCGGTTTGTCAATAATGTTCGCGGTGTCCGCCCGGGACATCCGACGACAGTGCCGTCACGATGCGGAGGACGAAGTGGCCATTCTTGCCTGGGATGAGTTGGATCAGCGTGCGGTGGATGCGGCGCGGGTGTTGGCGGCGGATGCGGTGGAGAGGGTCGGGAACGGTCATCCGGGGACGGCGATGAGCCTGGCGCCGGTGGCGTATCTGCTGTATCAGCGGGTGTTGCGTCATGACCCGTCGGACACGTCGTGGATCGGTCGTGACCGGTTCATCCTGTCGGTGGGGCATTCGTCTTTGACGCAGTATGTGCAGTTGTTCCTGGGCGGGTTCGGGTTGGAGTTGTCGGACCTGGAAGCGTTGCGGACGTGGGGGTCGTTGACGCCCGGGCACCCGGAGTACGGACACACCAAGGGTGTGGAGATCACGACGGGCCCTCTGGGTCAGGGGTTGGCGTCCGCGGTCGGGTTCGCGTACGCGGCCCGCTACGAGCGGGGCCTGTTCGACCCGGACGCGCCCGCGGGCACGTCCCCGTTCGATCACCACATCTACGTGATCGCCGGTGACGGGGACCTGCAGGAAGGCGTGACCGCGGAAGCGTCGTCGCTGGCCGGGCATCAGCAGCTGGGCAACCTGATCGCGATCTACGACTCGAACCAGATCTCCATCGAAGACGACACCAACGTCGCGTTCACCGAAGACGTCGCGAAACGGTACGAGGCGTACGGGTGGCAGGTGCAGGTCGTGGACTGGAAGAAGACCGGCCAGTACGTCGAAGACGTCGCCGAGCTCCACGCCGCGATCGAGGCCGCGAAGGGCGATGTGACCCGCCCGTCGCTGATCATCCTGCGCACCATCATCGGCTGGCCCTCCCCCGGCAAGCAGAACACCGGCAAGATCCACGGCTCCGCGCTCGGCGCGGCCGAACTCGCCGCGACGAAGAAGGTCCTCGGCTACGACCCCGACCAGTCCTTCGTGATCGCCCCGGAACTGCTCACCCACACCCGTGAGCTCATCACCCGCGGCCACGACGCCCACACCGCCTGGCAGGAACAATTCGACGCCTGGGCGGCCGCGAACCCCGACCGCAAAGCCCTCCTGGACCGCCTC
>NZ_SCOB01000057.1:0-1093 GCF_005503465.1 Microbacterium sp. 4NA327F11 | reverse complement strand
TGTACTTCCCCGTGACGTTGTGAACGCGGGCTGAGGGGGTCTGGCCGCCGATCCCGGTGTGGGGTCTGTGGTGATTGTAGTGATGCAGCCAGGTCTCGTATGCCGCGGCTCGCTCTGCTTCGCTGGCGTAGGGCTTGGCGTAGGCCCATTCGGCGGCGAGGGTGCGGTTGAAGCGTTCGACCTTCCCGTTGGTCTGCGGCCGATACGGCTTTGTCCACTTGTGCTTCACACCGTCGCCGAGCGCGTCCGCGAACGCGTGTGACCGGTAGCACGCGCCGTTGTCTGTCATCACGGCGGTGACCGTGACTCCGAGGCTCGCGAAGAACGCGTTCGCGCGGGTCCAGAACCCTGCCGCGGTCTCCTTGCGTTCGTCGTCGAGGATCTCCGAGTACGCGACTCTCGAGTTGTCGTCGACGGCGTGGTGCAGATACCGGTAGCCGCGGGAGCCGGCCGCTCCTGACCGTGCGGCCTTGTCACGGACGGATCCCGCGGCACGGTCCTGCGCCGATCCGCGGCCGAAGGCGCGCCAGCCGCCGCCATCAGGGATCCGGCCCTGCTTCTTGATATCGACGTGGATCAGCTGGCCCGGTCTTGCGACCTCGTACCGCTTCGGCGTCGGCTTGCGGACTGGCAGCCCGGTGGCCTGATCGATGTTCACGAGCTTCGGCATCCCATACCTGGCCAGCACCCGGCCGACCGTCGAGCGGGCAAGGCCCAGGTGATACGCGATCCGGTGCGGACCCCACCGGCGGGTGAACCGCAACGACACGATCCTCCGCTCCGTCTTCCGCGGGAGCCGGTTCGGCGAGGTCTGCGGCCTGAAGCTGCGGTCCGTCAACGGCAGCCCGGCCCGATACCGGTCGACCCACCGTTTCGCCGTCGCGGGCGAGCACTGGAACCGTTCCGCTGCCCGCCGCAACGACCAGCCCCGATCCACGACGAGGACAGCAAGACGACGACGCCCTTCCGGCGTCAAAGGCGCGTTAGCGTGAGACACGAAGACCTCCGTGGTCAGGATGCGAGTGTGGTAACCCACATCCTGCCCGGAGGTCTTCGCCTACCTCACCCGTTCACAACCTCCCGGGGAAGTACA